>DATBPS010000247.1:0-6267 GCA_036561225.1 Terriglobales bacterium
CCGGTCAACATGATGGCGCTGGAGGAGTACGACGAGGCCCAGCAGCGGCATCAGTTCATGGAAACCCAGCGCAAGGATCTGATCGACTCCATCGCCGACACCCAGAAGGCCATCGCCGAGATGGATGCCATCTCCCAGCAAAAGTTCCAGGAGGCCTTCGAGCACATCAACGCCAACTTCCAGGAAACCTTCCGGGTGCTGTTTGGCGGCGGCCAGGGCTTCCTGCGGCTGAGTGAGATCGAGGGGCAGACCGAGCCGGGCGTGGACATCGTCGCCCAGCCGCCGGGCAAGAAGCTGCAGAACGCGCTGCTGCTTTCGGGCGGGGAGAAGGCCATGACCGCCATGGCGCTGCTGCTGGCCATCTTCCGCTACCAGCCCAGCCCCTTCTGCCTGCTGGACGAAGTGGATGCGCCCATGGATGAGGCCAACGTCGGCCGCTTCAGCGAGATGGTGAAGCAGATGAGCGGCGCCACCCAGTTCATCCTCATCACCCACAACAAGCGCACCATGGAGGTCGCGCCCACCCTGTACGGCGTCACCATGCCCCAACCCGGTTGTTCGCGGCTGGTCTCGGTGATGGTGGATCAGGAGCAGCCGGCGCGGCGTCAGGCCGCCAGCTAGTAGCGCTCTTCCATCGCCCGTATCTTGGCCAGGCGGCGGCGGTGGCGCTCGGCGTTGGAAAACTGCGCCTTAAGGAAGATGGCCACCAGGTCGGCGGCGATCTCCGGGCCGATGACGCGCGCCCCCAGGCAGAGCACGTTGCAGTCGTCGTCCTCGACCCCCTGGCGGGCGGAGAAGCAGTCGTGGCACAGGCCGGCGCGGATGCCGGGCATGCGGTTGGCGGCCACCGTCGCCCCCACGCCGCTGCCGCAGACCAGCACGCCGCGCTGGGCGCGGCCCTCGAGGATGGCCTTCCCCAGCGCCTCGGCGTAGTCGGGATAGTCCACCGCGGCGGGGGAGTTGGTGCCCAAATCCAGCACGGTGTGGCCGCCGGCGGTGATGGCGGCCAGCAGGCGCTCCTTCAGCGGGAAGCCGCCGTGGTCACAGGCGAAGGCGACGATCATGGCTACTAGAATACCTCGCGCTTCCAACATCTTGACCTTCTACATGTAGAAGCATAAGCTGTAGAAGCTGGAGGCAAGGAACGCCATGGCGACTTCGAAATCCGAGCTGCCGCAGGGCACGCTCGATCTGCTCATCCTCAAAGTGGTGGCGCTGGGGCCGGTGCATGGCTACGCCATCGCGCAGCGGCTGGGTCAGGTATCGCGCGAGGTGGTGCAGGTGCCGCAGGGTTCTCTCTACCCGGCGCTGCACCGGCTGGAGCACCGCGGCCTGCTCAGCGCCGACTGGCGCGTGACCACGACCGGGCGCGAGGCCAAGTTCTACCGGCTCACCCGCCGCGGCACGGCGGTGCTGGCGGAGGAGGCGGCGAGCTGGCAGCGGCTGACGCGGGCGGTGGGCGCCATTCTGGCGCTGGCGCCGGAGAACGCCGAATGAAGCGCCGCCGGGAACGCGAGCTGGAGAAGGAACTCGGCTTCCACCTCGCCGAGCACGCCGCCGACCTGGCCGCCGACGGGCGGACACCCGCCGAGGCCCGGCGTTCGGCCCAGGCGGCCTTCGGCGCCTTCGACGCCGCCGCCGAGGGATGCCGGGATGCCCGTCCGCGGCGCTGGCTGAACGAAACCGGGCGCGATCTGCGGCTGGCGCTGCGCGGCCTGCGCCGCCGTCCGGGGTTTGCCGCGGTGCTGCTCATCACCCTCGGCCTGGGCATCGGCGCCACCACGCTGATGTTCAGCGTCGCCAGCGGGGTGCTTCTGCAACCGCTGCCGTTCTCCCATCCCGATCGGTTGATCGGCGTCCAGGAGCGCACCGATCAGGCCACCGCGCTGGGCAACTTGTGGGCGGTGGCGGTGCCCAATTTCCGCGATGCCCGCGCCGCCGAGACGGGAGTGCGCCTGGGCGCTTCCCGTCCGCTGGGGGGCATTGTCAGCCGGCCAGGGACGGCCGCCTATGTGGACGGCTACGAGATTTCGCCCGAGCTGCTGGACGTGCTCGGACTGGCGCCGGCGCGGGGCCGGGGCTTCACCGCGGCCGACAACCACCGCGGCGCGGCGCCGGTGGCGATGCTCAGTGCCGCCGAGGCACAGCGGCGGTTCGGCAGCGCCGCCCGGGCATTGGGCGCGCGGCTGGTGTTTGAGGATGTTGGTTACACCGTGGTGGGCATCGCGCCGCCGGCCTTGTCGGCGATTTCGGGCGCGGGTGACGACAGCGTCGGCATCTACCTGCCGCTGGGCGCGGACCCGGACCCGCGTCTTGAGAACCGCGCCATTCATCCGGGTCTGAGCGTCATCGGGCGCCTGCAACCCGGGGTCAGCCTGGCCGCGGCGCGCGCCCAGCTCGACGCTGTCGGCCGGACGCTGGCGGCGCGCTATCCCGCCACCAATCAGGGGCGGACTTTTGTGGCCCAGGAACTGCGACCCGATACCGGCGATGCCTCTTCCACCATCGCTCTGCTCTTGGGAGCGGCGCTGCTGGTGCTGCTGCTGGCGGGCGTGAACGCCGCCAACCTCCTGCTGGCCCACGGCGCGACGCGGCAGCGCGAGATGGCGATGCGGGTAGCGCTGGGCGCCGGCCGCGGACGCCTGGTACGGCAATGCCTGGCGGAAAGCACCCTGCTGGCGACCGGCGGCGCGGGGCTCGGTCTGGGACTGGCGTGGCTGGGACTGCCTCTGCTCATCACGCTTTGGCCGCAGGGCCTGCCGCGCGCGGCGGAGGTCCACCTCGACGCGCGGGTGCTGCTGTTTTCCCTGGCCGTGGCAGTGGGCGCGGGGCTGCTGTTCGGCCTGGCTCCGGCGCTGCGCGTGCCGCGCGAGGAGCTGGAGACATCGCTGCGCCCGGGCGGGGTGGGCGGCGGCCCCACCCGCCGCCTGCATTCGGTCTTCGTGGTGGCGGAGGTGGCGCTGGCCATGGTGCTGCTGGCCGGCGCCGGGTTGCTGGGACGCGCGGTGCTGCGGTTGAGCGCCGTCCAGCCCGGCGTGGATACCCACCATGTACTGGTGGCCCGCACGGCGCTGTCGGCGGCTACTCTGGCCAATCCCGCGGCTACTCGTGCGGCTTGGACGCAAGTGCTGGACCGCATCCGGGCCGTGCCCGGGGTCGAGAGCGCCGCACTGGTGGATACTGTGCCGCTGCGCGAGGGCAACAACCAGATCAATTACTGGACCACCTCCGCTCCTCCGCCGGTCGGCCAACAGCCCAGCGCCCTGGCCACCTGTGTCACCCCCGGGTATTTACAGACCCTGGGCCTGCATCTGCTGCGCGGCCGCTGGTTCCAAAGCGGAGACAACCAGGGAACGCTACCCGTGGCGGTGGTGGACGAATCGCTGGCACGCCATGCCTTCGGCGCCGCCGACCCGATCGGACGAAAGATCTGGATTGGACTCGACAACGATCCGCAAACGATCGTCGGTGTGGTCGGGCACGTGATGTACTGGGGCCCGGCGAGCGATCCCCAGGCGAAGGTGCGCGACGAGGTCTATGACAGCTTCGATCAACTGCCCGATCGCTACGTGCGCCGCTGGTCGCAGCTGATGTCGGTGGCGGTGCGGACCGGCGTGGATCCGCGCCGGTTGCTGCAGCCGGTGCGCACCGCCGCCGCCGGGGCGCAGGGAGGCCAGGTGCTGTATGAAGTGCTCACCATGGAGGAGTTGGCGCGTGGATCGCTCGGCCAGCAACGCTTTCTGCTGCTGCTGTTCGGCCTCTTCGCCGCGCTGGCTCTGGGGCTGGCCTGTATCGGTGTCTACGGAGTGCTGGCCCGCCTGGCGGCGCAACGCACGGCGGAGATCGGGGTGCGCATGGCGTTGGGAGCACGGCCGGGGCAGGTGCTCGCGCTGGTGCTGGGCCACAGTTTATGGCTGATCGCCGGGGGAACCGCCTGCGGCCTGGTGGGAGCGGTGCTCGCCGCCCAGGTGATGGACAGGCTGGTGGCCGGCTTGGGCGGTCTGGACGTTATGGCGCTGCTCGCCGCCGCCGGTTTGCTGGCCGCCGCCGCGCTGGGCGCCAGTCTGCCCGCCGCGCGGCGCGCCAGCCGCACCGATCCGGTCACCGCCTTGCGCCAATGAAAATGACCGGCGGTTAATTCTCCGGGAAGTTCCACAGCCCGAAGGCGCGCAGCTCCTTTTCGAGGCCCTGTTTCTTGAGCATGGCCCCGGTCTCGGCGGGGGTGAACTGCCGGGTCGGCCGCTGGGGCGCATCGGCGATGTAATAGGCCATGGCCGCCATCTCGGCGGCGTTGCGCACCAGCACGTCCTGGCGCACGTGGTCGAAGGTGTCCACCGGCGAGTGGTGGGTGTAAGCGTAGTTGGGTGAATCCTGCGGCAGGTTAATGCCGGTGGTGCCGGCCAGGGTGAAGGGGCCGGTATCGGTCTCGAACATACTTTCGTCGGTGAGTTTGGGGGCGGGGAAGGCGGTGAGATAGCCGGCCAGCGTGCGCAGCGCCGGCAGAATCTCGTCGTGGCCGCCGGCGTCCATGCCGACGATCGGTCCCTGGCCTTCGTCCATGATCAGCGCCGCCACCGTGTTGGGCATTTCGGCGGCGTGTTGTTGGCAATAGGCGACCGAGCCCAGCAATCCCTGCTCCTCACCGGTGAACAGCACCACCCGCACCGTGCGCCGCGGCGGCTGCCCGCTCTCGACCATCGCCTGCGCGGCCGACAGCGCCGCCGCCGCGCCGGTGCCGTTGTCGGTGGCGCCGGTGGCCAGGTCCCAGGAGTCGAGGTGGCCGCCGATGACCACGATCTCGTCCGGGTGTTCACGGCCGCGCACATCCCCCACCGCGTTGCTGGCCGTCACCGGCCCGCTGACGTGGTTCTCGATGTCCACATGCAGCCGCACCGCGCGGCCATGATCGAGGTCGCGCTCCAGCAGCGTTTGGTCCTCGGCGGTGAGGTTGACCATCGGTTCTTCCAGATATTGATTGAAAGCCACCACCCCGGTGTGGGTAATGTTCATGCCGGCCGATGCGCCCGCGCCCTGGCCGCCGATCACCGCCAGCGCCCCGGCGGCGTGGGCGGCCGCCAGAAATTTGGGCATGGCGACAAAACTATCCAGCCCCGAGAAGCCCTCCGGCGGCTTGCCCTGGGCGCGCAGCAGCAGCACCTTGCCCTTCCAGTCGCCCGGATGCCCGGCCAACTGCGGCAGGTCATAGACGTTCACCGCCAGCAACTCACCGTCGGCGCCGCCGGGGGCGGTCGAGCCGGTCCAGCCCATGCTGACCGCGTTCAGCTTTTGGCGCGCGCCGGTCAGCAGCTCGACATCGGCGATACCGCGCTGCCAGCCGTGGGCCACGGTGTAATCCTCCTTGTGAACGTTGGTCAGCCCCATGGCGCGCATGCGCGCCAGCGCCCACTCCACCGCGCGCTGGGCGTTGGGGGTGCCGGTGAGGCGCTCGCCGATGGTGTCGGTCAGCTCCTCCAGGTTCTGGTTGGCCTGGGAATGAAGCAACGCCTGGCCCACCACCTGAGCCAGCGCGGACGAGGGCGCCGGCATCGCCGACTGCGCGGCCAGTCCGGCGGCCAGCCCGGCCACCACCGTCACAACAGCAGCATGCAATCTCATTTCGCCATCATATCGCGGGCTGCTCTGGCACGCCGATTGCTCCCTGGAGGGTGCAGCAGGCAATTCGGGGCGCAAGTCCTGACCGGTCAGTGAGAGGAGGAACGAGTCATGGCGAGTAAGTACGCAACAAATTCCGGGCCAGGGAAGTTTTTGCCTGAAGGCGAATTCGCGGATCTGGTGGGGCGGTATCAGCCGCGACTGTATCGCATTGCCCTGCGGCAGGTGGGCAACCCCGAGGACGCCCAGGATGCGCTGCAGGAGGCGCTGCTTTTGGCCTTCCGCCATCGCGATCAGTTTCAGGGCCGCTCACAATGGGCCACCTGGATCACCCGCATCGTGATCAATGCCGCCCGCGGCCAGCAACGGCGGCAGCGGGCGCGGCCGGCCAGCTCGCTCGAAGAGGTCACTGCGGCCGGGCAGCAGTTCCACGATCATCGTCCCTCCCCCGAGGCCAACTGTCTGGAGCGCGAGCGGCACGAACGCCTGAGCAAACTGCTGCGGCGGCTCTCGCCGGCGCTGCGCGAGGCGGTCGAAGTGCGCGAGCTGCAGGGTTTGAGCTGCCGCCAGGCGGCGGCGCGGCTGGGCATCCCCGCCGCCACGCTCAAATGCCGCACCTTCCGCGCCCGCGCCCGCTTGCAGGAGCTGAGCGGC
>DATBPS010000248.1:0-4655 GCA_036561225.1 Terriglobales bacterium
CTGCCCCCGGAATCTGTCACGCAGGTAGTGAATGCCTGGGCGGACCAGTACCGCGAGTTGATCGCCCGCCCCGAACTGCGGAGCGTCATGATCTTTGAAAACCGCGGGGCGATGATGGGGGCCAGCAACCCCCATCCCCACGGGCAGATTTGGGCCAACTCGCACGTCCCCAATGTCCTCGGCCGCGAACAGGCGTCGCTCGACGCCTATCGCCGGCGCCACAGGTCCTGCCTGCTTTGTGACACCGTGGAGCGGGAACGGCAGGCGGGCGAGCGCGTCGTCTGTGAAAACGCCGGCTTTCTGGCGGTCGTTCCCTTCTGGGCCTACTGGCCCTTTGAGGTGCTTCTGCTGTGCAAACAGCACTGCGCGGGTCTCACCGATCTGGACCCTGGGCAGCGTCAGGATCTGGCCGACATTCTGATCCGCCTCGGTCTGCGCTACGACAATCTCTTTCAGACGCCCTTTCCGACCTCCTGGGGATTTCACCTCCCCGCCACCGGCAACGCCGATGCCGCCGCTTGCCATCTGCACGCCCATTTCTTTCCGCCGCTGCTGCGCTCGGCCACCATCCGCAAGTTTCTGGTGGGCTATGAGCTGCTGGCCATGCCGCAGCGTGACCTCACCCCCGAAACCGCCGCCGCGCGGCTGCGCGCGGTGAAGGATTCCCTATGACCGCCCAGCTCATCCCGCTCCATCCGGTGGACACGGCCATTCTGGCGCTGTATTTCGTCACCACCCTGGGTCTGGGGTTTTACCTCAAGCGTTTCAGCGGCACCAGCGAGGACTTCTTCCTGGCTGGCCGGGAGATGACCGCCTGGGTGGCCGGCCTCGCCTTCCTGGCCGCCAACCTCAGCTCGCTGGAACTGATGGGCTGGGCGGCCTCGACCTATCAGTACGGCATTCTGACCGCGCATTGGTACTGGATCGGCGCCATTCCCGCCATGTTGTTTCTGGGCGTGGTCATGATGCCGTTCTACTACATCTGCAAGACCCACTCCGTGCCCGGCTATCTGCACCTGCGCTACGGGGAATCCACCCGCGCCCTCTCCGCCATTTGCTTTGCCGCCATGACGGTCCTGGTCAGCGGGGTCAACATGTACGCCATGGCGCTGGTGCTGAAGATTCTGCTGGGTTGGGGCCTGAGCTTCAGCATCTGGGTGTCGGCGGCCACGGTGGCCATCTACGTCGCCCTGGGCGGACTGCGCTCGGCCATCTTCAACGAGGTGCTGCAGTTTGTGCTGATCTGGGCGGGGGCGCTGGTGGTCTCCATCGCCGGGCTGATCGATACCGGGGGATGGAGCGGCATGGTGGCCCGCATCCACACCAACTTCCCCGGCCAGGACTACACCCACCTGTGGCGCGGCCTGGGCGACTTTACCTCGAATCCGATGGGCATTCACTGGACAGGGATCGTCTTCGGTCTCGGTTTCGTCAGCGCCTTCGGGTACTGGACGACGGACTTCCTGGTGGTACAGCGCGTGCTTACCTCGCGCGACCTGCGCTCGGCCCAGATGGCGCCGATCATCGCCGCCGGCTTCAAGATGTTTGTCCCCTTGATTGTGGTGCTGCCCGGCCTGCTGGCGCTGGCGGTGCTGCCCATGAAGCTGACCAGCGCCCCCATCGCCGCCGCCACCGGGGGCTTCAGCTACAACGAAGTGCTGCCCTTGATGCTGGCCCGTTATTGCGGCCCCGGCCTGCTGGGCTTGGGCATTACCGCGCTGGTGGCCGGCTTCATGTCCGGCATGGCGGGCAACGTCAGCGCCTTCGCCACCGTCTGGACCCACGATCTGTACCATCCCATGCGCTTGCGCTTCTCCTCGCGCCCGGCGTTGGCGGCTGCCGCGCCCGGTGGACATACGGCTTCCGTCCCGCCCGACGCCGCCGAGGACCGCCATTACGTGCGCATGGGACGCTTCGCCACCCTGGGCGGGGTGCTCATCTCCATCGGCACCGCCTACTTCGTGATGCAGTTCGCCAGCATCATGGACTACGTGCAGGCGCTGTTCAGCTTCTTCATCGCCCCGCTCTTCGCCACCGTGATCCTCGGAATGCTCTGGAAGCGGACCACCAGCGCGGGCGGCTTCTGGGGCCTGCTGGCGGGCACCGCCTCCTCGATCGGCATGTGGCTGTGGGTGAAGGCCAGCCCGGCCGCCCTGTCCACCATTGCGTTCTCCCCCCATGCCAGCGTCATGGCCGAGGACATGTATCGCGCCCTGTGGTCCTGGAGTCTGGCCGTGGTGGTGACCGTGGCCGTAAGCCTCGCCACTCGCCCGCGGCCGGAAGCCGAGCTGCAAGGCCTGGTCTACGGCTGCACCCTGCTGCCGCACGAATCGGAATTGCGCTTGACCCAGCGCCCGGGTTTCTGGGCGGTGGTGATCATCGTGGCGCTGTTTATCCTGAACCTGCTGGTCTGGTAAACGATATGCCGGAACGCCGCCCGCCCATTTCGATCTGGTTCTTCATCGGCCTCTTGCTGACCGCTTACGGCGCCTTGATTCTCGCCGCCGGACTCTGGCAGATTCCCCACCCATCTCAGCCGCCGGTGGCCCTGGCCGCGCTGCACCTGGGGATCTATTGGGGTGGGTTGCTCCTCGCCGCCGGCTTGTTCTACAGCGTGACCTTCCGACCACGCGGCTAGTGCGCATCAAAGCGATAGATAGTGATCTGGTGGTAGGTCTGGCCGGGCTTGAGTTCGGTGGAGGGGAACGCCGGTTGGTTGGGCGAGTCGGGGAAATGCTGGGTCTCCAGCGCGAAGCCCGACCGGAATCCGTAGCTGTGGCCGTGCTTGCCTCGCTCGCCCTTCAAAAAGTTGCCGCTATAAAACTGCAAACCCGGCTGGGTGGTGTAGACGCGCATCCGCCGCCCGCTGCCCGGATCATACGCTTCGGCCGCCAACGCGGGAGCGGCGCCGCCGCCACTATCGAGCGCATAGTTGAAGTCGTAGCCGCCGGCGAAGTGCAGTTGCTGGTTGTCGGCGCCGATGCGCTCGCCGATGGGCGTGGAACGGGTGAAGTCGAGCGGCGTGCCCGCGACCGGGGCAAGGGCGCCGGTGGGTATCAACGTCTTGTCAATGGGCGTGTAGCGGTCGGCGTGGATGGTCAGCTCTGTACCCAGCATGGACCCTGAACCCTCGCCGCCGAGGTTGAAGTAGGAGTGGTTGGTCAGGTTCACAACCGTGTCCCGGTCGGTGGTGGCGAAGTATTCGATCCGCAGCGCGTTGTCGTCTTCCAGGGTGTAGATGACGCGCGCGTGCACGGTTCCGGGATAACCCTGGTCGCCGTCCTTGCTGACCAGCGACAACTCCAGCGCCGGGCCATCTGTGCCCTTGACGATCGTGGCCGTCCACAAGCGCCGGCTGAACCCTTCGGTCCCGCCGTGCAGCGAGTTGGGCGGGTTGTTGATGGGCAGCGTGTAGCGGTGGCCGTCCAGCTGAAAATGCCCGCGGGCGATGCGGTTGGCGTAGCGCCCCACCAGCGCGCCGAAGTAGGTCGCCGTGTCATGGACATACCCGGCTAGTGAGTCGTAGCCGAGCACCACGTCGGCCATCCGCCCCTGGCGGTCAGGAACTTTCAGGCTCACCAGAATGCCGCCGTAGTTGGTGATCCCGGCCTGCATCCCGTCCCGATTGGTGAGCGTGTAGATCTCCGCCGTCCGCCCGTCGGGCAGTTTGCCAAAGGCGCTTTGCGTAATGCCTCCCGGCGGGGTTGGCCCGGCGGCGGCGGCGCTCATCGCCGCCAGCGCCAACGCCACCCCGATTACTCCACAGGTTCTGGGCCACACGCAAGGATATGTACCACGTTTGGCGGCGCTATGCTAGTGGCCATGATCTCCCTGACCCTGGGCGAGGTGGCGGCCCGCATCGCCCTGGCGCTGGCCATCGGCCTGATGGTGGGTTTCGAACGCGAGTGGTCGAACAAGGAGGCGGGCATCCGTACCTGCGCCCTGACCGCGCTGGTGGGCATGCTGGCGGCACTGCTCGGCGCACCGCTCGAAGTCACCATGGCCGTGGGGGTGATGGTGCTGATTGTGCTGCTCAACTGGCGCTCGCTGCAGGTCAGCCAGACGGTCGAGATCACCACCTCGGCGGCGCTGTTGTTCCTGTATGTCCTGGGCGTGATGGTGGGGAGGGGAGAGTTTTTCGCGCCGGTCGCCGCCGCGCTGGTGGTCACCCTGCTCCTCAGCTGGAAGCTGGAGCTGCACCGCTTCGCCGGTGAGCTGCATACCAACGAAATTCGCGGGGCCATCTGGCTGGGCTTGCTGGCCTTTGTTATTTATCCCCTGCTCCCCGACCGCTTCGTGGACCAATGGCAGACTATCAACCCCCACACCGTGTGGGTGGCGGTCATTGTCGTGGCGGCAGTCGGTTTCGGCAATTACGTACTGATGCGCCTGTACAGCGCCCGCGGGCTATTCTTGAGCGCCCTGCTGGGCGGGTTGGTCAGCAGCACGGCGGTGTTGCTGGAGCTGGGCGCCACCTTGCGGAGCCTGGGCCACACGGTGCAGGAGACCGCCGGGGAGAGCATCCTCTCCATGAGCGTCACCATCACCCTGCTGGCTACCCTCGCTATGTTCGCCCGCAATCTGATCCTGCTGGCCATCTTCTCGCCTTCGAGCCTGCCTTGGGCTTTGCCGGCGCTGATCGCCATGGGCCTGCT
>DATBPS010000249.1:0-1745 GCA_036561225.1 Terriglobales bacterium
GGCGCCTTCGTGCGCACCCGGCTGAAGAACATCATGTCCGGCAAGGTCGTCGACCGGACCTTCAACGCCGGCGTCAAAGTCGACGTGGCCAACGTCGACAAGCGCGAGATGCAGTACCTCTACCGCGAGGGCGACGATTTCGTCTTCATGGACACCCAGGACTACGACCAGCCGCGGATTCCCCGGCAGACGGTCGGCGGCGCCGCGGACTACCTGCTTGAGGAGCAGACCGCGACGGTCGCGTTCAACGATGGCACCCCGCTGTACGTCGAGCTCCCCGCCTCGGTGGAGCTGACCGTGAGCCAGACCGACCCGGGCGTGCAGGGCGACCGCTCCACCGGCGGCACCAAGCCCGCCACGCTGGAGACCGGCGCCCAGATCAGCGTGCCGCTGTTCATCACCACGGGCGAAAAGGTGAAGGTGGACACCCGCACGGGCGACTACATGGGCCGCGCGTGAACCTCGTGCCCCCCGCGATCCGGGCCGCCGACGACGCGATGCGGTTCCGTGCCCGCCCGTAGCAAGGCCCGCAAGCGGGCCCTGGACATCCTGTTCGAGGCTGAGGTCCGCGGCGAGCCGGTGCTGGACATGCTGGAGCAGCGGATCATCCAGGCCAGCCCCCCGGTCGGGGACTACGCGGCGGAACTGGTTCGCGGCGTCCAGGCGCACCGGGAGCGGATCGACCAGCTGCTGGAAGAGCACGCCGAGGGCTGGACGCTGGACCGGATGCCGATCGTGGACCGCAACGTGCTGCGCATCGGCCTCTACGAGCTGCTGTGGGCGGACGACGTGCCGGACGCGGTAGCGATCAGCGAGGCCGTGCTGCTGGCCCGCGATCTGTCCACCGACGCGTCTCCTGCGTTCGTGAACGGCCTGCTGGCCCATCTGCTGGAACTGAAGCCGACGCTGACCGCCTGAAGGTTAGGGTCAAATTCACATTCGCCGCAACGAAAACTCTAGGCCGGGGCGAACTGCACCCGCAGACCGTGCTTGCGGAGTACTGACCAGAACCACAACACCGAGGCGCCGATGCCCGCCACGGTCCCGGCGATGGTGGCGAGGGTGGAGAGCCACAGGAAGGTGTTGGCCGGCTCGGTCCACATCATTACGCCCAGTCCCGCGGTGAGCACCAGGAAGATGCCGGACCACAGCCAGGTCGCGCCCTGGAAGAAGCGGTGCAGCGCGGGATGGTGCGCCGGATGGCGCAGCGCCACCACCTCGGCGGCGAGCTTGGCCACGATCGGATTGGGGCCGCGGGCGGTGCGCGCGAACAGGATGAACATGGCCGCGTAGCCGAGCGGGAACTGCAGCAGGAAGATCCAGAACACCCCGGTGGCCAGGACCACGGCGGTCTGCAGGGTGAGCACGAGGGCCGAGATGGTCAGCAGGCTGGGCACCGAGCCGCAGGCGATCTTGCGGATCACGGCGGTGAGCCAGATGGCCACGACCCCGGCGATGAGCCCGTCGTTCCGGCCGCCCAGCCAGGCGCCCAGGAAGTAGGCGGCGAGCGGCAGACCAAGGGATTCGCTCAAGCTCAACCCGGTGCAGCGAATGAGTCGCAGCGGACGGGGGAGCTCCAAGTGCTCGACCATGGGGGAGAGCCTAGGCGGTGAGTCTCGTGAGTGAGACCCGTTTGGATATGGATGACCATTCGCAGAGGTTCTGCAGAGCAAAGCTGCAAGTAAAAGCATTGTTGCAGCAACCGGAGGCTGGCTCGGTTATCACTCGTACCCCATGGACCGTCA
>DATBPS010000250.1:0-2837 GCA_036561225.1 Terriglobales bacterium
CGATCATCACCCGCAGCTTGGGGTCGGCGGCGACGGCATCGCGCAACTGCTCGACCGATCCGGCGCGCTCGGCGTCCTGGCCGCTCCAGTGCGCATTGACGTCGTAAGAAAGCGCGTTGTAGCGGGCGTCCACCTTCCACCCCACCACACGGGTGACGAAATCCACCATGGCGGTCGTCGCCGGCGCGATCATAGAGGCCAGCAGCGGATCGTTGGCGCGCTGCGTGGGTGAATAGGGGAAGGGATCGAACATGGTGACGTTGGAGTCGTACACAGATCCCAGCGTGCCCTGCTCGCGGTGCACTTCGCGCAAATAAGCGCCGGTCTCCAGCCGTCCGCCCGAGTCTTTGACGAACCGCGGATCCAGGCCGGTCATCTCGGTGACCTTCTGGATCATGGCCGCGGTGGCGGCCGGGTCGGAGCGTCCCTTGATGAGCGTGGTGGCGTACTCGCCCAGGGTGTAGGCGATCACCGGCTGCATGGCGGCGGCGGTGAGCTTGCCCTGGCGCTCCAGGTTGGCGGCGGTGATCGAGGGCAGCGTCACCATCCAGGGGATGGGCGAGAGGTCGCCGTTATCCTCCAGCGTGGGGTTCAGGTAGGGAGACACCAGCACGATGCCGTTCATGGCCACGCCCAGCTGCGATTGCAGATAGTAGGTCAGCCGTGGCACGCGGAAGCCGCCGTAGCTCTCGCCCACCATGTACTTGCGCGAGGTCAGACGGTCGTTGCGCACCAGCCAGTCGTAGATGGAGCGCGACAGGTATTCGATGTCGGGTTCGGTGGACCAGAACTGCTTGGCGCTCTCCTCGGGCGACACCAGTGAGCGGCTGAAGCCGGTGCCGATGGGATCCAGAAACACCAGGTCGGTGAACCCCAGCCAGGTGCCGGGATTGTCGCTCAGCGTCGCCGGGTCGGAAGGGCTGTCGCCCTCGTTGCCCATCCGCAGGTGCTTGGGGCCGATCGCGCCGAAGTTCAAGAACACCGACGACGCCCCCGGCCCGCCATTCACGGCAAAGGTGACAGGACGGTTTTCGCCCTCCACTGTATAGGCGGTATACACCAGCTCCGCGGTCGTCTTTCCCGCCGCGTCGCGCACCGGCAGTGTGCCCACGGTGACGGTATAGGCCAGCTTTTTGCCGTCCAGGGTAATGCTCTGGGTGGTATGGGCATCGGCTGGCAGCGGCGGCCGTTCGGTCGCCTCCGCGGCCTTGGCCCCGGCTGAAGACGGCGCTGCCGCCTTGCCCGCGCCGCCTGCCGTCGCCTGCCCCGCCAACGGCAAAGCCAAACTAAGGAGCACCAAGCCGGAAAAAGACGAGATTTTCATGCCCACCAGCTTACCTCAGGAATCGCTGACCCCTAACCCCTGACTCCTAGCCCCTGACCCCTATCTCATAAACCAGCACGACATCGGGGTTGATGACGAACCGCGGCTGGCCGTGCACCTCGGGCGGGTAGAGCCCGTTTTTGCCGTAGCCGAGCGGCGCCGGAACGATCACCGTGCGCCGCTCGCCGGGGCGCATGGTGGCCAGCACGGAATCGAGACCGGGGTTGAGCTTGGTTTCGCCGACGGTGTAGTCGAACGCGACCGGATGGCTGTGAAACCCCGGCACGCCGCCGGCTCCACTGGCAAACTCGGTGAAGCGGATGGGCGGGCCGGAATAGTGCGTCCAATTGCCGACGTAGCGCACCACCTTGCCGCGATAGCTGACATGCAGCGTCCCGGTCAAGGGGGCAGGGGATGTGGGCTGAGGGTCGCTCAGCACCCCGCCCTCCGGCCCCGTAGCCCGCGGATAGTTCTTCTTCACCCACTCCGCCAGCGCCCGCTGCCGGCCCCCGGCCTCCTGCGCCACCCGCTCCCGTGCCTGCGTCACCAGCGCCTCGAATGAGGCTGTGGTTGGGTGGTAGGCAGCCGCGGCCTTCCCCACCCGCAGAATGCGGACGGAATCGAGCGCATCCCCCTGCCGGATGCTGAGGACCACATTCAAGCCCTTAACGACCTCGCCAAAGACTGTGTAGTCCCCATCCAGATAAGAGCGGTCGCCGAGCGTGATGTACCACTGCGAAGCATTGGTGCCGGGGCCGCTATTGGCCATGCCCACCGCGCCGGCGTGGTTGTGGCTCAACCGCGCGTCAATCTCGTTGGGGAACGTATACCCAGGCGTTTTGGCACGTTTCGAATTCGGCACTCCCGTCTGAATCACATGCCCCGGCACCACGCGGTTGAACGTCGAGTGGTCAAAATACGGCTGCCCAGGATCAAGCGCCCGATTGGCGATGCTCCCCTCCGCCAGCCCGACGAAACTGGCAACCGCCAGCGGCGCGGCATCCGGCCGCAGCTGCATTAGAATGACGCCCTTGGCGGTGGTCGCCTCTGCATACAGGCCATCGGGCAGCGCCGGCGGCTTTTGCGCCGCCGCCGCCACGAGCCCCGCCGCGAGAAACCATACCAGTCGCCGCCACATGCCGCCAATAATACCTCTCCCGCCGCCCCCCATCCCGCGCCTTCCTGACCCCTAACCCCTAAATCCTAGCCTTTGCTCTTGGAAGCCCGCCCGCCGCCACAGCGGCGCGGTGTCGTACAGGCGGCCGAAGGTCACCACGCGGCGCACCTGGCGCAGGGCAGAGAAGTCGCGCAGCGGATCGCCCGCCACCAAAATCATGTCGGCCCGCATCCCCGGCGCGATGGTGCCGACGACCTTCTCCTCGCCCATCACCCGCGCCGAACCGGATGTCGCCAGGTCAATCACCTGCATGGGCGTCAGCCCGGCCTGGACATAAAGTTCCAACTCGCGGTGCAGGCTGACCGCCGGCACCGACTTGTCCGTCCCGGCCACCAG
>DATBPS010000251.1:0-6418 GCA_036561225.1 Terriglobales bacterium
GCGGGCGAGGCCGCCAGCCGCGGCGCGCGCTGCGGGGTGTAGTCGAACACGATGACCTCGTTGCTGCCCTTCCGCAACCAGCATCCCGGCAGAAACAGCGACTGCTGCGGCCCTCGCCGCCAGAACCGCCCCAGGTTGTGGCCGTTGACCCAAACGTAGCCCTTGTCCCATTCGCGCATGTCGAGGAAGGTGTCGCCCACCTGCTCCAGGGCAAAACTCCCATGGTAGAAACCGGGCGCGTCCGCCGCTCCGCCGGTGAATCGCGGCATTCGCCCGGTCACATCGAGATCCACGCCATGCGTTTCCCAACCGCTCAACTCCGTTCCCCCGAGCAGAACGCGATCGGTGATCCCCTGTTGGTTGTCGGGAAGCTTTGAGCCAAAGTTGATGCGCCCCATGCACTCGGACAGGATGTCGAGGGTGTCCCCGGCCTTCACCGCAATCTCCGTCGTCACCTGGTTCCGGCTGCGGTCCAGTACCGCGGCCTCGCGTCCGTTCACATACACCCGGGCATAGTCACGCACTTCCAGCGGCTGTAGCGTGCCCTGGGCGTCGTTCTGCAGCCGGTGGCGATAGAGCACCATGCCGTAGCTCTGCCCCAGGGCCTCCATCGTTACCGGACGAGCCGCCACATGTGGCCCCAGCAGCTTATAGGGCGCAAACTCTCCCAGGGCAAACTCCGGGATCGAGACCATGGGCAAAGCCGGCGGCAGGGCCGGCAGCCGTTCGCCCGCCGGCAGATGCTTTTCGATCACCGCCCGGATGGCGGTGAACTTCGCCGTCGGCCGCCCGGCTTCATCAATGGGCGCGTCGTAGTCGTAGCTGGTGGTGTCGGGCTCGTAGTTACGCCCATAGTTGGCGCCCGCCATAAACCCAAACGAAGTGCCGCCGTGGGCCATGTACAGGTTGCTGGAAATGCCCTGGCTGAGCATCCAGTCCAACCCCTTGGCCGCGTCTCCCGGAGGCGTGGTGTGGTGTTTTTCGCCCCAGTGGTCAAACCATCCGCACCAGTACTCGCCGCACATGCGCGGCCCGGTGGCGCGGTACTTCTTCAATTCGGCAAAAGCATCCGCCGGATCATCGCCGTCGCCGAAGTTCACCACGCTGGTCAGCTCGGGAAGGGAACCGCCGCGCAGCATCTTCTCTCCCGGTCCGTTCGAGGTATAGAGCACGCCGCGAAACCCGGCGGCGCGCATCTGATCGCGAATTTCGCCCAGGTACACCAGGTCGTTGCCATACGATCCGTATTCGTTCTCCACCTGCACCATGAGGATGGGTCCGCCGTGCGCGACTTCCAGGTGCGCGACCTCCGCGCCCACCCGTTTCAGGTAGCGGGCCGAGGCTTGAAGAAACCGCGGATCCCGGCTGCGTACTTTTACCGCCGGGGGCCGCAGCAGCCAGGCGGGGAAGCCGCCGAAATCCCACTCTGTGCACACGTAGGGGCCGGGCCGCAGGATGACGTACAGCCCCTCTTCCTGGGCCGTCTTTACGTAGGCCGCCAGGTCGTTCTGCCCGGTAAAGTCAAACTCCCCTGGCCGCGGCTCGTGCACGTTCCAGAAGACATAGCTGCAGACAGTGTTCAGCCCCAGGGCGCGCAGCTTGCGCATGCGGTCGCGCCAGTACGGCCGCGGCACGCGGGGATAGTGCATCGAGCCGGAGCGCACCACCAGCGGCTTGCCGTCCAGCGTGAAGCCCTCCGCGCCGGCGGCAAATTCATGCCCCCGCGCCCGCAAATTCCGGGGCACCGCCGCGCACGCCGCCGCCGCTGCCGTGGATGCCAAAAAAGTCCTTCTCCGCATCCCGCGATTCTAGCGCGGACCCTGGCCGGGATGGGGCTCAAGGGGTCCCCAGCCCGGTCGAGGGTCAAGCGGGTCGAGTGGCGAAGCCACTCTGGGGCCCGCGCCAATAAAAGCTGTTAAAATGGGTTGATCCAACGGCATCCACGCCTGTGGGTCACCATATCCGCACGAGGGGGAGGCGAATGGAGGCCGTACTGGTTCTGGAGGATGGGCGCGCGTTCACGGGCCGCGGTTTCGGCGCGGTCAAGGCGATCGGCGCCGGCGAGGTGGTCTTCAACACCTCCATGACCGGCTATCAGGAGATCTGCACCGATCCTTCCTATGCCGGCCAGATCGTCTGCCTCACCGCCCCGCAGATCGGCAACTACGGCACCAACCCCGACGACGACGAAGCCGCCAAGCCCTTCGTCGAGGCGCTCATCGTGCGCGAGTTCTCCTCCATCGCCAGCAACTGGCGCAGCGCCCAGGACTGCGACGCCTATCTGGCCGCCCATGGCATTCCGGTATTGGCCGACATTGACACCCGCGCTCTGGTCCGTCACCTGCGCGCCCAGGGAGTGCTGCGCGGAGCTCTCGGCGCCGGCCACCCCCAGGACGAATTGCTGGCCGGCGCCCGCGCCCTGCCCCGCATGGAGGGCACCGACCTGGCCAAAGTGGTGACTACACGTACCGCTTACGACGGCCCCCGCATCGAAGCCAACCGCCAGGGCCCGCTGGTGGTCGCCTACGATTTCGGCATCAAGCGCAACATCGTCCGCCAGCTCGCCGACCACGGCTGCCGGGTCAAGGTGATCCCCGCCCAGACCAGCGCCGCCGACGTGTTGGCGATGAAGCCCCAGGGCATCTTTCTGAGCAATGGCCCCGGCGACCCCGAGCCCTGCAGCTACGCCGTCCAGAACATCCGCGCGCTGATGGGCAAGGTCCCCATCTTCGGCATCTGTCTCGGCCACCAGTTGATCGGCCTCGCCCTCGGCGGCAAAACCTACAAGCTCAAGTTCGGCCATCACGGCGGCAACCACCCGGTGCGTCACGAAGCCACCGGCCGCATCGAGATCACCGCCCACAACCACAACTTCGCCGTGGATCCGGACTCGCTCCCCGCCTCGGAAGTCGAGTGCACCCACTTCGATCTCAACGACGGCACCCTCGAGGGCCTCCGCCACCGCTCTCTGCCTCTCTACAGCGTGCAGTACCACCCCGAGGCCGCCCCCGGCCCCCACGACTCCCACTACCTGTTTGCCGATTTCATGAAATTGATGGGCACCGCGCCCTGACCCCTAACCCCTGACTCCTGACCCCTAACTTCTGACCCCTGACCCCTGATCCCGAACAATGCCTCGACGCTCCGACATCCACAAGGTCATCATCCTCGGCTCCGGCCCCATCATCATCGGCCAGGCCTGCGAGTTCGACTACTCCGGCGCCCAGGCCTGCAAGGCGCTGCGCGCCGACGGCTTCGAGGTGGTGCTGGTGAACTCCAATCCCGCCACCATCATGACCGACCCCGAGCTGGCGGACCGGACCTACATCGAGCCGCTCACCCGCGCCTACGTCGCCGAGATCCTCAAGCGCGAGTGCGAGCCGCGCGGCGGCGTGGCGCTGCTGCCCACCGTGGGCGGGCAGACGGCGCTCAACCTGGCGGTCGAGTTGGCGGACGCCGGCGACCTCGAGCGCTACGGCATCCGCCTGATCGGCGCCAGTCTCGAAGCCATCAAAAAGGCCGAGGATCGGCTCCTCTTCAAGGATGCGATGAAGGCCATCGGCCTGGAGACGCCGCGCTCGCGGCTGGTCAACAACCTGCGCGACGGCCTGGAGTTCGCCACCACCTACCCGGTCATCATCCGCCCGTCGTTCACCCTGGGCGGCACCGGCGGCGGCCTGGCCTACAACCGCGAAGAGTTTGCCGCCATGCTGGTGCGCGGCCTCGACCTCTCGCCGGTGCACGAGGTGCTGGTCGAGGAGACGGTGCTGGGGTGGAAGGAGTACGAGCTGGAGGTGATGCGCGACAACGCCGACAACGTCATCATCGTCTGCTCGATTGAGAACCTCGACCCCATGGGGGTCCACACCGGCGATTCGATCACCGTCGCTCCGGCGCAGACGCTCAGCGACCGCGAGTATCAGGCAATGCGCGACGCCTCGCTCAAGGTGATCCGCGAGATCGGGGTCGAAACCGGCGGCAGCAACATCCAGTACGCGGTCAACCCCGCCGACGGCCGCATGGTGGTGATCGAGATGAACCCGCGCGTGTCGCGCTCCTCGGCGCTGGCCTCCAAGGCCACCGGGTTCCCCATCGCCAAGATCGCCGCCAAACTGGCGGTCGGCTATCGCCTCGACGAGATCTCCAACGACATCACACGCAAGACGCCGGCCTGTTTCGAGCCCACGCTCGACTACGTGGTGGTGAAGATCCCCAAATGGCAGTTTGAGAAATTCCCCGGCGCCGACACCACGCTCGGCCCGCAGATGAAGTCGGTGGGCGAGGTGATGGCCATCGGCCGCACCTTCAAGGAGGCCCTGCTCAAGGGTGTGCGCTCGCTCGAAACCGGCAAAAAGCGCGGCGCCATGGCCGTCGCCCCCGAGCTGCTCACCCAGCGCCTGGTCTCGCCCCATCCCGACCGCCTCAGCTACGTCCGCTACGCGCTGGGCGAAGGCGGCATGTCCATCGCCGAGGTGCACGAATGGACAGGCATGGACCCCTGGTTCCTGCGCCAGATTCAGGACATCTCCCAGCTCGAGCAGTTTCTCGCCGCCGCCGGAGGGCTGGATAAGGTCTCCCCCGACACCCTGCGTCAGGCCAAGCGCAGCGGCCTCAGCGACGCCCGGCTGGCAGAGCTGACCGGCGTGGCCGAATCCGCCGTCCTCGACCGCCGCCGCGAGCTGGGCCTCCTGCCCGTCTACAAGCGGGTGGATACCTGCGCCGCCGAGTTCGAGTCCTATACGCCCTACATGTACTCGACCTACGAGACCGAGGACGAGGCCGAGCCGACCAAAAAGAAAAAGATCGCCATCCTGGGCAGCGGCCCCAACCGCATCGGTCAGGGCATCGAGTTCGACTACTGCTGCTGTCACGCCGCCTTCGCCCTGCGCGAGCGCGGCTTCGAGACGATCATGGTCAACTGCAACCCCGAGACCGTCTCCACCGACTACGACACCAGCGACCGCCTCTACTTCGAACCGCTCACCCTGGAGGACGTCACCCGCGTGCTCGAACACGAGAAGGTAAACGGCGTCATCGTCCAGTTCGGCGGCCAGACGCCGCTCAACCTCGCCCTGCCGCTGGAGCAGGCGGGCTTCAAGGTGATCGGCACCTCGCCCCGCTCGATCGACCTGGCCGAGGACCGCAAGCGTTTCGGTGCCCTGCTGCGCCGTCTCCACATTCGTCAGCCCGAGAGCGGCACCGCAACTTCCGTGGTCCAGGCGGTCAAGGTGGCCGCCCGCATCGGCTATCCGGTGCTGGTGCGGCCCTCCTACGTGCTCGGCGGCCGCGCCATGGCCATCGTCTACGACGAGGCGGCGCTGCGCCGCTACATGGAGCTGGCCACCGAGTACTCCTCCGACCGCCCCATCCTGATTGACCGCTTCCTCGAGGACGCCATCGAAGTGGACGTGGATGCGCTCAGCGACGGCAAGGACGTGGTGCTGGGCGGCATCATGGAGCACATCGAGGAAGCAGGCATCCACTCGGGCGACAGCTCCTGTGTGTTGCCCCCCTACAGCCTCTCACCCGCCCTGCAGCAGACCATTCAGAAACACACCGTTCAGCTTGCCCTGGCGCTCAAGGTCAAGGGTCTGATGAACGTGCAGTACGCCATCGCCCAGGACGGGGAAGGGAAGCAGCACGTCTACGTTCTCGAAGTAAACCCCCGCGCCTCGCGCACCGTGCCCTATGTCTCCAAAGCCACCGGCTACCCCCTGGCCAAGCTGGCCGCGTTGGTGATGAGCGGCAGCGCCAAACTGCGGCAGTTGCTCCCGGCAGAGGTCATCGAACGGCAGCGCATCCCCACCGGCGCGGTCTATTGCGTCAAGAGCCCGGTCTTCCCCTGGAACAAGTTCCAGGGCGCCGACCCGGTGCTGGGCCCCGAGATGCACTCCACCGGCGAGGTCATGGGCATCGCTTCGACCATGGGCGAAGCCTTTGCCAAGGCTCAGTTGGCCGCCGGCCAGCCGCTGCCCGCGGCCGGCACGGTCTTCTTCAAGCTCCGCGACCGCGATAAAGCCCGCGGCGTCGAGCTCGCCCGCCGCCTCCACCACCTGGGCTTCAAGCTGCTCGCCACCCGCGGCACCGCCGCCGCCTTCCGCGCCGCCGGCCTCGAAGTGCAATCGGTGTTCAAGGTCAGCGAAGGCCGCCCCAACTTCGTGGACCTGCTCAAGGGCGGCGAGGTGACGCTCATCGTCAACACCCCCGAAGGCCGCCAGCAGTTCTTCGAGGAGAAGGAAATCCGCCGCACCGCCGTCCAGCACCGCATCCCCATCGTCACCACCCTCGCCGCCGCCGCCGCCGCCGTCGAAGCCATCGCCGCCCGCGCCGCCGACGCCCCCAGCGTCCACGTCCTGCAACACCTCCACCAACAGCTCGCCGCCAAACCCGCCGCCGGCTAACCCGCGGCGCTATCATG
>DATBPS010000252.1:0-2525 GCA_036561225.1 Terriglobales bacterium
TACAGCGCCCCCTGTTCGATCAGCAGCGCCTGGCCAGAGATCTGCTGGATGCGCAGCAGCACGCCGTAGCCGTGCAGCGCCCCCAGCGAAACGGCCTTCAGGATCAGCAGGTCCAGCGTGCCGGGCAGAATCTGAGCGGTCGAATCCATCTCGCCTCCTAAACTACTTAGGAGAATAGATGCCTTCTCCTAAGCGGTCAAGGAGTAATACGGAGGCCGCTAGTTTTTGGTTCCCGTGCTGGCGGCAGTGGGCGGCGCGGTGACCGCGTAAGGGAAGCCGCCGCTGAAGTACTTTCCGCCCCCCGCCACCATGCTCGGCATGGCTTCGTCCGGCACGGCGTACTTGTTCCCCGCGTTCCACAGCATGAAGCCGCCGCCGTGCTGGGCGCGTTCGGTGGCCACCTGAATGCGGATGTAGTCGGGGCTGAACGACGGTGTACGCCAGGCAAAGGCCTGCAGCCAGGGGCGGATGACCACGCCGCTGTCGCGGGTGATGTTGTTGAACCGCTCCATGCCCGCCTGGATGAAGTGCTCGGGCGCATTGCCGGGGTTCTTGAAGCCGTCGAAGTTGAAGAAGTGCGAGGGATAGATCATCGGGCACATCACGTCGGCGTAGTAGGCGAGGCTGACCACGTCCTGTCCGGTGGCGTCGAGATCCACCTGCCGCGCCCAGGCCATCACGCCGTAGACGTCAATCGAGATGTGCACCCCCGAGGGCTTCAGCGCCTGCTTGGCCCGCCATAGATAGTTGCTGATGAAATCCGCTCGCGGCTCGCCGGCGTGCTCGGCCTGATAGGCAAAGCGCGCGTCTTTTTGATTGCCGTCCACCGGAAAGCGGATGTAGTCGAATTGGATTTCATCCACTCCCGAATCGGCGACCTCCTCGGCCAGCTTGATGTTGTACTCCTGCACAGCGGGCAGCGAGGGATCGGTCCAATCCGGCTTGCCGTTCTCTTTCCAAACACCGCCGGTGGAGCGCGAGCGTACCGCCAGTTCCGGGTGTTCGGCCACCAGCCGCTCATCCTTGAACACCGCCTGGCGGGCGATCACATACAGCCCCTGCTCATGCAGCCACCCCACCCACTCCTTGAGATCGCGGATCCAGGGGCGCCTCATGTGCCCGGCCAGCGGCAGAGTGGAGTTGAATGACACCGGGCCGTCGGAGTCCTTGATGTCGAACACGATGGCGTTGCCGCCCTCGCTGCGCCACTTCTCCGCCAGGGCGCGGCCGTGCGGGCTGCCGGCCATCAGACCGGTGAAGTAGATGGCGCGGATTTCGCTCTCCGCCGGCGTCGCATGTCGCGCCGTCACCGGCGCCGGGGCTTGCGCCCACAGACATGCCGCCAGCCAAACCCCTGCCGCCGCCAGGCTTTCCACCCGACGTACCCCCAACCGCAAGAATAATTTCATTGAATTTCCTGCCTGAGCGCCACTACCCTGAATGTAGCACGCACCCCCGCCGTGAGGGAGTTAACGGCGCAGGTGCTAAGGGAGCGCAAGGCAGGGACAACCCCATCCGAAGGCCGCCCCATCCTACGTGGTGGGAGTGGCACCACCACGGCGGCAGACCGCGGTCACACCGGGAGGGTCCCTAGCCCCAGCCCCAGGAGAGCACATGGCGTTCGTACGCAAAAAGGGCAAATCGTACTACCTGGTACACAACGTCCGTGAGGACGGCCACGTCCGCCAGGTCCACTTGGCCTGCCTCGGCAACCGTCCTCGGGTCAGCGAGGAAGTGCTGGAGCAGGTGCGCCAATCCCACCCTCAATTACAGATTGATTGGGACGCGGTGCGCTCGCGTGCCGCCGAAACCTTCGTCTCGCCCTTTGCCGATTTGGAAGGGGCGCAGATGCTGGTGCGTTCGATGCGCACGCTGCACCAGGACCTGGAGGAGTTGAACCTCCATCTGCTGCGTACCCGGGCCCGCGAACGGGGGCAGGCGGAAGAGGGGGAGTCCCGCATCCGCGAGATCCTCCACGAGATGGCGGAGCTGCGCACCCAACTCGAGCACAAGCTCAAACACCATCCCGAATCCAACCCCGTCCTCACCAGCGAATCCACCCATCAGTCGTCGGGTAATTGAGGACGTGCCCGACGCGACAACTCGGAGAGGCCGTGAGCTAGTGCAAGCGTCCTTTGCCGGGGAGCGACGCCCGGCCACAGCCCTTCCGAAGGAAGGGCGGCTCCAGCAAAAGGTGGCCGTGCCACTTTAGGGTGCCGCCGCCGCCCGCGGGCGGCGGCACCCATCCCCGTCGCGCCCCTTCTGCATCCCAACAGTCAGGACGATATGAAATCCGGCTGTCAGGAACTCCTGGATCCCACCCTCCGCTGCGACGACGTGTGCCAGTTTGAAACCGCCCTGCGTCGCAAAATCGTCGGCCAGGACACCGCCGTCGCCTGCGTGGTGGACCTCTACCAGACCTTTCTCGCCGGACTGCATCCGCCCGGCCGCCCCATTGCCAACCTGTTGCTGCTGGGGCCCACCGGCTCGGGCAAGACCCGCGTGGTGGAGGCGGTGGCCGAAAC
>DATBPS010000253.1:0-7740 GCA_036561225.1 Terriglobales bacterium
AAGGCGTACAGCAACTCCATCGGCATGGCCAGCGCCCAGGCCTGAGAACGCGGCAGGCCGGCGCTGGTCAATTGGTAGGCGAGCAGCGCCCCCACCAGCGCCCACAGGGTGAAGTACAAAATCTGACGGCGAACGTTGCCCCACAGCGGATGCATTAGTTCTTGATGTTCACTCCGCCCATGAAGGCGGTGCCCCGGATGATGAGCCGCTTGGCCCCCGCCGACGGCATCTGCTGCGTCTCATCGTTAAAGCCGCCGAGAATGGGCTGCCCCTGGACATCAATCTCCCAACTGCGCGGCACCCGCAGTTCGGCCCCGCCCATGAACGCCGTGATCTCCAGCACCGCCTCCGGACCGGCAATATCGGCCTGGGTTAGATCCGCCTGCATGCCGCCAAAGAAGGCGGTAATCCGCCCGCCGGTGAATTTTTGCGAGGTGATGCGACGATTGTATCCCCCCAACACCGCCACCGCGTCGAGCGACGTCTCGGTGCCGTCGCCCCCGCCCGGCGTGGCCACCGGGTCCGCCGCCGGCGTCGCATCGTAGCGATATCGCCGCCGTCGCCGCCCATCGTTGGGCCGGATCAGCAGCGAGAGTCCGATCAGGATCAGAATTACCGGCCACAACCGGCCAATGTCGAAGTTCCAGTATCCCAAGCGGTCGCACAGCAGCGTCGCGCCCACCCCCAGCGCCACCACGCCCACCACCACATGGTTGCGCCCGCGGCGGCCGCGCAGCACCTCCAGCCCGAAGATGATGATCGCCACCGGCCAGAAAAAGCCGAACACCCGGCCGGCATTGATATAGTTCAGCTGATCGAGCAGGAAAATCACGCCCAGCGCGATCAGGACAAAGGGAAGGAAAAACCCGCGACAGCGGATACCGCAGCAGCGGCGCTCGGAGGGCATGGCATCGTCGTTCATGCCTACAGCCTAGGCGCTGTACACGCCCGCGCCACGGCTAATCGGCCAGCGCCCGTTGCCTACCGGCCAGTTACAGCGGAGTGGGGCGGGGCGCCCGCGTCCGGCCAGTTCCCCAGTTCGGCCGCCGCCGCAAACGACTGGCGCAAAAACCCGAGCAGTTCCGTCTCCGGGTCCCTCGCCGCGCGGATGTCGTCGTAGCGCAGCAGAAACTCGCCCATCTCTTTGTGGTAAAACGCCTTCGGGTGCGGGACCCGCCCCGCATACCCGCCCGGCTCCGGCACCGCATAGGCGTAGAAGGCCGCCTCGGGGAAACGCTCATCGCCCGGCCAAAACCCCGCGCTGGCGCACTCGCATGAGTAGGCCTCCTGCATCATCACCGGGGCCTCGGGGCGTGGCGGCGCCGGACGGCCCGAAAAGCGCGTGTAGGCAAGGTCCATGCTCCCCCAAAACACATGCACCGGGCTGGCCTTGCCCTGAAACTCTCCCCGCACTTGGGCAAACACCCGCTGGCAGGCCACAAGGATCCGCCACCAGCGCCGCACCGCGTCGGCGTCATAGCTGCCGTTGTCGTGATCGAGATCAAAGCGCACCGGGTTGGGCACCTCGACCGGCATCGGCCAGATGCGGGCTTCAATCCCCAGCCCCGCCAGCGCCCCCAGCACCTCGGCCTCGAAGTCCGCCACCTTGCACGGCCGCAAGGATAAAACTTTCCTCTCCCGCTCACTGGTTTCGATCCGCAACTGATCCGCCACAAAATCAAATTCAAACGAGAAGATCCCCACCCCTCCCGGCCGCGGTATGGCCCCCGAGGTCAGCCCCCGCGGGGTGACGTAATAGGTCGCCTCCCAGAAGTGGTTCAGGTGCGGACCCAGCGCCAGCCGCACCTTGCCGGCGATTTGCAGCCACATGTGGAGCGTGTAGCAGGTCGGCTTCCAAGATGGGTACAGGAGCTCGGGCCAGGCATCATCGCGGGAGGGCATGACCATAGTGTAGGGGGTGGCTGGCAACTGAGAGCGGGAAAGCGGCAACACAGCATCATGGGTTGGGAGCCGGAGCCGAGCGTCATCGCCGGTTGTGCGCTGTTCGCCGTCTGGTACTTTTGGGTACCTCGGGGGAGTGGGCGGGGACGTTCCTGGGCGCGGGCGTTGGCGTTCGTGGCGGCGGATACGATCCTGCTGCTGGCCTTAATCTCGCCGCTTGACACTTTGGGCGAGCGCGCACTCTTCAGCGCCCACATGCTACAGCACCTGCTACTGCTGGAGGTGGTCGCCCCGCTGCTGATCGTGGCCATTCCTCCCGCGATGGCGCTCGGTTGGCTCCGCCGCCGCCGGCTGGCGCAGATTGAGACCGGCCTCCGCCGGCCGGCGCTGGCCTGGACCATCGGTTTCGCCACCCTGGCGCTCTGGCACCTCCCCTGGTGTTACGATCTGGCGCTGCGTAACGACGCGCTGCATGCCATCGAGCACCTCAGCTTCCTGGTCAGCGCCTGCATCTTCTGGTGGCCGGTGCTCGCCCCCCTCGCCGCTTCCCGCCTCGATACGGTGTCGTCCATCTTCTATCTCTTTGCCCGCATGACCGCCAACTTGATGCTGGGCATCGCCATCATTGCCGCCCCGACAGGTCTCTACACCGCCTACGCCCACCGCGCGCTGCCGCTGCCGTTCGGCCTCACCCCGACTCTCGACCAGCAGATCGGCGGTTTCCTGATGTGGGTGCCGACATTGCTGATTGACGCCGCCGCCGCTCCCCTGCTGCTGGCGCTGTTTCTCAAACCCGCGGCACGCCATGTCCCCACGTCGCCGGCGGCGACAGATCCCGCCGCACCGGCGGAGCTTCGCAGCTGATGCGGCCGGGGGTGAAGACCGCCTCGCCCTGGGCGATGAGGTAATCGGCGGTGCGCGCGGCCAGCGCCTGGATGGTCAGGCCGGGGTTGGCCGACCCTTGCGTCGGGAACACGCTGCCGTCGGCGATGAACAGATTGGGAATATCATGGCTGCGTCCGAAGCGGTCGACCACGGAGGTGCGGGGATCGTTCCCCATGCGCGCCGCGCCCACCAGGTGGGCATAGCGTTGCTCCTCGACCACCTCCTCCGCGCCGGCGGCGAGCAGAATCTCCTCGACCTTCTGCACCCCAAAGCGGATCAGTTGGCGGTCGTTCTGATGCAGGTTGAAGGTCACCCGCGCCACGGGCACGCCGTGTTCGTCCTTCTCGTCGGCCAGCTCGACGCGGTTGTCATCCCAGGGCAGGATTTCACCCAACAGTCCCAACGCCGACCAGTGGTTGTAGTCCATCATCACCTGCCGCATCCCCCATCCCCATGCCCCCTTGGCCTTGGCCATTTGTTTGGCGAAGGCGATGGGCAGCGGCCCGACCGTCTGCACCGCGAAGCCGCGGGCAAACCCGCGCCGGGGATCGGTCTCGTAGAACTCCTCAGTCATGCCATTGGCGGGCGGGGCTTTGTACATGCGCACCAGATGGGGAAAGCGCCCCGCCACCACGTTTCCCGCCTGCACCATGAGGTAACGCCCCAGCACCCCGCTCGAGTTCCCCAGCCCCTGCTCGAACCCCGGGCAGGCGGAGTTGAGCAGCAGGCGCGGCGTCTCGATGGCGTAGCCGCACACGATCACCGCCCGCGCCTTCTGCTCGCGCTCGCGCCCGTACTTGTCGAAGTAGCCGACGCCGCTCACCCGCCCGTCGCGGCCCAGCGGGATGCGGAAGGCGAAGGACTCGGGACGCAGCTCCGCCCCGTGAGCCAGGGCATCGGGCACATGGGAGACGAGGGTGCTCTGCTTCGCCCCCACCTTGCATCCCTGGATGCAAAACCCGCGATAGATGCAGTGCGGCCGGTCGTCGCGCGAACCGGAAGTAATCGCCACCGGTCCGCCGGCGCACACCCGTATTCCGAGCTTGGTACACCCCTTGACCAGCGTGGCAGCCACCCCGCCCACCGGATGCGGCGCATAGGGATAGCCGTGCGGGTCTCCCCAGGGGAACCAGGCCGGACCCGCCGCCGGCATCTCTTTCTCGATCAGCTCGTAGTAGGGTTTCAGATCCTGATAGCTGATGGGCCAGTCACACCCCACCCCGTCGTCGGTGTAGACACGAAAATCGGAGGGATGCAGCCGCGGCACAAAGGCCGCCCAGTGCACCGACCCTCCGCCCACCCCGCGACCGCTGTTGTTCTCGCCCAGGGCGATGGGATCGCGGCCGCCGGTGATGCGCTTGTCGGTCCAGTACAGCTTGTGCGAGCCGGCCTCGTCGCTCACCCAGTCGCGCTCGGTGTCCCAGAACGGCCCTGCCTCCAGCCCCACCACGCGAAAGCCGGCGCGCGCCAGCCGCTGCAACAGCAGCCCGCCCGCCGCTCCCACCCCGACGATGCAGTAATCCACCGTCTCGCTCTCGCGGTAGCGCCGCATGGGCAGGTTGACTGACTGCATCGGCCCGAGGCGATGGTCGCCCGGCTCCGGCGGTCCAAACGGAGAGTTCATTCTTGCTCCGGCAGCTTTGTAAACGTTCCTGACAGCGAATCGGCCGGCGCCGACCACTCGTAGCGCCGCTCCGGCTTTTCCCACGGCTCGGCGTCCCCGCGATCCAGCCGCATGTAGCCGCGCGGATAGGCCGGCCCGCCGAAGCCGATCTCATCCCACGCCCAGGGATGGGCGTAGTAGACCCGCACCACATCATTCACCAGCAACAGCCAGTAGCGCTTCACCGACATCCGCTTCCAGATCGCCTCGGCCGCCGGTGGGCGCGCATCGTGGATGGTCAGCAGCACCTCATCCCGCTCCCGGTTCCCCAGCGCCAGAAAGCCGCGCAGGAATAGGTGCCGGCTGATCTGGTCAATGGCGCGCAGACCCAGCCGGTGCGCCTCCCCGTCCGGCGGCATATCCGCGTACCGGTAACCGTCATGGATGCCATTCGCCAGCCTCCGGTCAATCTCCGGCACGATGGCGATGCGCCGGTCCTCCGGCCGGTCGTCCTGCGGCAGGATGCGCGCGCACACCGCCTCCAGCCGCTCCGCTTCCCCCAGCCCGAAGAAGCGCAACGGCGGCGGCGGCTTCAGCCGCTGCAATACCGTTCGCCGCGTGGCTTCGTCCCAAAACGCCTGCTGCGCCAGCGTGCTGTAGCCGGGATAGTATCCGATCTGCACTGCCTTCTTCATTGCCGCCCCTGTATCGCGCTGGCCAGCAACCCCAACAATCCGCAGGCAGCGAACAGCAGCGGCGCCAGGATCGGCGGCCCGTACATGATGTTGTACATGAGGTGCTTGCGCCCCCCCGGCCGGCGCAGCACCCCGCGCGCGTGGTACGCCATCCCCACCGCTCCGTCCAGCATGGCGGCAGCCGAGAGCCCGGCCAGCACTTTCCGTTTCCCGTGTCCTCCGCCCCGCGGCAGCGCCGCCAGCGCGCTCGCCGCCAGCGCCGGCGCCACCACCAGCGGTGTGTACTGGGCCAGGAAGTGAAACCCGTTCTTGTAATGCGAATACAACGCCTCCGTCCCGCTGCAAAGCGCGGCAAAGGCGGTCACCACGGTTACATGCCGCCGAAGCTTCTCGCGCAGCCCGGGTGGATCACGCCGCTCGGAGCTCTCCGCCGTCATGCGGCTGGCGAGAATGCCCAGATAGGCCGACACTCCGAACAGCAGCGGGGCCAGCGGCGGCGGCCCCATGGGCACATTGGGAACCAGCAACCGCCAGCCTCCGGGCTTGCGCGCGATGCCGCGCAGATGAAAGACAAACCCGGTGGCGCAATCGGCCAGCGTCACCGCCGACACCGCCGGCAACAGCGTCCGCGCCAGCCGCGGCTTCATCGCACCCGCGACCCCGGCCGCCAGCAACACCTGGCTCATCACGATCGGCGTCCACATGATGCGCCAGCTGTAGCTGCCGCGGTAATGCATGTAGGCGACCTCCAGGCCGCTGGCCCCGCTGGTCAGCCCGGCGATCAGCGCCAGCGTCCGCTGCAACCGCGCCTGCCGCGCATCCCGCAGCAGCGTGCCAGCGACTACCTTGATCTCTGCGTGAGCCATATGGGCTTGGATGCCCATCGTTGATTGGCGCGGGGCCCCGAGTGGCTTCGCCACTCGACCCGCTTGACGCTCGACCGGGCTGGGGACCCCTTGAGCCCCAGCCCGGCCGGAGCTATGCCGCATACTTTCGTGCCATGCGCGGCTTGAGTTCGAGTCCCCACCCCGGGCGCGACAGATCGGGCCATAGCGCCCCCTGGCGCGGCTCGGGCGCGCCCTCAAAGAGCATCTGCTCGATGCGGGCATGGTCGAAGAAGTACTCGATGTTGCGGCAGCGCTCCAGAGCGCAGCAGGGATGGCAATGCAGCGACGGCGCCGTATGCGCCGACAAGTCGGTCTGAAAGGCGGCACACAGCCCCTCCACCCGCGCAAACTCGCTTAACCCGGCGCAGCGGGTAATGTCGGCCTGCTGCACATCCACCGCCTCTGCCGTCAGCATGTGGCGAAAGTAGGGCAGGTCGTAGCCGTACTCGCCGGCCGCGACATCCATGCCCGGCGGCAGGCGTTGCCGCAGCCAACGCAGGCCTTCGAGGTCATCACTCGGCACCGGCTCCTCGAACCAGCTCACCCCGTAGTTGGCAAACTGATATGCCAGCCGCAGCGCCTGCTGGCGCGAGTAGGCCCCGTTGGCATCCACATACAATCCGCATTCTGGCCCAATGGCGGCGCGCGCCACCCGCACCCGCTCGACATCCTGCGCCGGGTCGCGCCCCACTTTCATCTTCACCGCCCCAATGCCCGCCGCCGCCCACTCCCCCAACTGCCGCTCCAACTCCGCCAGGCTGTACGAGGTGAACCCGCCGCTGCCATAGATCGGAATGCTTGGCCGGCATCCCCCGAGCAGCCGCACCAGCGGCAGCTCCAACAACTTCGCCTTCAGATCCCACAGGGCCAAGTCCACCGCCGCGATCGCCATGCTGCAGATTCCCGGACGCCCCAAATTGCGGATCGCCCGCCGCATCGCCGCCCATGCGCCGGGGATGTCCATCGCCTCGCGCCCCTCGATCAAGCTCGCCAGCTCACCCGCGATCAGCCGTGCGCAGGCTTCATCGGCGTAGGTGTAGCCCAGCCCCGTCTCGCTGCCTGCCTGGACCTGGACCAGTACCAGCTGGGTGGAATCCCACGCCAGCGTGCCGTCTGATTCTGGCGTCGCCGTGGGGATTTTATAAAGCTCGACCGACGGCTTCTGACACTTGGCCCGCGCCATGCCGGTTGAGATGCGCGGGCGGTGGAGTGGCGCGGCCCGTCATCGCCGGGCGCGATCTTCGAGCAGCAATTCGACGACGTCGGTTTGCGGTGGGGGTGCGTCGGCGGGCGGAACCTTGAAGAAGTCAGAACTCGGTTCTTGGGCCGGGATGATCTCCAGCCCGTTATCGAACTCCACCGGCACTATGCGCGCTACCGGCATCCCGCGGTCCAGTATCGTGATGCTCTCGCCCTGGCGCACGCGGCGGAGAAAACTGCTCAGGTTGGCTTTCAGCTCGGCTATGCCCACCTTCGTCATGACTGTGGATACTCCACAATTGTTGCCCGTCAGCTCCATTCGACGACGGCCTTGATTACCCCCTGGGGCCGCTGTCCGGCGGCGGCGATCAACTCCTCGGGGGTACGGCGATGGGTGATGAGTTTTTCGGCGTGCGCGCCCCACAGTCGCCGCGCCCTCGCCAGGTCGTCCACCGCCATTTGAAAATGTCCCCGGGCGGCGTTGACGCTCCCCAGCAGCACCTGGTTGCCCAGCACCAATTGCCGCAGCAGCGCCGCCCCTTGAATGGTCAGCGGCTTGTCGCCGCCC
>DATBPS010000254.1:0-4881 GCA_036561225.1 Terriglobales bacterium
CAGGGTTGACGGCAGCGTACCACTGTCCCGCCGGCGACGAGCGCGAGGAGCAGGGTCAGCGCCAGCAGCCAGCCGCGGCGGCGGAGAATGCGACGCCACCGCTCGCCCGGGGGCAGCGGCAGCGGTGCCGCCGCCGGCCCGGCCAGCGCGCGCCGGCGGCCGAACAGATCGGGTTGGAGAGGCCGCCGCGGCATCAGTGCCAGATCACCACTCCGGAGACGATCGCCGAGCTGGTCACCATCAGCGTATGCAGGGCATCCGCCAGGGCGCGGCGCCCGGCGCTATCGGGAACGTAGACCAAATCGAAGGGCTGGAGGAGAGGGTCGGGCGCCTGGGCGCGCAGCACGCGGCCGGCATCAATCCACTGCGTGCTCCATGTGCCGTCGCTGCCGCGATGGACGATGCGGGTATGGGCGGTCTGGCTGTGGGGCGCCAGCCCGCCCGCCAGGATGATCGCCTCCACCAGGGTCAATCCATGGGCGGGAAGCGGGAAGGACCCGGGATGATTCACATCGCCGCCCACATAGACGGTGGCGGCGGGGGTGACGCTGACGCGATCGCCCGCCGCCAGAGGCAGCGCTGCCGCGGGGCTTCTCCGCTGCCAGGTCTCGACGCTCTCGCTGTCGGTCACCCGGCCGCCATGCTCCACCGTGATCTGCTCACCACCGGCGGCCGCGAGGCCGCCGGCGGCGGCCAGCATGGCCGGCAGATCGGGATACAAGCGCGCCGAGTACACCCCCGGCCGCGCCACCGCCCCGGTTACCGTCACCGGCTCCTGGGCGAACTGCAGCACCGTGATCTCGACCTGGGGATGGAGCAGATAGTGCTCGCCCAGACGCTGCGCCAGCAAATCGGCGGCGGCGGCGGCGGTGCGGCCCGCCAACACCACCCGGCCGGCGGCGGGCATGGTGAAGCTGCCGTCCGGTTCGAGGCGCGCCTGGGTCGAGAGCTCGGGCGCTTGAAATACGCTGACCGCAATTTCGTCTCCGGGCGCCAGACGCTGGGCGGCGGCGGCGGGCGCGCCGGCTGGCGTCTGGGCGGTCATCGCCACACCCAACAACAACACCCAGAAGGCGAGCAGTTTCCCCGCGGACATTTCCCTAGCTGGCCGGAGGCGGCGGTGCGCGTCAATCTCCCCAAACATGGGGGGAGGCTCGCCGGCGGAATTGGCGCGGGGTTTGCGGCTCGCTACCCGCTTCTGCGGGTACCCTTACGGGTGCTGGTGGGGCCGATTTTGATCACGCCCGGGGGCGGGTCGCTGGCCGGGAACGAGGCAGCGATGATGTCGTCGTAGGCCTGATCGCTTTCTGCGTCTTCCTCACGATCCGGCTGCGGCGGTTGCGGCCACTGCGCATGCAACGCCATGCCTCCATTCTAACGCCGCACTGAGCAGGGTGGCCTGCCTGGGTGCAACCAACGGGGCAACATCGGCGGGCATCACAAGCGCAATCCCACGTTTTGGAGCTCCCCATGCCCAAGTCCTCCACCGAACATGACCGCTACGTGTTGCACCTCAATCAGGCGCTGGCCATGGAGAGCGCCCTGGTGGACCATCTCGAGAAACGCGCCGCCGCGGTTCCCGACGCCGTGGTGCGGGAGCGCATCCTGCTACACCGCGAGGAGACCATGCAGCACCGCGAGACGGTGCGCGACTGCATCCAGGCGGTCGGAGGCGAGCCTACCGCTACCCGGGCGGTGGTGCAATCGCCGATTGTCCCCGGCCTGATCGGCAAAGTGATGACCGCGCTGGAAAGCGAGAAGGAAGACAAGCTGCTGCTCGAGAATCTGGCTGACTATGCGGTCGAGAACTACGAAGCCGCGCTGTACGGCGGTCTCGGGCTGATCGCCCGCAACGTCGGGTACCCGCAACACGCCGCCCGCTTCCAGCAGATACGTGAGCAGGAGCGTGCCATGGCCGACTTCATCGCCGCCCGCCAGGCGCCCAGCATCGAACAGGCGTTCCCGCCGCTGCCGCAAGCGGCGTAATCGGCGGAGGAGCCCGGCAACCCGCGTGCTAACCTGAATGTTTGGAGGATCGGCGTGCGCGTTGCCCTGTTTACCCGCGAATTTCCGCCCTACGTCTACGGTGGCGCAGGTGTCCATGTGGAATACCTGAGCCGCGAGCTGGCCCGCCGCATCGAGGTCGAGGTGCATTGCTTCGGCGATCAGCACCGGCAGACCGGCGGGCTGACGGTGATCGGCCATCAACCCTGGGCGGAGCTCAACACGGAAGAAAAATTCCGCGGCGCGCTGGAGGCGCTGAGCGTCAACCTGGATTCGATCCAGCGGCTGCGGGGCGTGGATGTGGTGCACACCCACACCTGGTACGCGGCCATGGCCGGGTTCTGGGCGAAGACGCTCTATGGCATGCCGTTTGTGCTCACCACCCACAGCCTGGAGCCGTTGCGGAACTGGAAGGCGGAACAACTGGGCAGCGGCTACCAGATGAGTTCCTGGATGGAGCTGACCGCGATATCGGCGGCGGACGCCATCATTGCCGTCTCCAACGGCACCCGGGCGGATATTCTGCGCGCCTACCCGCAGCTTGATCCGCGGCGCATTCACGTCATCTACAACGGCATTGATCTCGACGAGTACCGGCGCGATACGGCGACCAACCATCTCGAGGCCTTCGGAGTTGATCCGGCGCGGCCCTTCGTGCTGTTCGTGGGCCGCATCACCCGGCAGAAGGGGGTGACGCATCTGGTGGACGCCCTCCACCACCTGCCGGCGGACACCCAGGTGGTGCTGTGCGCCGGCGCGCCCGACACGCCCGAGATCGCGGCCGAGATGCGCGCCAAGGTCGAGGCGCTGCAGCGGACGCACAAGCGGGTGTTGTGGATCGAGAAGATGGTGAGCAAGCCGGAGGTCATCCAGCTCTACAGCCACGCGGCGGTCTTTTGCTGCCCCTCGATCTACGAACCGTTCGGCATCATCAACCTGGAGGCGATGGCCTGCGAAACCGCGGTGGTGGCCAGCGCCACCGGCGGTATCCCCGAGGTCGTGGTGCCGGGCCAGACGGGATTGCTGATTTCCTTCGCCCAGGACCCGGTGACCAACGCGCCGCTCGATCCGGAGAAATTTGCCCGCGATCTGGCGAACGGAGTGGCCGAAGTGCTGAACGATCCGGCGAAGCAGAAGGCCTTCGGACGCGCCGGACGGGCGCGGGTGGAGGCGATGTTCAGCTGGGGAGCCATCGCCGAGCAGACGGTTGCGCTGTACGAGTCATTAGCTGTGCGAAAATGACTGCCTATGTTGCTGGCGCTGGACATCGGCAACTCCAACACCACCGTCGGGCTGTTCCAGGGCGAAGGCTTGCGCGCCGCCTGGCGGCTCACCACCCACCGCGCCCAGACCGAGGATGAGTTTCTGCTGGCGCTGCGCGGCCTGCTGCACGGCGAGAAGGTGACGCCCCGGCAGATCGAGGGCGTGATCGTGGCCTCGGTGGTGCCGCCGCTCGATGCCACGGTGCGCCAGGCGCTGCGGCGCGAGTTCGGCTTCGAGGCGGTGTTTGTGGGGCCGGGGCTGAAGACCGGCATGCCGATTCTCTATGACTCGCCCGCCGATGTCGGCGCCGACCGCATCGTCAATGCCGTGGCGGGTTTTGCCGCGCACGGAGGGCCGCTGATCATCGTGGACTTCGGCACCGCCACCACGTTTGATGTGGTTTCGGCCAGGGGCGAATACCGCGGGGGCGTGATCTGCCCCGGCATCGCCATCTCGGCGGAGGCGCTGTTCACCCGCACCGCGCGGCTGCAACGGGTCGAAATTCGACAGCCGGAACGGCTGATCGGCAACACCACCGTGGGCAGCATCCAGTCAGGGTTGTACTACGGCTACCTCAGCCTGGTGGACGGGTTGATCGAGAAGCTGCGCGCCGAGCTGGGAGCGGAGACGAAGGTGATCGCCACCGGCGGCCTGGCGCCGCTGGTGGCCAGGGCCTCGCGGCACATCTCCGCCTGCGACGAGCAGTTGACGCTGACGGGGCTGCGGCTGCTGTGGGAGCGGAATCAGAAGGGAATAGGGAATAGGGAATAGGGGACAGGGAACAGGGAACAGGGAGCAGGGAAGGAGGGCGGGCTGGCGCCCGCCGACCTTAACTGTTCACGTTCAACGGTTCACTGTTCACGTTCAATACCGATAGTTATCGGCTTTGTAGGGGCCTTCGACCGGGACGCCGAGGTAGGCGGCCTGTTTGGCGCTGAGGGTGGTGAGGCGGACGCCGATCTTGTCCAGATGCAGGCGGGCCACCTCCTCGTCGAGCTGCTTGGGCAGGGTGTAGACGCCGACCTTGTAGGTGTCGCGGTTCTTCCAGAGGTCGAGCTGGGCCAGCGTCTGGTTGCTGAAGCTGTTGCTCATCACGAAGCTCGGATGGCCGGTGGCGCAACCCAGGTTCACCAAACGGCCTTCGGCCAAGAGGAAAATGCTATGGCCTTTTTGGAAGGTGTACATGTCCACCTGGGGCTTGATGTTGGTGCGCTTGGCGTCGGCGGCCTGGTTGAGGGGATCAACCTGAATTTCATTATCAAAGTGGCCGATGTTGCAGACGATCGCCTGGTCTTTCATGCGGCGCATGTGGTCGAGGGTGATGATGTCGCAGTTGCCGGTGCAGGTGACGTAGATGTCGGCGCGGCCGAGGGTCGATTCAACCGTGTTGACCTCGAAGCCTTCCATCGCCGCCTGCAGCGCGTTGATCGGATCGATCTCGGTGACCACCACGCGCGAGCCGTAGGCACGCAGAGAGTGCGCGCAGCCCTTGCCCACGTCGCCGTAGCCGCAGACCACGGCGACCTTGCCGGCCAGCATCACGTCCATCGCGCGCTTCAGACCGTCGGCCAGCGACTCGCGGCAGCCGTACAGGTTGTCGAACTTGCTCTTGGT
>DATBPS010000255.1:0-1882 GCA_036561225.1 Terriglobales bacterium
CAACGGCAAGCCGTTGCCCAACAGCTCGACCTGGACGGACTGGTCCCAGGGGCGCTGGGTCGCGGAGGGCGTGCAGGCGGGTTGCGGCTGGGATCCGGTCTGCTATTTTTATACCGGCATCGCGAGCGCCGGGGTCAACGACAACCCATTGGGGATCGTGCAGTCGGGGGCAGCCGCGGCCAGCCCCGTGGCGGCCGCCGCCGGCGGCACCGTCGCGGTGGCCTACGCGCCCACGGTTGCATCAGCTCTAGCGTCCGCGCCGGCGCTGGGCACGATCGGGTACGAATACCTTCTTGCGAACCCGATGTTCATCGTTGACTTCACGAACGCCCTCACGCCTTGGCCTTCATTTGCTCTGACAGGGGGAGGTTTAAGTGGTGCCTTGGTGAGCAATTGGGGAAGAGTTACATCTTGGATCGAGCGCCACTGAGCGGCCAGCACACTTGCCTACGGGAATTGATCTCGGTCTGAGGTGCCCAAGCTGCCGTGCCCCCATAGCCTCCAGTCATGAATGGGGGACGCCATTCGTTTGCCCGGCTTGTTCGGCTCAGTGGCAACTGTCGCGGCGGTATTACGATGTCATCGGCTGGCTCGATCTTTGCCTTGGGGTCGTCTTGGCTCTTTCGCTGGGCTGCCGTGGGTGGCAGCTACTTTGGGGGGTGCCTCTCGGATTTATCGCTACGACGGCAGTGGTCACTGAAATTCGCAGGCGGTACCTACCGCCGCGGCTCGTGCCATGGGACCCCGAGGGCAAGCATTGGGGGTGAGCGGGTGCGCTCGTGAGCGCGCCCGCGATCGCAGCCGAGGCGCTCCACCTCTACCGGCGGCTGTACGCCATCGAGGCGCAGGGCCGGAGCCTCACCCCGGCCGCGCGCCTCGAGCTGCTGCAACGCGAGTCGGCGCCGCTCGCGGCCAGCCTGCGCGACCGGCTGCTGCAATGGAAGCTGGAACTGCTGCCCAAGCACCCCATGGCCGAGGCGGTGAACTACGCCCTCAACCAGTGGGAGACGCTCACCGTGTTCCTCGCCGACGGCGCCGTGCCCATCGATAACAACGTCGGCGAGCGGGAGATGAAGCGCGTGGTGCTGAACCGGAAAAACTCGCTCTTCGTGGGCAACCCGCGCGGCGGCCGCACCATGGCCATCCTCGCCAGCTTCACCAGCACCTGCTTCCGCCACGGCATCGATCCCCAGCGCCACCTTACCCAGCTGCTCATGAACCTGCCTGCCACACCGGCCGCCGACCTTCCGGTCTGGCTGCCCGACCGCTGGAAGCTCCGCAACGTGGCGCCACCCCCTGACCCGCGGTCCGCGGATCGGACACATCCTTTGGGCATGGCGCCCACCACACGCCTAGGGTGGATCGGTGTTGGCCTGGGTACCGCTTATAGCGCCTACGATATTTGGGGACACTGATGTTGATGAACCCCAAGATGCCCTGCCCCATCTGCGGGGCTATCGTGTCGAATCGCCATCCGGTCGGCAAGCCTTACAAGTGTGATGGGTGCGGTGCATCCCTCCAGCTCAGCCGGCGGCGAAACAACGTCGAAGGATGGGTTGATTTAGCAGTTGCGCTCATTGCCGCCTGGATGCTCGGCAACCGAGGATGGCTTCTCGTCGGGGCCACTGTCGGCCTGTTCATCGCCCTGGTCTTTCTGTCGGTGCCGATCTCGGAGAAGGTGTGGCCGTCGCGGTTGGAGCCGTACGACGGTGGCCGGGTGATTTAAGCGCCGATCGGCACGGCGTGGAACCAGACGTTCCAGATGGATAGGTGGGGCAACCTGGATAAGGACGGCAACCAATCCTTCGGGGCCGACTACGGCAGCAACAACCGCATCGCCGACAACGGAGGCGTGGTGCCGGAATACGACCCCGACGGAAAC
>DATBPS010000256.1:0-3208 GCA_036561225.1 Terriglobales bacterium
CCGGCCCTCGCCCCGCCGTCGGCGGCGGCCCGGCCTGCTTGTCGGCGTAGTCGAGATTGTGAAACAGGTAGCTCAACGTCTCCACGTGCATCCAGCGATGCTCAATCGCCACCTCCAGCCGTTGGGTGATGTCTTCTCCGCCCTGCCGCGCCAGTCCTTCCCCTAACGTCTGCCTCACCTGCCGGTTGTACGTGCCGATCTCCTCCACCGCCGGCCATGCCTCGGGTGGATCACTCGGTAGCGCCCCGTCCACCGGATCAATGCCGAAGGCGAACAGCTTGTCCCACTCCGGCCGAAACGCCTGCTGCCCCAGTGCCGGCGCCAGCAGGTTCCAGTCAAAGGCCTCCAGATGTCCCAGGTAAAAAACCAGCCGGTGCCGCTCCGCCACCGGACGCCGCGTCATCGCCTGCGGCTTCACCACCCGCCACAGTTGATCGCTCGCCGCCTGCGCCTCCCGCCACCGCGCTACCACTCCCGCCACTGGCCACCTCCTGCTTCTAGCTTAAGGCCGCCACCCGATTCCCATCTCGTTGGCCGCCGCCGCCAGCCGCTCATCGGCGCTCCACAGTCGCCAACCTTGCTGCGCCGCCGAGGCCAGCAGGTGCATATCAACCCACGCCAAGCCTCGGCCCGGCAGCTTGTGCGCTCGGGCAAACGTTACGGCTTCCTCGTGGTTCAGAGTGGATGCCCAGGGCAGCAATTCCATCGCCGCCAACAAGTCGCGGCGCCCACCGGAATCGCCCGCCAGCAACTCGCCGTGGATCAACGCATGCGCCCCCACCGCGCGGGACGCCAGCAGTTGGTCGAGATACGGCTGGTAAGCCTGCGCACCACGCAGCCCCCGCACCCAGACGGAAGTATCCACCAGGATCATCGTGCCGATGCCGTCGCCCGCCGTGCCTTGGCGTTCTTTTTCGGCTCCTCCCGCCGTCGCGCCACATCCCGGGCGCCGGGCTCGCTCCCCAACACACGGCGCAATCGCTGGTAGGCATCCCGGCGCACCAGCTCCCGCAGCCCGAGATGAATCGTCTCCGTGTCGGTGGCCGCCCCGCTCAGCTTGCGCGCCTCCGCCAGCAGCCTGGCGTCAATATTCAACGTCTTCTTCATCCTTACCATTTTACCTCTATGGTATGGACGTCAGAGCAGGTGGTTCATGAGCTTGGGCTAACCATCGCGCACCCTACGTCAGCTCCCACCCCCGCGTCTCGGGTACGGTCAGGGCGGCGGCGGCGGCGAGGGCGAAGGCCACCCCGCACAGCTCAAACGCGCCCGCCAGTCCGTGCCGCTGGCCGTAGCCGCCGACGATCAGCGGCGCGAAGGCGCTCAGCCCGCGCGCCACGTTGTAGCTCACCCCCAGGGCGGTGGCCCGGATCGAGGTGGGGAACAATTCACTGCCCAGAATGCCCGAGCCGGTGAAAAAGCCCGTGCCGAAGAACGCCACCAGCGAAGCCGTCAGCAGGATCATCCCGGGCTGCCGCGCGGCGGCGAACCACGGCACCAGTGCCGCGGCGATCACCAGATAGGCGACGATGGTGCGCTTCCGCCCCCAGCGATCGGCGAATACTCCGAACAGCAGATAGCCGGGCAGCATCCCGCCCAGATTGAGCACCAGCAAGAACGTCGTGCTCCCCAGCAGCGCAAAGCCGCGCCCGCCCTGCGCCACCGGCAACACCAGGTAGGCGGGCAGCCAGGTGAACATCCCCCACCAGGCGAACATCCCAAAGGTGTTCATGGCCAACAGGCCTGCCAAACGCGGCGTGGCGGCCCGCCACAGCCCGGCAACGGGCGGCGTCTTCGCCGCCCGTTGCCGCTGCCACAACTCCGGCTCCGGCACGCCATGCTGGATCCACAGCGTCACCAGCGCCGGCAACACCCCGACGAAAAACACCCAGCGCCAGCTCGCATGGGAAAGCACCAGCCCGGCCACCAGCGCCGCCAGCGCATAGCCAACCGCCCAGCTGCTCTGCACAATGCCCAGGGCGCGGCCGCGCCACGCCGACGGCCAGGTTTCGGCCACCAGGGTCGCGCCCGCGTTCCACTCCCCGCCCATGCCCAGACCCAGGAGAAAACGCAGCGTGGCCAACTGGGTGATGGTCTGCGAAAAACCGCAGGCGAAGGTAAACAGGGAATAGGTGAGAATGCTGAGGCTCAGCATCCGCCGCCGTCCGTAGCGATCGGCCAGCAGGCCGATGATGATGCTCCCCACCGCCGAGGCGATCAGCGTCAGCGTGTTGAGCAGACCCGCGGTGGACTTGCTCATGCCGAAGTCGCGCATGAGGTGGGTCAGCACCAGCGAGTACAGCATCACGTCGAAGGCGTCGAGCATCCACCCCAGGCCGCTGGCCACCAGGGTGGATCGCTGCGCCGCCGTGGTCGCCGACCAGCGGAAAGGTCCCGGCGACGGCGCGGCGGTGACGGGCGGCTGGGACGGGGAAGGGCTCACGGTTTAATGACCATCCGGAGAAGCCGCCGGCGGTTCCGATCCCGGCAGGATGGGCCGCGCCCGCGTCACCGCCCAGGTGATGCCCTGCGGCGTATCCCGCTCGCTGCGGGTGATGCGCAACTCGCCCTGCGCCAGGTACTTCAGATGCACGAAGTCATAGGCGAGCCCGGCCGAGGCCACCAGCTTCATGTAGTCGCCGTGCGCCGTCTCATCCGGCGCTTCGGTGTAGCCCTGATCCCAGGTGATGGCGCTCGATGCCCCCGGCCCCGCCATGCCGCCGCGTGTCCCGGTGGATCCCTTCAGCGACATATAGATGCGCACCCCGCCGACGATGGGCTGCTGCATGTTGTCCGGCTGGAAGGCCTGGCCCCAGCGCTGGTAGCGGCTGTTCATCCGTTCTTCGAGCGGCATCAGTCCGGGCACCTGGCCGATGGCATCCGCAATGCGGTCACGCAGCGCGAAGGTCACCGCCTGCGAATGCGTATCGCGTCCGTCGTCGCGGGCGAAGTTGAGGCTGGTGAACCAGCCCCGGGGAATCCACCAGGTGCGCCCGTTGTTGGCGCCGTTGCGGCTCTGCACCCAGCCGCTGTACTCGCTGAACGGCTGCACCCACTCATGCGACGGATACCCGTGCGGGTTGAGAAACGCGTCCGGCATCCACTGATCCAGCAACTGCTTGCGGGTGCGCGATTCCGGATACACCGGATCCTCCTGCCCCTGGCCGCTGGACACATCCGCCGCCAGCGCCCCGTGGTAGCCCAGGTG
>DATBPS010000257.1:0-4081 GCA_036561225.1 Terriglobales bacterium
CCGCCGGCTGGTGGCCCGCACGGCGCGCAGCCCGCCTTGATCCCTCCGCCGTCCTGCGGCACGAATGAGGGTAGCGGGGGGCTATTGACCGAGACGAGCAAACTGCTCGTCGGTGGGTTCGGCTCAACAGAACCAGGGTTCGTCGAGGTAGGGGACGGTCGCGCGGGGCATGGCGGCGGGGGGGCGGCGGACGCCGCCGACCAGGTTGGCCACGGCGTCGAAGATCGCCGCGCGCGGCTGATTCTGCTTCGTGGCCTGGGCCACCAGCGCCTGCACCCCGGCGCAGAGCTCGTCGGCGGGGCCGTGCCAGCGGTAGCTGAGGGCTTCGGGGTCGAAGCCGCCCAACCATTGCCTGGCCTCCTCCAAATCGAGCAGCGGGGAGCCGGGCGGGAGCAGCAGGCGGATGCCGTACTGCACCGGCGCCACCTGTTCCACCAGTCCGTGGGCGGCGAGCGCGGTCAACATGGCGGCGAAGCCGGCGGGCGTTGTCCAGGGGGTAAAGCTGACAAACGTCGGGTTGAGGGCCAGGCCGGCGGCGCGCGTCAGCTCCAGGGCGCGGGTGAAATCGGCCGCGGTGTGGCCCTTGTCGAGCCGCTCCAGCACGGCGTCGTCAAAGGATTCGACCGCGCTGGTGATGAGCACACAGCCCCGTTCGCGCAGGCGCGGCAACAGCGCGGCGTGTTGCAACAGGTGCTCGACCTTGATGGTGGCGTCGAAGCTCAGATGCGGAAACTCGCGGTGCAGGGCTTCGGTAAGGCGCAGGGCGTGGGTGGGGCCGTTGAGGAAATCGGGGTCTCCGAAGGTGAGGTGCCGGGCTCCCGCCGCCACCTGTTGGCGGATATCCGCCAACACCACCTCGACCGGCACGGCGCGGAACTGTCCGCCGTAAATCGGCACGATGGGGCAGTGGCGGCAGAGGTGCTTGCAGCCGCGGGTGGCTTCGGTGTATCCCACCACCCGCCGCCCGCCGTTGGGCAGGTGCAATTGGGCGTATTGCTCCAGCGGGGGGAGGCCGGCGCGGTCGGGAACGAGGAAGTCGAGGCGGGGCAATTTGGGATCCGCCGGCGGCGTGTCCCGGCCCAGGGCCAGCGAGACCAGGCCGGCTTCAAACTCCCCGCCGAAGATGGCCGCCACGCCGGCGGCGCGCAGGGGCGCGGCCATGAGCGGCGCGTACAGCCCGAAGGCGCACAACTGCGCCCGCGGCGCCATGTTGCGCACTTGCGGGATCAGCCGCAACGCCAGGCGCGTGGCGGTGTGCATGGGCAGATACAGGCCGATGAGGTCCGCGTCGTGCAGTGCCTGCGCGTCCAATTTCTGCCGGGCGGTGTCGAAGATGGCCACCTCGCACCCCGCCCGCCGCAGCCACGCCGCCGGCGACGCCAGCCCAAACGGCTGCCGCCCCATCTCGTAGGTTGCGATCAGCACCACCCGCAGGCAGGGAAGCCGCGGCGCGCCCGCGCCGCCTCCTCCACTGTTCACCGTAAACTGTTCACTGTTCACGTTCTTCCCTCATCCACTATGCCATCCTAAGCATGCGGGGAGGATCTTCCATGCAGGTAGCGGTAATCACAGGAGCGGCGCAGGGTATTGGACGCAAAACGGCGGAGGTGCTGGCCGAGCGCGGCTACGCCCTGGCGCTGGTGGACACACAGCCCATGACGGCGACGGCCGCCGCCGTCCGCGGCTTGGGCACTCCCGAGCCGCCGCTCGAGCTGCTCGGCGATGTCGCCGACGCGGCCGCGGTAGCCGGCTTCGCCGCCGCCGTCACCGCGCGCTGGGATCACGCCGACGTGCTGGTCAATAACGCCGGCATCAGCTTCATCCTGCCCGCCGAGGACTTCGACCTGGTGCGCGCGCGCCGCGTGCTCGAGGTCAACCTCATCGGCCCCATGCTCCTCTCCCAGGCCTTCGGGCGCATGATGCTGGCCCGCGCCAGCGGCAGCATCGTCAACGTGGCCTCGGTGGCCGGATTGCAGGGCATTGGCGACCGCAGCGTGTACAACGCGACCAAGCACGGCCTGATCGGCTTCACCCGCACCCTGGCGGCCGAGTGGGGCGCGCGCGGCGTCCGTTGCAACGCCGTCTGCCCCGGCTGGGTGAAGACGGAAATGGATGACAGTGCCCAGGCCTCCGGCCTCTACTCCGACGCCGACATCACCGGCCGCGTGCCCATGGGCCGCTTCGCTCTCCCCGAGGATGTAGCCCGCGCCATTGCCTTCCTCGCCGATCCGGTCGAGAGCAGCTTCATCAACGGCGTCGCCCTCCCCGTGGACGGCGGCTGGACAGCCGACGGCAGCTGGCAGTCCCTCCGCATGGCGCATCGCTAATCGGTCTGCGGTATAGCCAGCAGCGCCAAAAAGGCCAGCAGCAACACCCAAACCCCCGCCTGCGGCGCAAGGGCGAACTGCCCCGCCCACTGCGGCAACGGCTTGACCCCCAACTGATGTAAGAATCCGCCCAGCGGCCCCTGTTGGGCCTGTTGCAGCACCTGCGCCGCCGCCGTCTGTACCTCGCGCGTCAACCACCAGCTGGCGATCAGCGCGTACCCACAGGCCACCACCCCGACAATCGCGTTCGCCGCCAGCGCCCTGCGCCATCCCAGCAGCAGCCACACCCAACTCAGCACCGCCGCCGCTCCCGCCACCAGCAACGCCGCCGGAATCGCTCCCCCCACCCACGCCGCCCGCTTCATCCCCGGCGATGCCCCAATCTGGCGTTCAGCCTCCCGCACCCGCCGAATCGCGTCCTGCAGCGACTTCCTTTGCTTCGGCCTGACTACCGCCTCCCCGATCTGGCCGATTGTCCAACTCTGCGCCTTCACCATCGGCGCCCGGGCCTCAACCGCCGGCAGCACCAACGTCGCCGCCACCGCCACCGTCGCCACCACCCACCGGAGCCCCTTCATCGCCCTTCAGCATACCGCCAGCTGAGGACTGATGGCTGAGGGCTTCCTAGGCCGCCTGCCGCATCCGATTCCGCAGCTTGATCACGTCCTTGCGGGTCCGGTCCAACTCCGCCATCGCCTCCTGCAGCTTCCGCTCGGCATCCTGGCGGCGCTGGATCGAGTACACATGCCTGGCCAACTCGATCTGCAGGGCTTCCACCTTGCGATAGGCGGATCGGTAGGCGCGCTCTTGCGGAGTGTCCACCAGCTTCTCTCCTTTTTGACCGCTCCAAAATGGGATTGGATGCACCTTGCGCCATTTTGGGCCACACCCTAACCTGAAATAGTGAGCGATCACATCCGCCTCAGCCTTTGGTTCGCTTCCCAGACCAAAGCCCAAATCCTCCCCCGCCTCGCCCGCGCCATCGAGGTGCTGCCCGCCGAGGCTCAGGAACGGGGTGTGCGCGATTTCTCCGTGGCGGCGCTGAGCTGGAGTGAGCCGCCGCTGCTCGACGAGCACGCCGACGAAGGGGTGCCGGTGGCCGCGGCCATCGAGCCGATGCGCGAGTTCGTCACCGACGACTGCGCCTGCGCCCTCCAACTCGGCTGGATGTTGTGGACCTACGAGCAGGGAACCTGGACGCAAACCCCGCGCACCCTGGAGTTTTCCGCCGTGGGACCGCTCTTCGCCGATGGTGGGGAGAGCGAAGGCCACCTCATGGTTGACTTTGGCCTGGACGAAGCTTTTCTCGCCGAGCTGGCGCCCTGGAACGACGACACCCGCCGGCACTTGCAGGCCAACATCATTCAGTTGCTGGTTTACTGCCACCGCGTGCAGGAGGCGCTCGCACCCACCCGCCGCCGCCTCTGGTCGGAGGTCGAAGCCGACTGGACACAGAAGCTGATGCGCCGCCTCGACAGCGCCCTCGACCAGCCTGGAGCCCCGGCATGAAACGGCGCTGGCTGCTGCTACTCACCGCGCTGGCACTGCTCGCCACCCTCTCGGCCTTGGGGCAAGATCCTGCAAGCAGCGCCGACCATCCTCCCGGCAACGTGAACGAGCTCACCCTGGCCGGCCTGCGCCCCGGCGTGGCCCGGTTGCGTACCGCCGAGGCCCGCTGGGGCAGGCAATGGTCCCATCCCGATTCCGATGAAAGCGACGTCTACGTATGGTGCGACGCCGCCACCGGCTTGCAG
>DATBPS010000258.1:0-8615 GCA_036561225.1 Terriglobales bacterium
ACGGTTCCGACACGAACCCGGAAGATTAGCCCGGTCTGAGCCGGCTTTGGCCCCCGGCGTGCAAACGATGGCCTTGGATGCCCGCTTCCGCCATCTCCGCACCCGCACCCCGCGCGGTCGTTCCGCCGCCGCCGGCCGCCAGCGCGGCGACGAGTTCTTCCGCCGCGGCCGCCCTGGCCGGTGATCCACCGGCGGCGTTCCATCAGCAATTGCATGCGGCGCTGGCGGCGCAAAAGGAAGCCGCTGCCCCGCCGGCGGGCCCCAAACCCGGGCGCAACCCACGGGACAAGGCATCAAAGACAGACAAGGACGACAACAGCGATACCAGCGCGGCTCCGGCCGGCAACGCGGCCACCGCCGCGCCACCGCTGCCGTCGCCCCCGCCGGCGGCGACGAGCGTCGCCCGGGGGCCCTTGCCTGCGGCGCCGGAGACGACACCGGCCCCGGCGGCGTTGACGCCCGACGAAAATCCCGCGGCTGCTCCCGCCCCGCCCCTCCAGGCGACGGTGGAGGCCGGCCCGGCTCCCCAGACCGATCTGCCCGCGGCTTCACCGGCGCCTCCCGTGCCCCATGCCGCGGCGGTTGCCACGGATCTGCCCGCACAGACCGCGGCGCCGGCAGGCGATGCCGCTGCCAACCCGCAGCCTTCAGCACCGCCTGCCGGCACACAAACGTCCCCGGTGAGCGCGGCCACGGTAGCGACAGGACCGGCGTCCGTGGCGGCTGCGGTAGCACCGGCCGCGGTCAATGCCGCAGTGTCGGGGACGAAGGCCAATCGGCCAGCTCCGAGTGCCGCCGCCACCAGTTCGGCCAGCGCGGCCGCCCCGGCCGCCACCGGCGCCCTGGCGGGAACCAGCGCCAGCGGCGGTGGAACCGGAACCGGCAGCGGGACGGCCAACGGCAACAATAACGGCAGCCCGAACGGTTCGTTTTCGCGGCCCGATTCCCATCCGGCGGCGGTCACGCCCGCCGTGGCTCCGGCCGCGGCACCCACGGTCACGGCCGTGGCGGCCGCGACGGCCGCTCCGCATGCACCGGCTGCTCCGGCGCCGGCCGCACCCACGACCGCGGCTCCGGCGACCAGCTCCACGCTACCGGCCTGGCAGAATGCCAACGCCCATGCGGCGCTGAGCGCGGCGGCCAACGGCACCATGAATGTGGCACTGCACTCCGACACTCTGGGCACGGTGCAGATCCACGCTTCGATGCAGAACAACCAGTTCGGCGCCACGCTGGTCACCGACCGCAGCGATGCCCAGCACTGGATCGCCGCCCAGCTTCCCGCCCTCACCCGGCAGCTCACCGATCAGCAGATTCAGGTTCACAGCCTGCAGATGCAAAGCCAGTCGAGCGGCACCGGTGGACAATCGTCGTCCACCCCCCATCAGCCGCATGCGCAAGCGCCCGCGCCCCTGTTGCCGTCCCTGGCGCCGCCGTCGGCGCCCACGGTCCACGCACCGCCCCCCGTTGTGGGAGGATCCCGTCTCAATCTGCGGGCCTGACCCGCCGTCAAGGAGCATCACCATGAACCCAGCCACGATCAATCCCGCCGCCACCCCGCCCGCCGCGACCGGCAACACGAACGCCGCCGCCGGCCTCGGCAATCAACTCAACGGCAATGACTTCATCACCCTGCTGGTGGCCCAGCTCAAGCAGCAGGATCCGACCAACCCCATGGACCCGACCCAGTTCGTCGGCCAGTTGGTGCAGTTCAACAGTCTGGAGCAGTTGATTTCCATCAATCAGGAGCTGCAACCCGCTCCCTCATCCACCATCGCGCCCCCCACGACCAAAGCGCAATAACCAGGAGAAGCCGCCATGCCTTCGTTTTCCGTACCTCTGTCCGGTCTGGATGCCAGTTCACAGGCGCTCACGCTGATCGCCAACAATCTGGCCAACCTCAACACGCCCGGCTTCAAATCCTCTTCGTCGGATTTCAGCACGCTCTTTTACGAAAGCCTGGGCACCTCGGGCAACGGCGATCCCATGCAGGTGGGCACCGGCACCCAGGTCGGCTCGGTCAACATGAACATGACCGACGGCGCGATCGAATCCACCGGCATCAACTCCAACGTCGCCATCCAGGGCCAGGGCATGTTCGTGCTCAACAAGGGTGGGCAGACGATGTACACCCGCTCCGGGGATTTCACCGTCTCCGACACCGGTCTGCTGGTGACTCCCGACGGGGCCAGGGTGCAGGGTTATCCGGCGGTGAACGGCCAGGTGAACGCCAACGGTCCGACCGGCGATCTGCAGGTGGGCAACTCGGTGACCAGCCCGGCGCGGGCCACCGGCAACGTGGATCTGAGCCTCAACCTCGACAGCCGCTCGCCGACGGGCACCAATTTCTCGCAGCCGATTCAGGTTTATGATTCGCTGGGCGGCGTACACACGCTGACAGCGGCCTTCACCAAGACCGCCAACAATGCCTGGAACTACTCGGTCAGCCTGCCGGCAGCCGATACCGGGGGCGCGGCGCCCACCGTGATGGGGACCGGCAGCATCAACTTCGACACCAGCGGCAATCTGATTCCGCCGGCGCCCGGCAATCCGCCCACCGAGAATGTGGCCCTCACGTCGCCCGCTTTGGCGGACGGCGCGGCGGGATTCAATATGAGCTGGCACATGTTCGATGCCCAGGGGAACTCGCTGCTCACGCAGGCGGCCGCCACCTCGGCGCCTCTCAGCTCTCATCAGGACGGCGCAGCCAGCGGCAACCTGCTGTCGTTCACGATCGGTTCCGACGGCCTGGTCACGGGCTCGTTCAGCAATGGCCAGACGCAGAGCCTGGGCCAGATCGCGCTGGCGACTTTCCCCAACCCGCAAGGCATCCAGGCGGTGGGGCAGAATGCCTTCATTGATACCGCCTCCAGCGGTATCGCCACCATCGGCATTCCGGGTACCGGGAGCCGGGGCGCGGTGCAGGGCGGGTCCATCGAGGACTCGAACGTGGACATTGCCGCCGAGTTCGCCAAGCTGATTCAAGCGCAACGCGGCTACGAGGCCAACGCGCATACGGTCACCACCTTCGACCAGATCACGCAGGACACGATCAACATGAAGGCTGGGCTTTAGGACTTAATTAATCGCGGGGCCTGGCGCGGCAAGCCGCGCCACCCGCTCTCTAAGGCCGCCAGGGACGCTGCGCCGCGGCTGCGGCCGCGGCTCCGCAAGTGGGCGGGGGGGGGCTGCGCGACGAGTGCGAGGAGGCGGCAAGCCGCGCCACCCGCTTTCTAAGGACGCCATGGAGGCAGCGGGCGGGCGGAGGGGGCGAAAGTTGCGCTGGGTTGAGGGGCGGTGGTCGAGGCGGGGCCTCGGCCGCCGCCGCTTTGCATTAGAGGGTTCTAAGCGGGGTGTGGTCCTCGAATTGCGTAGGGGATGGCATGGGTCGCCGTCATTTCGCCATCGCCGCCAGCCTGCTGGTTGCGCTCAGCCTGTTAAGCGGCTGCAGCTATTTCCATAAGACCGCCGTCAAGGCCGCGCCCCAGCCGACGCGGCTGTTGCAGCTCAGCAGCACCGTCTACAACCTGGCCGATGCCAATCCAGCGTATCTGAAGATGGGCATCTCGCTGTCGCTGGCGGTGCCGGAGCGCGAAGGGCCCAAAGACAACAGCCAGGACGCGCAGATCGAGACCGTGGCGCGCGATACGCTGGTCAATCTGGTCACCGCAGAGACCTCCGACGTGCTGCTGACGGCCAGCGGCAAGGATGACCTCAAGAAGGCGGCGCTGGCCGCCATGCGGAAGCGCCTGCCCAATGCTGATATCCAGGACCTCTACTTCGACGAGTTTCTGGTGCAGCGCTAACCCCCGGACTTCGCCATGGCTACCCAAACTCAAGGCCACATCCCCAACCCGGCGATTGCCGCCGCCACCGCGAACGCGCAGGCGGCCGCCGCCGCCCAGGCTGCCGCTGCTGCGATGCCGCCCCGGCCCGCCGCCGCGGTTCCGGTTTCCGAGCCGGTCCAGCCGGATGTCTGGGATCAACTGCAATGGCTGCCCTGCAATTTATCGGTGGAGCTTTCCGTTCCCCGGGTCACGGTCGGCGATGTGCTGCGTCTGGCGGCCAATTCCGTGGTCGAAACCCGCTGGCAACAGAACGCCGATGTGCCGGTGCGCGCCAACGGGCAACTGCTTGCCTGGGCTGAGTTTGAAGGCGTGGACGAGAAGCTGGCGGTCCGCGTGACCCGCATCGCCTAGGAGAACGCCATGGCCACCCACGCAACCTTTGGATTTGATTTGAAGCGCTGGCTGTCCAAGCCGCGCCGCCGTTCGCGCCGCCTGCGCATGGTGGAGACGCTATCGCTGGGCGAACGCCGCATGGTGGGGGTGCTGGAGGTGGATGGCCGCGAGTTTCTGATCGGCGCCACCGCGCAGTCGGTCGCCCTGCTGAGCGAGCTCAGCGATGGCGCCGGCGATGAGTTTCCCGTTGCCCTGACAGGATCGGAGGTCCAGTAGTGGCCCTGGCTTCGGTGTGGCTGCTGCAGGCCCAGGGTCTGCGTCTGCCTGGCGTCAACAACGACCTTTCGTGGACGGTGGTGGTGATCCTTACCCTGGTCACCCTCATCCCCGCCATTTTGGTTTCCATGACGCCGTTCGTGCGGCTGCTGGTGGTGTTTCACTTCCTGCGCCAGGCGCTCGGTACCCAGACCGCGCCCAGCAATCAGATTCTGATCGGCCTGTCGCTGTTCCTGACCTACTTCATCATGCAGCCGGTGGGCGCCACCATCTATCAGCAGGCCGTGATTCCCTATGATTCCGGCCGGGTCAGCATCACCCAGGCGCTCGACCGCGGCAGCGTGCCGGTGAAGGATTTCATGCTGCATTTCACCCGCCAGGCCGACCTCGAACTCTTCGTCGAGGCCGCCAAGGCACCGCGGCCCAAAACCAGCGCCGACCTGCCGATGCGGGTGGTGGTGCCGGCCTACATCGTCAGCGAGCTGCAGACCGGGTTTCAGATCGGCGTGGTGCTGTTCCTGCCGTTCCTGGCCATTGATCTGGTGGTAGCGTCGGTGACCACCGCGGTGGGCATGATGCAGCTGCCGCCGGTGGTGATCTCGACCCCGCTCAAACTGCTGGTGTTTGTGGCGGCGGGGGGATGGCACCTGCTGGTGGGTTCGCTGCTGCACAGCTTTGCGTGACGCCATGGGGTCGGATCAGGCCGTCGAGCTCGCCCGCAAGACGCTGGAGATCACGCTGCTGATCTGCGGCCCGATCCTGCTGTTTGCCATGGTGATCGGGCTGATCGTCAGCATTTTTCAGGTGGTCACCTCGATTCAGGACACCACCGTCTCCACCGTGCCGCGGCTGGCCGCGGTGGCGGTCATCGCCTTTTTCCTCAGCCCGTGGATGTTCCGCGAGATGGTCACCTTCACGGTGCAGCTGCTGGCTGATTTTCATCCGTATTTGCATTAGGAGCGCGCCCGGTGCAGGTTCCCACGCAATGGATCCCGTACGTGGTGCCGGCGCTGCTGATCGCCTGCCGGCTCAGCGGGCTGCTGATCACCGCTCCGTTTCTTGGTGAAAAGGCGGTGCCGCCGCGCATCAAGGCGGCGCTGGTGGTCGCCCTCACCGCCGTGCTGCTGCCCGTCACCGCGGCGCCCGCCAACCGCTCCGCGCTGGCCTGGATGGGCGAAGGGCTGTCGGAGTTGATGATCGGCGTGCTGCTGGGCCTGGCCGCGCAACTGGTGTTCGAGGGGGTGCAACTGGCGGGCACGGTGGCCAGCTTCCAACTGGGACTGGGACTGGAAACCGCCATTGACCCCACCACCCAGGCCGACAGTACCGTGGTGGCCACTTTTCACCGCCTCATCGTGGTCTACATTTTTCTGCAGATGGGCGTGCATCGCTGGATGCTGCTGGCGCTGGTCTCCAGTTTCACCACGCTGCCGCTGGGCGTCAGCCTGAACGTGCTTACCGCCCGCCAACTGCTCGACTTCGCCGGCAATCTCTGGATCTGGGGGCTGGAGCTGGTGCTGCCCATCCTCATCGCCACGCTGGTGATTGATGTGACGGTGGCGTTCTTTGCCAAGGCGGCGCCGCAGTTGCCGGTTATTTTCGTGGGGATTCCGGTCAAGGCGCTGGTCGGATACCTGGTGCTGATCGCCGCCATCCGCTACTGGCCGGGGTTGCTGCACACCCAGTTCCAGTCGGCGGTGACCTTCTTTCTGCATAACGCCCGCCCGCTCTGACCGCCATGGCCGACGCCAACCGCACAGAACCAGGCACACAACACCGGCGCGAGGAGGCGCGCAAGGAGGGTCAGATTGCCCGCGCCCGCGACCTTCCGGGAGCGGTGTCGCTGCTGGCCGCCATCGGGGTGATGGCGTGGTTCGGCGGCGGCGGACTGGGGCAGTGGCGCCACCTCATGGCGCAGACGCTGGAGCAGGCCACCACGCCCAACGTGACCATCGGCCTGGAACAGTTCCGCAGCACCTTCGAGCTGGCGCTGTTGTGGAGCGCGGTGGTGGCCGGCGTGGCCTGGATCTGCGGCACCGCGGTGGCGTTTCAGGGCGGGTTTTTGTTCTCTCCCCAGGCCCTGTTCAAGCCCAACCGGTTGCTGCCCAAAAGCGGGTTCAGCAACATGTTTTCGCTGTCGTCGCTGAGCCGCACGGGGAAATCCATCGTGCCGGTGCTGGTGATGGCCTGGTTCACCTGGAGCGTGCTGGCCACCAATTGGGGACAGATGGTGCGCGCCGGAAATATGGACACTTCCACCGCGCTCGCCTGGATGCTGAGCCTGGTGATCGCCATGGCGTGGCGCGGGGGCGCGGTGCTGCTGGCCTGGGCGGTGGTGGATTACTTCCTGCAGAAACGCAGCCATGAGAACTCGCTGAAGATGACCAAGCAGGAGGTCCGGGAAGACAGCAAGGAGACGCAGGGAAACCCCGAGACCCGGGGCCGCATCAAGCGCATTCAGCGCACCATGCACCGCCGCCGCATGATGCAGCAGGTGCCGCACGCCACCGTGGTGGTCACCAACCCGACCCACTTTGCGGTGGCGCTGCGCTACGATCCCGAGACCATGGCGGCGCCGGTGGTGGTGGCCAAGGGACGCAACCTGCTGGCGGCGCGCATTCGCCGTCTGGCGGTGTTCCACGGCGTGCCCATTGTTGAGAACCGGCCGCTGGCGCGCGCCCTGTTCGCCTATGTCGAGATCGGCAACCCCATCCCCGGCAAGCTGTATGCCGCGGTGGCCGAGATCCTCGCCTTCCTGCAGCGGCAGGCGCGGTGGCGCGCGGGGTAGAGCAAGGAATCAGGATTTAGGGGTCAGGGGTCAGTACGTCCGTGGTGCTCTTCGGGGGTGCCGTTGACGAGAGCGAAGCGACGGACCTGGAGGGCGGAGATGGCGTCGCGGATCAGGGATTCGATGTCGAGCGTGGATTCGGCTTGCTGCAACTCTTCGGGGGAGGCGGCGAGGGCGGGGCTGCGGGGGAGGAAGGCGCTGCAGCAGTCGTCGGAGAGTTCGCCGGAGATGTCGAAGGTGCCGATGCGGCGGGCTTCGGCTTGAATGGTGATCTTGTCGTCGCCGATGAGCGGGCGATAGACGGGCAGGGAGACGGCCGCGCTGACGGCTTCCAAATTCAGCACGGTCTGGCTGGCAACCTGGCCGAGGGAGTCGCCGGTGATCAGGCCGTGGGCGTGGATTTGTTTTGCCAGGGCGGCGCCGATGCGGAGCATCATGCGGCGGTAGAGCAGCACGCGGTAAGCAGGCGGCGAGTTGGCCACGATGGCCTTTTGAATGGGCAGAAAGGGGCAGAGATAGAGGCGGGTATGGATCTGGTAGCCGGTCAGGACACGGGCGATGGCCTCGACCGGGGGCAGGCTGGAGCCAAGACCGGCGGCGGGGGCAGCGTGGAAGTGCAGGAGCGGCACGCGCGCGCCGCGGTGGATCATGCGGTAGGCGGCGACGGGAGAGTCAAAGCCGCTGGAGATGAGGCCGAGCAGGCGTCCGGCGGTGGAGGCGGGCATGCCGCCCGGACCCGGTTCGGGCGCACGGCTGACCAGAGCGCCCTGGCGGGTGAGCACGATGGTGCAGCGGCGGGCGGGGGATTTCAGGTTCACTTCGAGACCCAGGGTCTCTTCGATGTGGCGGCCGACGTGCACCGCGACTTCGTAAGAAGTGAGCGCCAGCGCTTTATCGGGGCGCAGCACGTTGAGTCCGAAGCTGGGTCCTTCCTGGGAGGCGATCATGGCCAGCGCCACCGGAGCGATCGCCGCCGGGTCGGCGGCGGTTCGTTCCCCGGCGACGATGGTCTGCACCCCCAGGGCACGGTCGAGACGTCGCTGTACCTCATCGCCCTGTTCGGCGGGGCAGGTGACGACCAGGCCCAGGCCGCGCATGCCGACCGTGCACCCACAGCCGTCCAGCAGGGTTTTGAGATTGTCGCGCAGGCGCGTGGTGAAAAAGCCGCGGTTGCCGCCCTTGAGGTTGAACTCGTGGCCGTGGAGCAAAAACTCCATGGCGCTCACTCTTCCACGAGATGGCCGTCGCGCATGTGCAGCACGCGATGGGCGATCGAAGCCGCGGCGGCATCGTGGGTGATCATCAGGATCGTCTGGCCCAGGGTGCGGTTCAACTCGAGCAGGACGGCGAGCACGGCTTCGCTGTTTTCC
>DATBPS010000259.1:0-12467 GCA_036561225.1 Terriglobales bacterium
CGCGGAGGAACGTGAGTACGGATGAAATCGGCGATCTCGCCCATGCGGCTGCCGGGCGGGAACACCGCCGCCACGCCCGCCTGCTTGAGGGCGGCCACATCGGACTCGGGCACAATGCCCCCCAACACCACCAGCACGCCCTCCATGTGCTGTTGGCGCATGGCGGCCATCAGCTCCGGCACGATGGCGTTGTGGGCGCCGCTGAGGATGGAGAGGCCGATACAATCCACGTCCTCCTGCACGGCGGCGTTGACGATCATCTCCGGCGTCTGGCGCAGGCCGGTATAGATCACCTCCATGCCGGCGTCGCGCAGGCCGCGGGCCACCACTTTGGCTCCCCGGTCGTGGCCGTCGAGGCCGGGTTTGGCCACCAGTACGCGAATGCGGGAGGAATCAGTCATGGCTTAAGTGATGGCGGTCTCGGTATAACTGCCGAAGATCTCACGCAGTGTATTGCAGATTTCCCCCAGCGTGCACGCCGCGCGCACGCAATCGAGCAGCGCCGGCATGGTGTTGACGGCTTCGCCCTGGGCGGCGGTGCGCAGCGCCCGGAGGCTGCGTTCGACACCGTCCTGGGAGCGGCGGCGGCGGAGATCGGCGAGCTTCTTCATCTGTTGCTCGCGGGCGGATTCGTCAATGTAGAGGGTGGGCAGCGGCTGCTCTTCGGTGACGAAGCAGTTGACGCCGACCATGAACTTCTCTTCGCGTTCGAGCGCCTGCTGGTAGCGGTAGCTGGCGTCGGCGATTTCGCGCTGCGGGAAGCCCTGCTCGACCGCCGCCACCATTCCGCCCAGCTCGTCAATACGGCGGAAGTAGTCGCGGGCGCCGGCTTCCATCTCCAGTGTTCCCTTCTCCACAAACCAGGAGCCGCCCAGCGGGTCCACGGTATTGGCCACGCCGGTTTCGAAGGCGATGATCTGCTGGGTGCGCAGGGCCAGGGTGACGGCCTCCTCGGTGGGCAGCGCCAGGGCCTCATCGAGCGAGTTGGTGTGCAGCGACTGGGTGCCGCCGAGCACCGCCGCCAGCGCCTGCAGAGCCACGCGGGTGAGGTTGTTGTAGGGCTGCTGGGCGGTCAGCGACACGCCCGCCGTCTGGGTGTGGAAGCGCAGTTTGGCGCTGCGCGGCTGGCGCGCACCATAGCGTTCGGTCATCACCGAGTACCAGAGCTTGCGGGCGGCGCGATACTTGGCGATCTCCTCGAAGAAGTCGCTGTGGGCGTTAAAGAAGAACGAGAGGCGGGGGGCGAAGCTGTCCACGTCGAGGCCGCGACGCAGCGTCCACTCGACATACTCCATGCCGTCGCGCAGGGTGAAGGCCAGCTCCTGCAGGGCGGTCGAGCCGGCTTCCCGAATGTGATAGCCGCTGATCGAGACCGGGTTGAAACGCGGCGTTTCGCGCGCGCCGAACTCGATCGTATCCACCACCAGGCGCATGGAGGGCGCGGGCGGGAATATGTACTCCTTCTGGGCGATGTATTCCTTGAGGATGTCGTTCTGCAGCGTCCCGGAGATGCGCTTCCAATCGGCGCCCTGGCGCTCGGCTGCCACCAGAAACATGGCCCAGATCACCGCCGCCGGCGAATTGATGGTCATCGAAGTGGTGACGTCTTCCAGGCGAATGCCCTGGAAGAGGCGCTCCATATCCTCGATGGAATCGATCGCTACGCCGCACTTGCCCACCTCTCCCGCCGACATGGCGTCGTCGCTGTCGTAGCCCATCAGCGTCGGCAGGTCAAAGGCCACCGACAGGCCGGTCTGACCCTGGGAAAGCAGGTAGCGGTAGCGCTCGTTGGTCTCCTCCGGGGTGGCGAAGCCGGAGAACTGGCGCATCGTCCATAGCTTGCCGCGGTACCCCGATTCATGGATGCCGCGCACGTACGGCGCTTCGCCAGGCTGACCCACCTCGCGCTGTGCATCGAAGCCCGGGGGGAGGCTGGCGGCGGTGTACACAGGATCAACGGGTACGCCGCTGATGGTGGTGAAGTCGCGCGCTGCCTTTTCAGAATCGGTGGACGTGGCCATAGGACTTTGCAGACCTTAGTTTAGGCCCCCCTCCGCAAGGGGGCAAGCAACCGAACGGTCAGCGTGGGGCTGCTACATTGAAGGCTGCATGAGCGCCGTGGCCCTGGCCGGTCAGCACCGAGGTCAAGGCGGTTCCTGGATCAGTGTTAGATTGAGGCCAAGGGGAGGCGGCGATGGCTTCCAAAGCGGTGGCGGGCGCGATGATGACTGTGGAGGAGTATCTGGCGTTGGGCGAGGATCCTCCCATGACGCGGCTGGAGTTGAGCGAAGGCAGGCTGATCGTGGCGCCGTCGAGCAACTATATTCACAACGCGGTACGGGATGAGCTTCGGCAAATGGTGGCCGGCTTCGCCCAGACCAACGCGTTCGGAGTGGTGACCAGCGAAACCGACGTGCGCCTGGGCGAAGCGACGGTACGACGTCCCGATGTGTGCTTCTTCGCCAAAGAAAGATTGCGGGGAAGCGATCCCGAAGCGCTACCGCTGCCCGCGCCGGATCTCGTCTTCGAGATCCTGTCCCCTCACGATCGCCGGCGCGATCTGGAGTTGAAAGTGCGCCAGTATCTGGCGGCCGGAGTCCAGGCGGTCTGGCTGCTCGACCCACGCCGCGGCAGCGCCGCACGTTACAGCACTGACCATGAACCCGAGCAGCGCGCAACCTTGGAGGAACCGGATCTACTGCCCGGCTGGGTTGTGACGTTGGACGATCTCTTCGCCGCTGCGCGCCGCGGCTGGGATTAACGCACGTAGACGGCCACTGGCCGGGCGGTGGGCGGCGCCTGATTCCATCCGGCGGGAAACTGGTCGAAGCCGATCTCGAACTGGCGGCTGGCGTGCGGCGGTACCGGCAACTGCTTGTCGTCGAGCAGGGTGCGCTGCACCGTCTGGATGGGCTTGCCGTCAATATTGTGGAACGTCAGTTCGACAATGAACCCGGTCAGGGTATGATCGCCGCGGTTCTGCAGCGTGCCGTCGTAGTAGACCACCCCGCCGCCCATCATGCTCTCGGCGGCGGACACCTGCGGGTTCTGAATCGCAACCTGGGCGGCATAGGCATCGTTGCGCGTGCCCGAGGGCGCGCTGGGGCGGGTCATGGCCACCCAGACGACCACCACCAGCACGCAGGTCACCCCCAGTCCGATCAGATAAGGCTTCCAATGGGCTTCGCCGGGCATGCCTGATTCAGTCTATCGCGGCCCCCGCGTGCGGCGCCTAGCTGCCGGCGATGGTCAGCCCTTCGATCAGCAGGGTGGGGGCGTTGACCGCGCCGCGAATTTCCAGGTCGTTGCCGATGGCGGTGACCTGGCGGAGCATGTCCTTCAGGTTGCCGGCCACGGTGATCTCCTCCACCGGATACGCCAGCTGTCCGTTCTCGATCCACAAGCCGGTGGCGCCGCGCGAGTAATCCCCGGTAACGGCGTTGACGCCGAAACCGATGAACTCGGTGACGTAGAGGCCGTTGGGCACGCCGGCAATGATGTCTTCGGGCGTGATGGCGCCGGGGAGCAGCGTGAAGTTGTGACAGCCCACCCCGGGCGCCGCCGCCAGACCGCGGCTGGCGTTGCCGGTCGAGGCCAGCGACAGCTTGCGGGCGGAGTAGCAATTGAGCAGATACGACTCCAACCGCCCCCCGGCTATGACCGTGGTGCGGCGGGTGGGCAGGCCTTCACCATCAAATGGGGATGAGCCCAGGCGACCGCGGAGCGTGCCATCGTCCACCAGCGTCATTCCGGAGGCCGCTACCTCCTGACCCAGTTTGCCTGCCAGAAAGCTGGCCTCGCGATACACCGATTCGCCGCTGACCGCTTCGAGAATGTGGCCCAGCAGCGAGCGCGCCGCCTGCGGTTCGAAGACGACCGGCACGCGCTGGGTGGCCACCTTGCGCGCGCCCAAACGGCGGAGGGTGCGCTGGGCGGCCTTGCGGCCAATGGCCTCGGGAGATTCCAGACCTTCCGGCCCGCGGGCGACCGAATACCAGTAGTCGCGCTGCATGGCGCCCTCGTGGCTGGCGATCGGCACCACGCTCAACGAACAGGAGCTGCGCCGCACGCAGCCCTGGAAGCCCAGCGAGTTGACCAGTATCTTGGTGGACTCGCCGGCATCGCAGCTGCCGCCGTCGGAGTTGGTCAGGCGCGAGTCGGTGGCCAGCGCCGCCTGTTCCCCGCGGCGCGCCCATTCGAGCGCCTGTTCGGTGGTGACCGCGGCCGCGGCGGGATCGTACAGATCGAGGTCGCCGGCCAACTGTCCCAACTCCTCCGCCCGCGGCAAGCCGGCGGCGGGGTCGGGCGAAGCCGTGGCGGCGATGGTCAGGGCGGCGTCCAGCATGGTGCTCACCGCCGGCCAGGCGAGGTCGGAGCTGTGGGTCACCCCCGCCTGTTGGCCGCGGAACACCCGCAAGCCCAGCGCCTTGCCCTCCGCCTGCTTGATGGACTCGGTCTCCCGCAACCGCACCGTGACCGACAGCTCACGGCCGTGGCGGATGACGCACTCGGCCGCGGTGGCGCCGCGGCGGCCGGCTTCGGCCACAATGCGGGCCGCCAGTTCGGTCAGTTCGGCGTCGTTCATTCGTGCGTGCCGCCCACGGTGAGGCGGTCAATTTTCAGGGTGGGGATGCCGACCCCGACCGGCACCGTCTGTCCGTCCTTGCCGCAGGAGCCGATGCCCTGATCCAGCTTGAGGTCGTGGCCGACCATGGAGACCCGGGTGAGCACGTCGGGACCATTGCCAATCAGCGTGGCGCCCTTGACCGGCGCGGTGATCCGGCCATCCTCGATGAGATAGCTTTCCGAAGCCGAGAAGACAAATTTGCCGTTGGTGATGTCCACCTGGCCGCCGCCGAAGTTGACCGCGTACAGGCCGCGGCGCACGCTGCGTACAATGTCCTCCGGATCGTCGTGGCCGGCCAGCATGTAGGTGTTGGTCATGCGCGGCATGGGCATGTGGGCGTAGCTCTGGCGGCGGCCGTTGCCGGTGCCGCGCGCGCCGGTGAGGCGGGCGGAGAGATGGTCCTGCATGTAGCCCTTGAGGATGCCATTCTCAATCAGCGTGGTGCACTGGGTCGGCTGCCCCTCGTCGTCCATGTTGAGCGAGCCGCGGCGGCTGGGCAACGTACCGTTGTCCACCACGGTGCACTTGTCGCTGGCCACCCGGCGGCCGATGAGGCCGCTGAAAGCACTGGTCTTTTTGCGGTTGAAGTCGGCCTCCAGGCCGTGCCCGATGGCCTCGTGCAGCAGGATGCCGGGCCAGCCGGGACCGAGCACCACCTCCATCTCGCCCGCCGGACAGGGCCGGGCGGCGAGCTGCTGCACCGCCTCGCGGGCCGCCTGCTCGCCCAGGCTTTCGGGCGTCAATTCGAGGTCAAAGAACTCCAGCGGTACCCGGCCGCCGCCGCCGGCGTGGCCTTTTTCCGTAATGCCGTTCTCGCGTGCCAGGCAGAAGACGCTGAGCCGGGCCAGCGGCTGGGCATCGGAAGACGACCGGCCGTCGGAGGACACCACCCACACCTGGCGCAGCTCGTCGGCGTAACCCACCCGCACCTGCAGGATGCGGGAGTCGTAGCCGCGGGCGGCCTGTTCGGCGCGCCGTACCAGGGCCAGCTTGGCCAGCATGTCGGCGTCGGTGGGCGCGGGACCGGGGCCGTAAAGATTGCGGCCGGGGTTGGTCTCTCCCAGGCCGGCGATGCGGGTGCGGGCGGCGCCGGAGGCGATGTGGGCGGCGACCCCAGCGGCGCGCAGAATCTTCTCCGGCGCCAGGTCGTCGGTGTAGGCATAGCCGGTGCGCTCGCCCGACAGCACCCGGACCCCGACCCCGAGCGAAATGCCCTGCGCCGCCGACTTCACCATGCCTTCCTCCAGGGTCAGCGAGCTGGTGGCTTCGTGCTCGAAATACAGATCGGCGTATTCGCCGCCCCGACCCAGGGCGGCGGCCAGATAGCGCTCGCAATCGGCGGCGGTGACGCCGTAGTGGCGGGTGAAGAACGAAGCGGCATCGGACATGACTCCCTCTATTCTACAGGTGCGGAAATGGCGGGTACGGATGCTAGAATCCGAAGCATGGCTGTCGAGCCCGCCGCCCCACAGCTCGCCGATCTTGCCGGCTTCATGCTGGAGGTGAGCGATTTGGTGACCGGCACCCTCGACCTCGACCAGGTGCTGCACCGGGTGGCGGAGATGGTGCGGCGGGTGGTGCACTACAACATCTTCGCCATTCTGCTGGTTAACGAACGCACCCAGGAATTGCGCATCCGCCTGGCGGTGGGACACCTGCCGGAGGTGGTGGACAAAGTGCGGGTGAAGTTCGGCGAGGGCATCACCGGGCAGGCGGCGAAGTCGAAACAGCCGCTGCTGGTCAACGATGTGGACCAGTACCCCGGCTACCTGCGAGTGCTGCCGGAGGTGCGCAGCGAACTGGCGGTGCCGATTCTGTGGAAGAACCAGTGCATCGGGGTGATTGACATCCAGGCGCCGGAACGCAACGCCTTCAGCGAAGCCCACCTGCAGGCGCTGGTGCTGGTGGCCAGCCGCATCGCCAACGCCATCGAAAACGCCAAGCTCTATCGCAACGCGGTGCAGCGCGAAAAGACGCTCGGCCTGCTGAACGACATCAGCCGCGAGATGACCTCCATCCTGTCGGTGGATGATCTGCTGACGCGCATCGCCGAGATGGTGCGGCGGGTGATTGACTACCAGTTGTTCAGCGTGCTGATGGTCAACGCCGCCGGCGACGCCCTGGAACACCGGCTGTCGGTGAAGCTGGGCGAGAACATCCAGATTCGCAGCAAAATCCCGCTGGGCAAGGGGATCACCGGCGCGGCCATGGAGACGCGCCAGCCGGTGGTGGTGAAGGACGTGCGCGAGGATCCGCGCTATGTGATGGTGAACCCGGATTGCCGCAGTGAGCTGGCGGTGCCGCTGGTGCATCAGGACCAGGTGCTGGGGGTGCTCGACCTGGAGCACACCCGCAAGGGCTACTACACCGAACGCCACGCCCGCACCATGAGCACGCTGGCGGCGCAGATGGCCATCGCCATGGCCAACGCGCGGTTGTATCAGCAGGTGCTGCGCGCCGAGCAGAAGATGGAGCGCGACCTGCGCATGGCCAAGGAGATTCAGGAGCATCTGCTGCCGGCGCGCCTGCCGGAGCTGGCCAACCTGAAGATCGCGGCGCGCACCGTCTCGGCGCGGCAGTTGGGCGGCGACCTCTACGATTTCATCCCCTACACCGGCCAGCGCACCGCCATCGCCGTGGGCGACGTGAGCGGCAAGGGGACGGGCGCGGCGCTCTATGGCGCCGTGGTGTCCGGCATCCTGCGCACGCAGGCACTGCGGCACCCGGCCCCGGCCGAACTGCTGACCGCCGTCAACCAGGCGCTGCTGGAGCGCCGCGTGGAGTCGCAGTTCATGACCCTGATCTTCGCCCTGTGGTCGGAGCGCACCCGGCAGTTGGCGGTGGCCAATAGCGGACTTCCCTACCCCATTCATGTCACCGCCCACGGCTGCGGGATCATTCCGGCGGCGGGCATTCCGCTCGGCATGCTCCCCGGCTCCGTATACGAGGAGTTGACGGTGAAGCTGCCGCCGGGGGAGATGGCGGTGTTCGTCAGCGACGGCATCACCGAGTTCATGAACCCCCGCGGCGAGGAATACGGCCGACAGCGGCTGGAGACGCTGCTGCGCAAACATTACGGCGAAACGCCGGAGACGGTGCTGGAGGCCATCTTCGCCGATTCCGAACGCTTCGGCGAAGGCCTGCCCGCCGCCGATGACCGCACCGTGGTGGTGCTGCGGTCGGTGTGATCCGGCATGCCGCCGCAACGCCCGTTTCAATACCACCGGGGGCGGCTGCAGGCCGGCGGAGTGGATCTGGCGCCGCTCGCCGAGCGCTTCGGCACCCCGCTATACGTCTATGACTTCGACGCGGTGCAGGCGGCCTACCGTGCCTATCAGACCGCCTTCCAGGGCCTGCCGCTGCAGGTATGCGCGGCGGTCAAGGCCAATGGCAACCTGGCACTGCTGCGGCGACTGGCGGAATGGGGCAGCGGCTTCGACGTGGTCAGCGGCGGCGAGCTGGAACGGGTGCGGGCAGCGGGCGGAGAGGCGGACAAAATCGTTTTCAGCGGGGTGGGCAAGACGGCGGCGGAGATGGACCTGGCGCTGCGGGCCGGTATCCAGCTCTTTCAGGTCGAGTCGGCGCCGGAACTGGAACTGCTGGAGGAGCGGGCCGCGCGGCTGCGTCGCGTGGCCCGCTTCGGCCTGCGCGTCAACCCGGATATTGCCGCCGCCACCCATCCCCACATCGCCACCGGCCTGAAGCAGCACAAGTTCGGTCTGGAGCCTGCGGCCGCGCGGCGGTTGTACCTGCGGGCGCGCGGACGGCGCTGGCTGCAGCCTTGTGGCATTGGCTTCCACATCGGCTCCCAGATCGTCTCCCCGCGCCCGTTCGCCCAGGCCGCGCGCCGGGTGCTGGATCTGGCGCGGGAACTGGAAGCCGCCGGGGTGAGTTTGCGCTGGTTTGATGCCGGCGGCGGACTGGGCATTGCCTATCGCCCCGGCGACCGCCTCCCCAGCCTGACCGCCTACGCAGCCGGATTGCGAGCCGCGCTGGGCGATTGGCTGCGTCCGCCCGGCCGCGCCCTGCTGCTGGAACCGGGGCGGCGTTTGGTGGGTGCGGCGGGAGCGCTGCTCACCCGCGTGCTGTATGTAAAACGCCACGGCGGGCGCAGTTTCGTCATCACCGACGCCGGCGCCAACGACCTGATGCGCCCCAGCCTCTACGGCGCCTACCACGAGATCGTTCCGTTGGCGCGGCGCCCGGGGCGACGGCAGCGGATGGAGGTGGTGGGCCCGCTGTGCGAGTCGGGCGACTGCTTCGCCCACCAGCGCTTGCTGCCGCCGATCGCCGCCGGCGATCTCCTGGCCATCCTGGACGCCGGAGCCTATGGGTTTGCGCTGAGCTCCAACTACAATGCCCGCCCCCGGGCCGCCGAAGTGGCGGTGGAGGGGGGCCGGGCACGCCGCATCCGCCGCCGCGAACTTACGGCGGAGTTGTGGGCGGCGGAGCGCTAGACGCGGCTCCGCGTGGCGGGTAGAGGGGCGAAGCCGCTCGGGAGCCCGCGTTCGTCGGGTGAATTACTTTTTGGCGGCGGCGGCGGCGCGGGCCTTGGCCCACCGCCGGCGCTGGGCTTCGGCGATGCGGCGCCGGCCCTCGGTGGAGATGTTGCGGGTGCCCGTGGTACTCACGTGGCCGTTGTGATTCAGGTCGCGCAGTATCTTGAGCGCAGCATCAATGCGGCGTTTCTGATCTTCTAAATCCTGAATGGCTTTGGTGAGATTCGACATGGGTCGGGTTGGCTCTCCTTCAACAATATCGTCCAGCGCGGGGGCGACAACCGAAACAACTTATGCAGAGTTATAGCGGAGACAGGCCCGCGGTGTCAACGCCGGAGGGCGCGCCGGGGTGGGTTACACTGGGGACGCGGGGCGTAGCGCAGCCTGGTAGCGCACCTGCCTTGGGCGCAGGTGGCCGCCGGTTCAAATCCGGCCGCCCCGACCAAACAGCCCGGGAGGCGCGATGAACGGCGGACGGCTCAGCAACGACGAAACCTTTCTACTCGGGGTTGAGGAACTGCGGACACAGTTGTCCGCCGCCGCCCCCGATATCGCCGCCGCCGAACGGGCGCTGGCGCGCATTGCGGTGCGCTTTCCCGAAGAAGCCGATCAATTGAGCGGATTGTGGCGTCAGCCCGACCACGCTCTCTGCGCCCGTCGGCTGGACGAGGTGGTGGAGCAGCACGCCGCCGACAGCGCCGAGGAAAACTAGTCGTCGAGCGCGGCGGCGGTTTCCATCTCGCGCGAAGACATGGGCTTGTGGAACACGCGGTAGCGCGCCAGCAGGGCGTGCTTGAGCGCCCACTGCACGTCATCGTCCTGGGGCGCTTTGCGGCCGCTGTTGCGAACGTACTCTTCCAGCTTCACCGCATCCACCAGGCCCAGCCGGATACTGCCCTCGCACACGATGGCGCGATTGCCCTGGGGGATCAGATAGTATTTGTTGCTGCTGGTATTGCGGGAGCTTTTTGCCATGGTGGGCGCCTCGCACGATCGCGTGGATAAAGAAACCACGACGATTCAAGTAGTTGACCTGCCTACAGAACATCGTTATTTTACCACACTTGGAGAGACCGGTTTCCCGAATTCCAGTGGCATTTCCCATTTTTCATAATTTAGCCCGCCCAAAATCTGGGCTTATCCTAGAACTCCATGAGCGACAAACACTTGCAGGAACTCGAACGGCGTCAGGCGGCCGCCGCGGCGGGGGGAGGCAAAGCGCGTCAGGAACGCCAGCACGCCCAAAAGAAGCTGCTGGCCAGGGAGCGCATCGCTTTTCTGCTGGACGAAGGCAGCTTTCAAGAGACGGACCAGCTGGTGAGCCACCGCAAGTCGGAGTACGGGCTGGAACTGCAGCGAGTCCCCGGCGACGGCGTGGTGACCGGCTATGGCCGCATCGATGGGCGGACCGTGTTCGTCTTCGCCCAGGACTTCACCGTGCTGGGCGGCACCATGTCGGAGGCCAATGCGGTCAAGATCTGCAAGATCATGGACCAGGCGATGCAGGTGGGGGCGCCGGTGATCGGCCTCAACGACAGCGGCGGGGCGCGCATCCAGGAAGGCGTCGCCTCGCTGGGCGGGTACGCCGACATCTTTCTGCGCAACACCCTGGCCAGCGGCGTGGTGCCGCAGATCTCGGCCATCCTCGGGCCCTGCGCCGGGGGCGCGGTGTACTCGCCGGCGATCACCGATTTCATCTTCATGGTGCATCCCACCGCGCATATGTTTGTCACCGGCCCGGAGGTCATCCGCGCGGTGACCCACGAGGAGGTCAGCAAGGAAGACCTGGGCGGCGCGGTGACCCACAACCAGACCAGCGGCGTGGCCCACTTTCTCGCCGACAGTGACGAGAACTGTCTGGCGATGATTCGTGAGCTGCTCAGCTTTCTGCCCGCCAATAACCTGGATGACCCGCCGCGGCGGCCCACCGCGGACCGCGCCGACCGCCCCACCCCCGAACTGGACCGGTTGGTGCCCGCGGCCAGCGACCAGGCCTACGACATGCGCGAGGTGGTGCGCGCGGTCGCCGACGACGGATATTTCTTCGAGGTGCAGGAGCAGTTCGCTCCCAACCTGGTGATCGGCTACGCGCGCTTGAACGGACGCAGCGTGGGCGTGGTGGCCAACCAGCCGCTGCATCTGGCCGGAGTGCTGGACATCAACGCCAGCGTCAAGGGAGCGCGCTTCGTCCGTTTCTGCGACGCCTTCAACATTCCGCTGCTGACTTTCGAGGACGTGCCCGGGTTTTTGCCCGGCACCCAGCAGGAGTGGGGCGGCATTATCCGCCATGGCGCCAAGCTGCTGTTTGCCTTCGCCGAGGCCACCGTGCCCAAGCTGACGGTGATCACCCGCAAGGCCTACGGCGGCGCCTACTGCGTGATGGCCAGCAAACACCTGCGCACCGACGCCAACTTCGCCTGGCCGACGGCGGAGCTGGCGGTGATGGGCGCCGACGCGGCGGTCAATGTCATCCACCGGCGCGAGCTGGAGGCCGCCGGCGATGACGCCGAAGCCGAACGGGCGCGGCTGGCGCAGCAGTTCCGCGAGCGCTTCGCCTCGCCCTTTCCCGCCGCCGAGCTGGGGTACGTGGACGCGGTCATCCCTCCGCGCGAAACTCGGGCGCGACTCATCCAGGCGCTGGAGATGCTGCAGGGCAAGCGGGCGTCCCTCCCCCGCAAAAAACACGGCAACATCCCGCTATGAATTGTGAACAGTGCGGGCAGTGAACAGTGTACGGTTCACAGTGAACAGTGCAGGCCTCAGGTCGCCCGGCGCCCGCCCGGTTCACTGTCCACTGTTCACTGTCCACTGTTCACTGTCCACCGTTCCCTGTTCCCGCCCCCTCACTGGTTCGTCAGTTGCGCCGTCAGCGTGCCCCAGGCGGCGTGCGACTGAATCTGCACCGGCACGTGGCGGGCGTCGTCGCTGAACCATAACCAGAGCTGCCCAAGGTGGCTGCCTTCGTCGCCGCCCACCAATTTGGGGCGCACGCGTACGGCGCTGAAGCGGCCGGCGGGGGTGGCCACGGTTTCGCGCAGGTCCACGGCCGCCTCAACCTCGCTCGTTTTCCCTCCTTCGTTCACCAGGAAACGATAGGCGTCGCCCACCTGCAGGCGCTGGGCGCGCAGGTAATCGAGCGCGGTCAGCAGGTCCACCACACAGCCGGGCAACGGCTGTACTTCGTGCTTGGGCGGCGCATTCGGGCGGCTGGGATCGGACTCGTCGAGCACGAACTGATGCTGGCTGGGCTGGAAATCAATCCGGGTGAGGCGATGGCGGCGCCCCTCCAGCGTCTGATTGATCACCGATTGCGTGCAGAAGGTGGCGGGATCATAGTCGGA
>DATBPS010000260.1:0-15692 GCA_036561225.1 Terriglobales bacterium
CCGGTGGTATCCACGTTGGCCAGGTTGTTGGCCAGGATATCCATCTGCTGGGTGCGAGCCACCAGCGCCGAGCAAGCCGCATAGATGCCGCTTTCCATAAGGACCTCCACAGCAAGGTAAGCACGCGGAGGGCCAAAACAGAGGTCAGGATTCAGGGGTTGGGGCGGAGACGGGCAGACCGGAGGTGGAGTAAACGCCGCCGGCCACAACTGGCAACTGGCAACCGGCAACCGACAACTGCCTTTAAGTGAACAACGGCGCTATGTAGTCTTTCACCTGGTCGGCGGTGAAGGGCTTGCGGATGAATCCCTGGGCCCCCAGGGTGAGGGCTTCCTGTACCTGGCTTTCGGCCGCCTGGCTGCTGATGAAGATGAACGGCAGGGTGCGGGTGGCTTCGTCCTCTCGCAGCCGGCGCAGCAGATCCAGGCCGCTGAGCTGGTCCAGCTTGATCTCCGAGAGCACGATTTCGGGATGATGCTGCTCAATCGCCGCCAGCGCCTCGGCGCCGTTGGAGGCTTCGACCAGCTGTTGCAGTTCCAGTCCGGCCAGCACCAGCGAGCGCTCGATGATGCGCCGCATCACGGTGGAACTGTCGACGATCAGGATGGTCTTGCTCATCGCGTCACCAGGCCGGCGCGCCCGTTCGGCTGGCTCCCGGCCCACCGCCGCGCCTGGCGGATGTGTTCCCGCTGCTGCAACAAACGGTCGGCGGTCTCCATCAGCGCTTTCTGTACCGTCTGCAGCACCGGCAACAGACGCTGCAAGTGCACGGCGTACAGATTCTGTTCCTGATGCGGATGGGGGCGGGCATTGAGCCACGCCTGTCCCCGCTGCAGCAGCAGTTGCAGCTGCCCGCTGCGCTCGGGCGTGTACCAGGCGGCCGGATTCTGGGCATGCGCCTGCAACCCTTCCCAGAACTGCGACCACTCGCGTTCCAGGTCGGCCCAGGCGATCTCACTCGGGTTGGGGGTCACGCACTCCATGCCGCCGGAACCTGCGCCGCCGCCATGGGCCGCGCTTCCACTTCCCGCCAGGCGTTGAGAAGGATCACGAACTGCTGCAGCATTTCGCGCACCGGCTCCGGATCCCGCTGGAAGCTGGCCTGCACAATCAGACGTTCCGCGAGTTGGTAGAAGCGCGAAAAGTTGCGCGCCACTTCTCCGCCGGAGTCGTAGTTCAGCACACCCTTCAGTTCCCCCACGATCGCCAGCACACGGTTGCAGGCCTGGGTGCGCACTTCAATCTGGCGCGGAGCGTTGGGATCATTCTCCATCGCCGCCAGCGCGCGGCGCAGATCCACCACGGCGGCCTGATAGAGCAATACCACCAGCCCGATGGGGCTGGCGCTTTCGATGGCACGGCGTTTGTAGGCGGCGGCGGGGTTCATGCGATCGATCCTAACTGGGATTGGATTTGAGAAAGCTGGGTGGGCAGATTCTGAATGGTCACCGCCACGCCGCTGTACACCTGCATCAACTGCTGCTCCTGCGAATCCAACCGCGACTGAAAGTCGGCGATCTGCTGGTTCAGGTCGGCGGTGGTTTGCGCAATGCCCTGCTGGTCCACGGCAATGGGCGAGGCAACGGGATCGGTCATGGTGAGCAGGTTGTTGTCAAAGTTCTGGGCGAAGCCCGCCGGCGACACCTGCTGGAACAGGTTCTGCACGGCGGTGAAGTTGGAGGCCATGGCGCCGTTCAGGGTGGAGGTGTTGATGCTCAGCGTGCCATCGTTGTTCATGTCCACCCCGATCGAGGCCAGGTTGACGAAGCCGCTGTTGCCGCTGATGGAAAACGCCGCGTTGCCCAACAGTTGCTGCTGCAGGTCCATCACCGTGGTGTCGCTGCCCAGCGGGCCGGTGGACTGGCTGGTGGGGTCGTACTTGAACTGGGTGTTCAGGCTGCCGATCACCTGGTTGTAGGCATTGACAAAGTTGGTGATGGCGGTGGTCGCCTGGGTGGTATCGGGTGCGACGGTCACCGTGGCGCCGGCCGGATCGGTGCCGGTCAGGTTCAGCGTCACCCCCTGTACCACGCCGGTCACGGTGTTGCTGGTACTGGCCAGCGAGATGCCGTCCACGGTGAAGTTGGCGTTTACTCCCTTGACCGCCTTGGTGAACGTGATGCCGGTGGTGTTGCCCGAGATGGTCAGGTCGCCGGCCGCACCGCTGCTGCCGCTCACCAGCCCCAGCCGCGATCCGTTGGCGTCGGTGATCACGCTCGCCGTCACCCCCAGGTTTTGGGAGTTGATCGAGGCCGCCAGGGTGTTCAAGGTGTCGTTGGTGGAGTCCACCGTGATGGTGGTCGGCGTGCCGGTCCCCACCTGCAGGCTGAAGCTGCCGGTGGCGAAGGTGGTGTCGCCGTTGGCCAGGGTGCTGCTGTAGGCCGAGCTGGTCGTCGCCAGGTTGCTCACCACCACCGTGTGCGACCCGGCCGCCGCGGTGGAATCCGCCGTGGCCGTGGCCACGCCGGAGTTGCTGCTGCTGGTCGTTTTGGCCGCCAAAGCTCCCTGAAAGTCGTTGAGGGCGAAGACCGCCGTCTGCAGGCTTTGCAACTGGGTGCTGATCGTGCCCAGCGCGGTGGCCTGGTCGCTGAGCGTTGACACCTGCTGCTGCATCAACTGCTCCGGCCCTTGTTCCGACTGGATGATGGACTGCACGTACTGCTGCGCGTTGAAACTGCCGGTGCTCGCCGCACCCGCCACGCTGCCCACGCTTGCCGCTGATGTACCCATAGACCACCTCCTGACAAACCGCGGTGGCCGGCCGCCTCGCCCCGATCCCGGGGCGAAGCCGCCGGCCTCCGCTGCCGCCGCCGCGCCGTATCCCGGCGCGACGGCCATTTACGCGGCTGGGTTGAGCCGCGCGCTCACGAACCCTACTGCAACAGCCGCAGAACCACCTGCTGCGCCGAGTTCGCCTGGGCCAGAGCCGAAATGCCGGTCTGGTTCAGGATGCTCAGCCGCGACAGGTCGCCCACCGCGGACGGAATGTCGGCGGCCATGATGCCGTTCTCCGCCGAGGTCAGGTTCTGCACCTGGGTGCTGACGACGTTCGACGCCGCCTGCAACTGGTTGATGGTGGCACCCACCTCGCCGCGCTTGCTGGCGACGTTGGTGATGGCGCTGTTGATGTCCGTCAGCGCCGTGGTGGCGGTGCTCGCCGAAGTCAGAGCGTCGGCCGACAGGTTGGCCGCCGTCAGACCGGAGGTCGAACCGCCCTGGATGTTGCTCGAGCTCAGCGCCCCCACGTTCAGCGCGATGGAGTAGCTGTTGCTCGAGTCGCTCAGGAAGATCGACGTGGTCGAACCCACAAACACGTTGCTGCCGTTAAAGGTGGTGTTGCTGCCGATGTTGTCGATTTCCGTCTTGATCTTGCTGAACTCGTTGTCCAGCGCGGTTCGCTGCGTGTTCGTGACCGTGCCGTTGCTCGCCTCGGTGGCCAGCGTGATGGCGCGGTTGAGCAGGTTCGTCACCTGCCCCAGGGCGCCGTCCACCACCTGCAACTGCCCCACGCCGTCGTTCACGTTCTGCGTGGTCTGGTTGAGGGCGGTAACGTTGGCCTGCAGGCCGTTGGCAATCGCCAGTCCGGCGGCGTCGTCGGCGCCGCTGTTGATGCGCTTGCCCGAAGAGAGTTGATAGAGAGTAGTCTGCAGAGCCGCCTGGGTATTGGCCAGGGCATTCTGCGCGGCTAAAGCGGGAATGTTGTTGAGAATGCTAATCGACATGGAATGCGCTCCTTTTTGGGTGAAGGATCGCTCCCGGCTTTAGCCGACGCGGCTTCCGGAATTCCCTCACTCATGCACTCCTATCGGCGCAAGCGCGGCGGGCTTTAGCCCTCCCCCCGCCGATTGGCCAGCCGCGTGCTGTAGTTCCCGCCAGGCAGCCTGCAGTTGCGCCTCCGCCGGCAGGCTTTTCAGGCCGTCGCTCAAGCAATCTTGTGCTGCCCGCGGTTGCTCCAGTTGCATCAGCACCGCCGCCAGCCGCAGGTAGCCCTGGGGCTGGTCGGGAAAGCTCTCCACCCGTCGCCGCAGCGCCCCCGCCGCACTCGGCAAATCCTGCTGGGCCACCAGCGCCGTCGCCAGCCGGTCCAGGTTGTCCACCGACACCGGCTCGGCGTCCGCCGCCTCGTGCAGGTGCCGCAATCCGTTGGCGGCATCGCCGGCGCGCAACTCGGCCAGTCCGCGCTTGCTGAGCAGGATGGCGGCGTGAACCGCCGTAACCCCCGCCGCCGCGGCCCGATATCCCTTCACCGCATCTTTATAGAGCGCCAGATTGTAGGCGCAGTCGGCCATCAGTTCCTGCAAAGCCGCCGATTCGCCCCCGCGCGCCTGCGCCTGCTGCAGAAAGGCCAGCGCCTCCTGCGGGTGTCCCAGCCGCGCCAGCGCCGCGCCGGCGAAAAACCAAGCCTGCACAAAGCCAGGCTGCAGGCGCAGGGTGCGCTCAAAGCAGCGCAGCGCCTCACCGTAGTTGCCGAAGTTGTCAAATTCAACCACGCCCAGCTCGAAGTGCGCCTGAGGATCGGCCGGCTGCTCCTGCACTTTTTTGCGGCCCAGCTCGCGGTAGTAGCGATTCTTCGCCGCCTGCACTGCCGGAGGCCGCACCAGGCCAAAGTGATGGATGCGTCCTCGCGCCGTGCCCAGCCTCAACCCCGCCGCCTGGACCCGCGGCCCGACGCTTTCATGCACCCGGCCCACAAAGTAGATCTCCGGACAGCGACGGAACAACCGCACGTTCTGGTGCTCAATGAAACCGGGATACGCCCGCCCTTCGGCAAACTCACCGCGGTTGCGCTCCGCCGGCCGGTCCCAGATGCGCGCCTCCAGCGAGGGTACATAGTTGCGGATCGTCACCTGCAAAGCATCGAAGCCGCCTGCCAGTTGGGCCCGCCATTGCCGTCGCGCCGCCGTTCCGCTTCCCGCATCGAGCCGCTCATCGGCATCCAGCGAGAGCGCCCAATCCGTCTGCAGCCCTTGCAGCGCCCGGTTGCGGGCCTGGGCAAAGTCCTGCTCCCAGCGCACACGCATGACTCGCGCCCCCAGCCGCTCGGCCAGTTCCGGGGTGCCGTCGCTCGAGCCGGTATCGGCCACCACCATCTCGTCCACCCAGCCGGCAACACTGGCCAGGCAGGCCTCCAGGTCGGCGGCCGCGTTCTTAACGATCATGGATAAGCCGACGGTCATCACCGTTCCGCTTGCACCCCGGGGGCCACAGATTGCGGTTTTCGCGGGAGTTAGAAACTTCTAATTCAGACGCGCCAGGCGTTGACATTGCCCCACTCAAGCTCCTGTTGCGCCATACCGATAACGGCTGTAGAGATCACCATGATTCCCCTGACCCGGCTAAACCATCAGGAATTGATCCTGAACTGCGACCTGATCAAGTGCATTGAGCAGCCGCACGATACCGTGGTCACCCTCATCAACGGGGAAAAATTGACTGTCGAGGAGGCTCCGGCCGAGATTCTGCGCCGCATCGGTGAGTACCGCCGCGGGCTGCCCGCCAGCGGTCCGCGGCCAGTGCTGTTCCTGCCCCGGCAGAAGGAGGAACATGGATCGTAGCAGCGCCCTCGGCCTGTTGATCGCGCTCGGCGGGATCCTCGCCGGCCTGATCATTGACGGCGGCAACATCGGTCAGATTATCCAGCCCACCGCGGCCCTGATCGTCATCGGCGGCACCCTGGGCGCGGTCATGCTTCAGTTCCCGCTGGACGTGGTCATGAGCGGCTTTGCTCAGATGAAGACCATCTTCTTCTGCAAGGAGCCGGACCTGCATGGCCTGATCAACCAGATCGTCGGCTTTGCTCAAAAGGCCCGCAAGGAGGGCATCGTAGCCCTCGACAAGGACCTGGAGAGCATCCAGGAACCCTTTCTGCGCAAGACTCTGATGCTGGCGGTGGATGGCACCCAGCCGGAGGAGTTGCGCAACAATATGGAACTCGAACTCGGCAACCAGACCGAGCAGGCCGAGCGCGCCATCCAGACCTTTGATGCCGCCGGCGGCTTCGCCCCCACCATCGGCATCATCGGCGCCATTCTCGGCCTCATTCAGGTGATGCAGCACCTCAACAACATCGAGGAGGTGGGGCGCGGCATTGCCGTGGCCTTTGTGGCCACCGTTTATGGCGTGGCCACCGCCAATCTGTGCTTCCTGCCCATGGCCGGCAAGTTGCGGGTGCGCCGCCGCCAGGCGGATTTGAAACACGAGCTGATGCTCGAGGGCGTAATCGGCATCCTCGAGGGCATCAACCCGCGCATGCTGCAGACCAAGTTAAACGGTTATCTCCCCGACAGCGACGCCAAGCCCGCGGCAGCGGAAGAAAAGTCCGCTGGCGCGGCCAAGGCCGCCGCCGGTCAGGCGCGCTAGCGCGCACGGATCATGCCTCATGAACCGCCGCCACCGCCGCCGCACCGCCGATCATCCCGCCGCCAGCCATGAGCGCTGGCTGATCTCCTACGCCGACTTCATCACCCTCCTGTTTGCCTTCTTCGTGGTCATGTACGCCGCCTCGCGCGGCGACCAGACCAAGGTCATCAAGCTGGCGCAGGCCATTCAGGCCGCCTTCGCCCAACTCGGCATCTTCACCCCCTCCAGCGCGCAACTGGAGATCATGAACGCCCCCCCGGCGGCCGCCTCCGCGCCCACTGTGGGTACGGCGCCGCTGGACGCTTTGCAGCGCAAGCTGCAATCCGAGCTGCAGCCGGAAATCAACAAACACTCCATCTCCCTGCAGCGCACCCGCCAGGGCCTGGTGGTGCGCATGGAGGAGTTGGGGTTCTTCGACAGCGGCTCCGACCAGCTTCGCCCCGAGGCCATGCCGGTGCTGGCCCGCATCGCCGCCTCGGTCGCGCCCCTGCCCAACGCCCTGCGCATTGAGGGATACACCGACAACGTCCCCATTCATACCGCCCGTTTCGCGTCCAACTGGCAGCTCTCCACCGCCCGCTCCACCGAGCTGGTGCGCCTGTTCATAGACAACTTCCACATCTCGCCCGAGCGCCTCTCCGCCGCCGGCTACGCCGAGTACCACCCCATCGCCTCCAACGCCACCTTCGATGGCCGCCAGACCAACCGCCGCGTGGACCTGGTGGTGGTGGCCGGCGCCCAGTCCGCCACCGGCGGCGGCGGCTGACGACGTGCCCCCGCGTCCGGCGGGGGCCAGCGCCCAGATCGTCACTTGCTAGAATTCCCTGCCTTGGGTTAGCCTGACTCTCCAAGGGACTGAGGGAACCTGCGCGGCCACGGCCGCCTCACGGGTCATGAGAATTCTGGTGGCAGAAGACGACGCCTCGCTGGCCAAGTTTTTACGCAAAGGCCTCGAGACGGAGAACTACGCCGTGGACGTGGTCGGCGATGGCGAGGAGGCCCAGGCGCTGGGCGAGCGCTACGACTTCGACCTGCTGGTGCTCGACGTCAACCTCCCCAGCCGCAACGGTTTCGATGTTCTCGCCCACCTGCGCAAGAAAAAGCCCGACCTCCCGGTGCTCCTGCTCACCGCCCAGGGACGGGTCGAAGACCGGGTGCGCGGCCTCGACCTCGGCGCCGACGACTACATCGTCAAGCCCTTCAGCTTCAGTGAACTGTGCGCCCGCATCCGCGCCCTGTTGCGGCGCGGGCAGCGCGCCGCCGACTCCACCCTCAAGGTTGATTCCCTCGAGTTGAACCGCATCGAGCGCAGCGTGCAGCGTGCCGGCAAGGCCATCGAACTCACCCCCAAGGAGTTCGCCCTGCTCGAGTATTTGATGCTCAACCAGAGCCGGCGCGTCACCCGCGCCATGATCATCGAGCATGTCTGGAACCTGTCGTTTGATACCTCCACCAACGTGGTGGACGTCTACATCAACTATTTGCGCTCCAAGGTGGACGAGGGTTTTGAACCCAAACTGATCCGCACCATCCGCGGTGTGGGATATCAGATGGGTCCGCCGCCCGATTCGGCGGCCGCGGCGGGCGAATGAGCCCCGCCCCTCCCACTCTCCGCCAGGCCTGTCACGACCTCAGCCAACCGCTGACCGCCGCTCGCGGCAGCCTGGAACTGGCCCTCCGGCTCGACAGCCACGACCCCGACCGCGCCGAGTTTCTCACCGATGCCGTCGCCGCCCTGGATCGCATGGCGGCCATGATCGAGCGCTTCCGCGCCACTTTGGCATCCCCGTTGCAACACGAGCAGTAGCACGCCTCGGTTGTATTAGAGCGGTCTAAGGCCGCGGCGCGCGCTACTGCCATGGCTACCGCGCTTCGTCCTGTCGTCGAGCCCAGCCCCGCGGCCCCAACTTTGGCCGCGCCGGTTGCCGCTCCGCCCCGCGCCGTCGTACCGCTCCACCCGGTGCGCCGCCGCTTTCTCGACCGCCTGCCCCACGGCGCGCGCCTGCTCGACGCCGGCTGCGGCGGCTGCGCCACCCAGCGCAAGCTGCTCGCCGCCCGTCCCGACCTGCGCTTCAGCGGGGTGGACGTGCTCGACATGACCGCCGCCTGTCCCCCGGGCACCGACTTCCATACCCTCGACTTCGAGCATCAGCCGCTGCCCTTCGCCGACGGCGTATTTGACGGCATCTTCTTCTGCCACGTGCTCGAACACCTCGACAACCGCATGAACGTGCTCAGCGAGTTCGCCCGCGTGCTCAAGCCCGGCGGACACATCTATATCGAAGGTCCCAGCCTGCGCAGCCTGTTCCTGCCCTCGCTCTCCTGGCTGCCCTCGCGCCCCGCCGCCAACGCCATCGGCGACGACCTCAGCTTCTACGACAACTTCACCCACGTCCGCCCGCTCAGCCGCCGCGGCCTGCAGATGTTTCTGCAGATGGCCGGCTGCGACTGCCTGGCCAGCGGCCCGGTCCGCGACCGCCGCCGCCTGTGGGCCCAGCCCTTCCGTCTGCTCGCCGGCGCCCTGCTGCGCCGCCGCCGCTCGGTGTGCGTGGCGCTGTGGGAACTGGTGGGCTGGAGCGTCTATGCTGTCGGCCGCAAACAGGGAGATTCCGCATGTTGATCCGCGCCAAAGCCCCCCTACGCCTGGGTTTCGCCGGTGGCGGCACCGATGTCCCGCCCTATCCCGACTTTGAAGGCGGCGCGGTGCTCAGCGCCACTGTCAATATGTATTCCTTCGGCACCCTCTGCCCGCGGGCCGACGACGCCATCCACCTGCGCTCGGCCGACTTAAACGTGGCGCTCGAGTACGGCCACGGCGCCGCCCTCGCTTATGACGGGCAGCTTGATCTGGCCAAAGCCGCCATCCGCAAGCTGGGCGGCGAGCAGGCCGGCGGCTTCGATCTCTTCCTCCACACCGATGCCCGCCCCGGCTCCGGCCTGGGCTCCTCTTCCAGCCTGATGGTGACCGTCATCGGCCTGATGAAGGAGTGGCTGCGCCTCACCCTCGACGACAGCGCCACCGCCGAAATGGCCTGGAAGCTGGAACGGCAGGAATTGGGCATCCCCGGCGGCATGCAGGATCAGTACGCCGCCTCCTTTGGCGGCTGGAACTTCATCGAGTTCGGCCAGCGGCAACAGGTGCTGGTCAATCCCCTGCGCCTGCCCGCCGACACGCGCAATGAGCTGGAACACAACCTGGTGCTCTGCTTCACCGGCGCCACCCGCGTCTCCGACAACATCGTTGCCGACCAGACCGCGCGCTTCCAGCGCGGCGACCATATCTCGCTCGACAGCCTGCGCCGCCAGAAACAGTTGGCGCTGGAGATGAAGAACCTGCTGCTCAACCGCCGCCTGGACGAGTTCGGCGCCCTGATGCACGAGGCCTGGCAGTACAAAAAGCGCATGTCGCCGCAGATCACCAACGCCCGCATTGACGCCCTCTACAAGGCGGCCCGCCAGGCGGGTGCGCTGGGCGGCAAGCTCAACGGCGCCGGCGGTGGCGGCTACATGATGTTCTATTGCGACTTCGAGCGCCGCCTGGAAGTGGAAGCGGTGCTGCGTGAGCGGGGCTGCATCATCCGCGACTTCACCTTCGAGGATCGCGGCTTGCAGACCTGGCGCGCCGCCACGGCGGCCGCCCCGGTGGGCGAGTCGGTTCCCCTGCTGGCCCGGGGAGCCTAGGCTTGCCCGGCTCCGCGCCCGCCGCCGGTCTCCTCTTTCGCGGCGCCATCTACGGCGGCAGCGGCTACGCCGACGGCAACCTCGAGCTGCTGGCCGGCCTGCACGGCCATGCCCTGCCTCTGCAACTGGCGCCCATCGGCCTGCAGCAAGACCGCGATCAGCTCCTGCCGCCGGCCTTGCGCCGCGAGTTGGAAAAAATGCAGCAGCGGCGCCTGGACCTCGAGCGCAGCGTGCTCTACCAGTGCGCGCCCGCGCCCGACTTCGACACCCAGCTCGACGTGCGCCTGCGCATCGGCCGCACCGCCTTCGAGACCGACACCCTGCCCCGCGGCTGGGATCGGAAGTGCAACGCCATGGACGAGGTCTGGGTGCCCTCGCACTTCAACCGCGAAAGCTTCATCCGCGGCGGCGTGGACGCTCATCGCTTGCGGGTGATGCCCGAGGGGCTCGATACCCGCCGCTTCCGCCCGGGCCTGACCCCGCTGCCGCTGCCCGAGCGCCGCGGCTTCAACTTCCTCTCCATATTCGACTGGATCGACCGCAAGGGCCCGGACGTTCTGCTGCGCGCCTTCTGCCACGCGTTCCATAAAGACGACGACGTGGCGCTGATCCTCAAGGTGCACAAATTCGACGCCCCCGGCGCCGACCTCGAGGAGTTCCTGGTTCACTATCTGGAACGCGAGCTGCATCTGCGGCTCGATCGCATCCCGACCATCGTCTTGCTGCGCGGGCTGTTGCCCACCTCCGACATGCCACGCCTCTACGCCTCCGCCGATGCCTTCGTGCTCGCCAGCCGGGGCGAAGGCTGGGGACGCCCCTACATGGAGGCCGCCGCCAGCCGGCTCCCGGTGCTCGCCACCCGCTGGAGCGGCCAACTGGATTTTCTCCACGATGCCAACAGCTTCCTCATCGACATTGAAGGCGTGGTCCCCGCCCCCATCACCTCCGACCGCGAGGTCTACATGTCTCAGGGCTGGGCCGAACCGAGTTGGGAGCACCTCGCCCGCCTCCTGCGCCAGGTGGTCAGCGACCGCCCCGCCGCCCTCGCCCGCGCCCGCCAGGCCCGCCGCGACATGGTCGAAAAATGGGACCGCACCGTCATGGCCCCCCTCTGGGCCGCCCAGTTCCAGCGGCTGCTGCAACCGGGCTGAGACAGCCATTCCACAATCCGCGCTTTACCCCCTCAGGTCTTCCGCGTCCAGGGGGTGTGTGCCGGCCATGAACGCCCGCCCGCGCCGCAGCCGGGTGGCAATCGAGGGATGTGAGTACAGCAGGAACTCCTTCCAGCGCGGCGGGTTCACCTCCGCCAGGTTCTTCTCCGCCAGCTGTGTCAGCGCCGCCATCAATGGCTCCGCGGTTCCCAGCGTGGTGAAGCTGTAGTCGTCGGCGCGGCGCTCCATGGCGCGCACGAAGGCGTTGCTGACCGGCATCAGCAACAGACCCAACAGGCTGAACACCAGCACGATGAGCGGCAGTCCAGCCACGTCGGCGATGCCGCTCAATCCCAGCCGCGGCCCCAGCACGCTGAGGGCCCACTGCGCCAGCCAGAAGCCCAGCAAGCTTAATCCTGCCTGGAAGGCAATGCCACGCCACAAATCCTGGTGCACGTGGTGGCCCAGCTCGTGAATGAACACCGCCTCGATCTGCTCCGGCGTGGCGTCGGCCAGCAGTGTGTCGCTGATGATGACCCGCCGTGTCTTACCCAGGCCGGTGAGCGCCGCGTTGGCCTTGGCGCTCTTCTCCCCCAACTTCCATTCGTAGATGCCATGCAGCCGCGGCAACTTCGGGTTGCGCGCCCGCAGCCCGGCGTAGGTGGACTCCAGCCGCTCGACCAGCGCGGCATCGCTGGGATCATCGGCCGACATACGCCGTAGTTTAAAAAAAATGGGCAGCAGCAGTACCGGTCCCAGTTGCACCAGCCCCACCATGATCACCAGGAATCCGGCCCACCCCCATAGCCACCAGTGACGGGGCGCGACCCGCAGCAACCAGTAGAGCAGCTCGGCGCCGGCCGCGCCCAGAACCGCCCCCAGCACGGCGCCTTTGACTTGATCCTTGGCCCATCCGCCCACGCTCTGGCGGTTCATGCCGTAGCTCACTTCGATACGCCGCCCTAACCAGTCGCCGGGTAGGCCAATCAGGGTAAAGCCAGCGCCCAGCAGCAGCACATACTCCAACACCCCCAACCAGGGCGCACCGGCGCACCAGCGCGCCAAGCCCACGCTGAGCCCGCTGGTCAGGAATAGGACCAGCAGAGCCAGTTTTATGCCGCCATCCATCAGGCTGAGCCGCAGCTTGGCTTGGGCATAACGCCGGGGGTCGCGGTTCGTATCAGTCATGCGGCGAATTTACTCGATTTTTAAGGGATTTACAGTAATTCCTGATATTCTGCCATTCGTGCCGACCACGGCCTCCAGACCCAACGGCTTTTGTGCCCTGATCCTGGCTGGTGGCCGGGGCACGCGCTTCTGGCCGCGCAGCCGCAAGAACGCCGCCAAGCAGGTGCTGCCGATCATCGGTGAGCACTCCATGCTGGAGATGACCCTCGAGCGGTTGCGCCCGCTCCTCGCCGGTCCGGAAGACATCTGGATCCTGACCAACCGTGAGCTGCGCCCTGCCATTCTGCGCCAGGCGCCGCAAGTGCCGTCTTCTCAAGTGATTGCCGAACCGGTGGGCCGCAACACCGCCCCCGCCATTGGCCTGGGCGCCGAGCTGATCCTGCGCGCCCGCGGCGACGTCAACATGGGCGTTTTCCCCTCTGACGCCTACATCGCCAACCCCGATGGCTTCGTCACCCTGGTGCGTCAGGCGGTCAAGGAAGCCCAGCGCCCGGGGAAGCTGGTGGTTCTCGGCATTCCGCCCACCCGCCCCGAAACCGGCTACGGCTACATCGAGGCCATGCACGATCCGCGTTCCAAGGCGCAGGCCATGCGCGTGCGCCGCTTCACCGAAAAGCCCAACCTGGCCCAGGCCAAGGAGTTCGTCGAGGCGGGTCATTTCTTCTGGAACGCCGGCCTGTTCATCTGGCGCGCCTCCAGCGTGCTGGAGGCGATGGCCGAGTTCCTGCCGGCTACCGCCGAGATCCTGCGCCGCATCGCCGAAGCGCCCCGCTCCAAGCTGGCCGCCGTGCTGGATCGCTGGTACCCGGAGTGCGAGAACATCTCCATTGACTATGCCGTGATGGAGCGCAGCCGCAACATCGTCTGCGTCCCCGCTCCCAACCTGGGCTGGAACGACCTCGGTAGTTGGGGCGCGCTCTACGAGCAGCTGGCGCCGCATGGCGGCACCGTTACTCAGGCGGGCACAGTCGTCGAGCTCGACTCGGCCAACAACTTCGTCAGCGTGGACGGTAAAACCGTCGCCCTGGTCGGCGTCAGCGATCTGGTGGTGGTCGAAACCCCCGACGCCCTGCTCATCGTCCCCCGCTCGCAGTCGCAAAAAGTCGGCAAGCTGGTCCAGCAGCTCGAAACCGAGAATCGCACCAAGCTGCTTTAGCGACCGGCCAGCGTCTTCTTCGCTGCGGCGACCACTTCCTCCGAATTCGGCTTGGTCAGCTCTTCCAGGTTGGCGGCGTAGGGCAGCGGCGTCTCTTTGCCGGCGACGCGCTCCACCGGTGCTTCCAGATCCCAGAAGCCCTCGTTCATGATGCGCGCCACCACTTCCGCGGCCGGGCCATAACTCTGCCAGGCGTAATCCACCACCACGGCACGGTTGGTCTTGTGCAGGGACGCCAGCGCCGGGCCCATGTCCAGCGGCCGCAGCACGCGCAGGTCCACCACCTCGGCCGAAATGCCGTCCCGCTCCAGATCGCGCGCCGCCTGCAGGCACAACGCCACGCTGGCCCCGTACCCGATCAGGGTCACGTCGCTGCCGGCATGCTTGATCTCCGACTGGTCAATCGGCACCAGGTAGTCGCCGTCATCCACCTCGCCTTGCTTGTTGTTGAGCGGGCCCGGCTCGAGGAACACCACCGGGTCATCGCTACGAATGGCCGCCTTCAACATCCCCTTGGCGTCGTACTGATTCGACGGGCTGACCACCCGTAACCCGGGGCAGTGGGCGAACAGCACGCTCAATTGCTGGCCGTGCTGAGCCGTCAGCCCGGGGTTCGGCCCCGGTCCTTCCGGTCCACGCAGTACCATCGGCACGGACAAGCGGCCACCCGACATGTAGCGAATCTTGGCCATGTGGTTGTAGATCTGATCCATGGCGCGCAGGGAAAAATCCATGCGCATCATCTCCACCACCGGCCGCTGCCCCATGATGGCCAGCCCCACGCCCACGCCGACAAAGCTCTCTTCCGAAATCGGTGTGTCGATCACCCGGTCTTTGCCAAAGCGGTCGTAGAGGCCGCGGGTGACGTAGTGAACCCCGTTGTAGGCGCCGATCTCTTCGCCCAGCAGCACCACGCGCTCATCGCGCTCCATCTCTTCGCCGAGCGCCATATTCAGCGCCTCGTGCATGGCTTTCTTTACAAGCACAGTAGGTTCCTCTTCCTCGCCCTCAGGCCATCACGTCGTGGAAAAGCTCTTCCGGCGCCGGTTCCGGTCCGGTCTTCGCCTCGGCCACATTGGTTTCCAGCTCCGCCACCACTTCCTTGCGGATGACCTCAATGTCGTCGCGGCTCAGAATCTTCTCTTCCATCAGGTAATCGCTCAGCAGCTTGAGCGGGTCGCGCGCGTGCCAGGCGGTCTCTTCTTCCAGCGTGCGGTAGTTCAGCGCCTTGTCGTGGATGCCGTGCCCCTGGTAGCGGTAGGTCAATACTTCCACGAAGTAAGGACGCTGCTTTTCCCGCACATGGTGCACGATGCGCTCGGCCGCTTCCGTGGTGGCCCACACGTCCTGGCCGTCCACTTGTTCCGTCTCGATGCCGAAGCCACAGGCGCGATCCACCAGCCGCGGCAGGCTCGAGTGCCGCTCCAAACTGGTGCCCATGCTGTACATGTTGTTCACGCAGATATACAGGGTGGGAATATTCCACAAGCTGGCGATGTTCAGCGACTCGTGGAAGGTTCCCGTATCCACCGCACCGTCGCCGAAGAAGCACACGCAGATGCCGTCCCGCTTCTGTTGCTTGAGGGCCAGGCCGACCCCGGTGGAGACGGAAATACCTCCGCCCACGATCCCGTCCCCGCCCAGAAAGTGTTGCTCGGGGCTGTACATGTGCATGCTGCCGCCCTTGCCCTTGGAGACGCCGGTGCTGCGCCCGAATAGCTCGGCAAAAATGCGCATCGGATCCATGCCCGAAAGCAGCATGTGGCCGTGGTCCCGGTAGTGATCCACGATGTAGTCGCGATGCAGGTCCAGGCCGTGAAAAAAGCCCACCCCAACCGCTTCCTGCCCGGCATAGGAATGGTAGTAGCCACGGATCAACCCGGCCTTGAACTCGCGCTCGCCGATGTGCTCAAACTCCCGCACGGTGACCATTTGGCGAAGAAAGTTGCGCAGCGTGGCGGCATCGAGAGGATAGCGGCGGGCGGTGCTCAGCACGGTAGCTGCTGGGGCTGTTTCGCCTGGTTTGCGCGAGGGGGTAGAGAGCTTGGGTTGGGGACGCGAGGCCATAATGTATACGCGGTACGACGCCTACGAAGGTATCGGTGGATACCTCCTATTGTCGCGGCTCCCGACCGTGCGGTCAAGTTCTCAGTGGC
>DATBPS010000261.1:0-2384 GCA_036561225.1 Terriglobales bacterium
GACGTGGCTGGCGTAGTTCATCAGCCGGTAATAGCCGGGCATCCACTCCGGCATCTCGAAGTCGGTGAAGCCGGCGTTCAGCCCGCGGCAGCGCAGGGTCACTTGGAATTGCTTCTGCGCCGGCTGCGGGGCCACGGTGAACGAAAACGAAGGCGTGGCGGCGACACTCAGGCTGACCAGCAACGTACAGAGCAGAACGAGGCGGGCGTGACGCAGCGGTTCCATGCGGCACAGCTTACGCCAGCCGTGCGCAAACGGGCAAATAGGCGCTTTGCCTCCCGTCTGATGGCTGAGGCACAATGGGGGGCATGACCTCGTCGCCTTCTGATGCTCCCAACCCGCAGCCAGTCCTGGCCATGCTGAGCGCCAGCCAGCAAACAGCGGCGCTGGTCGCCGCCATTCAACTGGATTTATTTACTGCGCTGGCCGATGGGCCTTTAACCGCCGCCGCGCTGGGCAAGAAGATCGGCGCCGCCGAACGCGGGACGCGCAGTCTGGCCGACTACCTGTGCATCCCCGGCCTGCTGCACAAGCAGGAGGATCGCTACAGCCTGTCGCCCACGGCACAGGTGTTCCTCAATCGCCGCTCACCGGTCGCCATCGCCGACGCCGCCGGCTGGTGGGACTTTATTGCCCAGCAAACCTCGGCCGAGCGCATGCTCGCGGTGGTGCGCCTCGGCGGGAACGTGCAGGGAGTTGCGCCGCCCGAGGCCTGGGTCATCTTTGCGCGCAGCATGGGCGTCATCGCGCGCCTGCCCGCCAAGGTCATCGCCGAGAAGATCGCCGCGCCCCTGCTGGCGCAGGGCGGCAGGGTGCTGGATGTGGCCGGCGGCCACGGCGAGTACGGCATCGCTGTCGCGCGGCAATCGCCGCAGGCGGACGTCACCATTCTCGATGGCCCGCCGGTGCTGGCCGTGGCCCGCGAAAACGCCGACAAGGCCGGCTTGGGCGCCCGCTACCATACGTTGGCGGGCAGCATCATTCCCGGCAGCGAAGGCGAAGTCGAGCTGAAACCCGAATACAACCTGATTCTGGTCACCGGCTTCCTGCACATGTTCAGCGCCCAGACCAACCAGGCCATCATGGCTAAGGTGAAGCGGGCGCTGGCGCCCGGCGGCGCGGTCATCGTCGAGGATTTCATTCCCAACCCCGACCGCATCTCCCCGCCCATGGCCGCCGCCTTCAGCCTCACCATGCTGTTCGGCACCGCCGAGGGGGACTCCTACACCGAAGCTGAGTTCCGGCAAATGTTCACCGCCGCCGGGTTCAGTCACTTCGAGCGCCACCATCTCAACGAACTGCCCATGAACGCCATGCTGCTGCGGCCCTAGTTCACCTCGCAGGCTGCGGGAGGCGAAAAATAACGCAGGCCGCCCCTGTGCCGCAGCGCCGGGGCGAGCGTGAGCTTGACTTTGTCTGCCTCCGGGAGCAGCACAGTAACCAGGATCTGGTTCCGCAGCAGGTTCCATATGCGGGCGCCGATGATCGGGACCTGTGAGGCATCGGGAACGCCTTGAACCCGGTAGTCGAGCACGCCGGCTTGCTTGAGGAACTCGTCGAGGTAGGAGTCCGAATGACGGCTGCCGACGTGCAGCAGCAGCAGGCTGAGGCCGCGCTGGGCGAGCAGCTCCGCAGACTGTTTGTTGGTGGACCGGCTGGCATCGTCGCCGCCGTCGCTAATCACGATGATGGCGTAGCCGCGGCTGACCTGCGGATCGGCGGAGGCCGTCAGCAGCGCGTCGTACAGCGCCGTGCCGCCGCGCGGGTGGGTGCCGCGCAGCGCCTGAGCCAGAGGAGTGATGAGGCTGGAGGGCTTGCGCCAGCCCGTATCCCAGCGGAAGGTGTCATTAAACGACGCCACGCGAACCGACACACTGTCCGGCAACGCCTGCGCCACGCCCTCCGCCAGGGCGGAGGTTGCCGCCCACACGTCTTTCGCCGATTCGGTGCCGCTGATATCCAGTAGCAGGACAACATGATCGGGAGGCGACAGGCTCACATTTTCGACCATGGCGCCCTGCGGCTTGGAGGCGATAAGGGCGGCGGAGTTGATGCCCGAAAGCGGCTCGCCATGCGAGGTCACCGGCATCGCATGCACCTGCAGACGGCAAGACGGCACCGGCGTCTGCCCATGGCAGGCGAGGGCCAGCGCCCAACAGCAACCGGCTAATCTGAGGCGTGTCACAATTCGTCATTATGCGCGTTGCGGTGACGGTGGCACGCCTGCTGCTCGGGATTCTGTTCTTTGTGGTCGGGATCAACGGCTTCCTGATGTTCCTGCCGCCGCCCCCTCCGGGCACGCTGCCCAGTGGCGCTGTCGCCTTGTCCACCGCATTCGCGCAGAGCGGCTATCTCATGCAGCTCGCCATGGGCACGCAGGTGGT
>DATBPS010000262.1:0-5654 GCA_036561225.1 Terriglobales bacterium
CCCAACAACCACCCGCAGCGGACCGCGGCCACGGTGAAGGCCACCGCGGCCAATACCTGCACCGCCCAGTGCTGGTTGACATCGGGACCGGGAAACATCCACAGCAGGCCCGCCATCCCCAACGCCAGGACGCCCAATGCCAGGGGCAACCGCAGCCACAGCTCCCGCCAATCGCCCAGCACCGGGGATTCGTACAGATCGAAACCGTAGAGGCAGAGCAGGCACAGCGCGCAGGCCAGCCCGATGCGCCATCCCGCGTCCTCCTGAAGCACCAGCGGAGCGTCATGGCCAAACCGGTACAGCAGCACCGCGCTCAGCGTCAGCACCATCACCCCGGCTTCGCCCAGCGCCATCTGCCAGCCGCGGCGCCGGGAGAGGTATTGCGGAATCGTATGCGCAGCCATCAATGCGTCCTCTGCGTCACTTTTTGCGCGTTCCTTGCCGGGCGGGGGCCAACTTTGGCTGACCAGAACCCGGATAATATTGGTCGTAATAGTGGTGTTCGCGCGCCTGATAGTCGTTCAGGATCACACCCAGCCATTTCTCCCGCTCCAATTGCCGCACCCCGCGCTGCAAGTCGCTCAGGCGGCTGTGATTGGCGCGCGCGACCAGCAGGACGCCGTCGGCGGCGCGGGCCCAATGCGCGGCATCGGCCATGGGCAGCAGCGGCGGCGAATCGATCACAATCCAATCGAACTGCGGCTCGAGCAGGCGCAGAATGCTGGCGGGCGAGCAGGCCTGCAGCAGCTCCAACGGCAAGCCGGCGCTGCGTCCCGCGGGCAGTACCCACAGCGGCAGGCCGCTCCAGCGCGCCAGGCACTCCGGCAGTGTCCGCCGTTGCTCCAGCCAGTCCGCCAGTCCGCCATCGTGGCGCACGCCCATGCGGGCGAGCAGCGTGGGGCGGTGCAAGTCGCCTTCCAGCAGCAGCACCCGTTGCCGGCCCGGCCGCGCCAGGGTCAAGGCCAAATTGGCGGCGCTGACGCTCTTGCCCTCGCCGGGCGCCGCGCTGGTCACCAGCACTTTGGCAAGCGGACGCCGCGCGCGCGTGTGCGACAACTCGACCGCCAGGCGCCGGAACTGCTCCGCGCCCACACTCTGGGGCGCCGACCAAGCCGCGAAGGTGGCGGGCGCCGACGCCGGAGGCGCCAAGCGCGGCACGTGCTCAAGCTGCAGCTCTTCGAGCGGCGCCGGCGTGACGGAAATCAGAGTGTCCGTGCTGGTCATCGTGTGGTCCCTCTCCATCTCAGCTCCCCAGCCGCAGCAGCCAGAGATTGCCGGCGATCAGCACCAACACCAAGGCCGCCGCCGCCACCCATTCCCAACCCGCGCGCCGCCGCAACCGGGCCCGCTCGGCGGCGCTGCGCAGAGACGGGATGCGGGCCAATACCGGCGTCAGGCCCAGCGCCACCACATCCGTCTCGCCGCCAATCCGGTCCTGCGTGAGTTCGGCCAACGCGCTGGCACCCAACCCCAGTACCAGTCCCAGGGCCAACCCGAGCACGCTCAATACCGCCGGGTCGGGGCCGCTGGGGGTGAGCGGCAGATCCGGCGCATTCACCAGCGAGAACTGCGCCCCGCCCTGCTGCGCCTCCAATTGGCTGGCCATTTGTGAATCGTTGAGTTTGGTGAGCAAGGCCTGATAGTTGGCCTCTGCCTGTTGCTGCTGGGCCTGCAAGCCGGCCAATTGCGCCGCCGCCGGCGGCGCCAGCGCCAAGCGATGCTGGTAGCTCTGCACCTGTTTCTGCAGCGCCGTGACCTGCTGCTCGATCTGCGGCAGGAGCGCCTGATCGGCCTCCATCTGGCTGCGGACCTGGCTCAACTGCAGCGTGCCCCCGGCGTTGTCGGCCGCCGCCGCGGCGGTGTGGGGTCCGGAGCCGGCCCGCAGTTTGCCCTGCAGGGAGGCGATCTGCTGCTCCAACAGCACCACGCCCGGATAGCGATCGGTGTAATGGCTGCGCATGGTGCTCAACTGGGACTGCAGCGAGGTCAAATCCTGCTGCATCTGCGCTTGCTCGGGCGTGGGCGCGTTCGCCAGCAAGGCCCGGTCGGAGGCGATCTCGAGTTGGATCCGGTTGCGGGTGGTCAGGGTCGCCGCCAGGGCGCTTTGCTGGTTCATCATGATGGCCAGATTGGCCTGCTCCTGGCCCGGCAGCATGCCCATGTGGTCGCGTTCATAGTTCTGCACCTGTGCCTGCGCCTGTTGCAGCGGCGCCGCCGCCTGTTGGAGCTGCTGTTGCAAAAACGTGGTGGTCTGCGCCGAGGCCTGTTGCGTGGCGCGCAAATTCTCCTGGATAAAACTGGTGGTCAAGTCGTTGTCCACCTCCTGCGCCAGCTTGGGCGTGGAGGCGTCGAAGGCGATGCGGATGGCGCTCCAGTCGCCGGGCGGCGGGTTGGGCAGGCTGGTCAGGCTGACCGGCTCGATGGTGATCTGCTTCTGGAGCTTCTCGATGGCGGCATCCATGCCGAGCCGCTGCTGCACGTCGGGGTAGAGGTGGTACTGCCGCACCACCTGCGCCAGGCGGTCGCGGCTCAGGACTTGAAGCCCCATGCTCTGCAACAGTTGCCCGGCATTGAAGGTGACATTGGGCTGCACATAGGTTTGGGGAACCGATTGCTGCTCCACCAGCAGCAGCGCCTGCGATTCATAGCTGGGCGGCAGCAGCCAGTACAGCGAGACCACGCACAGCCAGCCCATCAGCAGCGGCAGCAAGAGCCACCAGCGGCGGCGGATCAGCAGCGCGCGGATCGTCGGCCAGACGTCGCGACCCTTGAATTGAGACGGTAGGGACATATCATTGACCTGCTTCCGCGCGTGGCGGCCATGTCCAGTTGAGGCGCACCCCGCCCACGCCGCGGTTGACGGCGGGCGGCATGGGGAGCGAACCCTGGCTGCGCTGCGCTACATAACTGAAATCCACGCCCACGCTGAATTGGTTGCTCAGCCGCCGCTCGAGTTCGACGGTGACCGCGCCCATGCGCAACTGCCCGGTCACGCCTCCGGTGGTCAGGGCGCGGAACTGGGAGGCATGCACACCGAGGCGCAACCGCCAGTCAGGGCTGATGTACGGCTGCAGCGAGGCCCCGCCGTCGAGCAGCGCGGCGGGGAAAGGCAGCCCGTCGGCGCTGCTGACCTGGCTGGCGACCGAAACGCTCCAGGGCCAATTCCGGTCCTGCCGCGACAGGCTGCCGCTCAGCCGCGGATAGGTGCGCACGCGGTAAAAGCGGTCGGTGAGAACCACCGGCAGGCCGGGGCTGCCCAGATTGAGCACATAGGTGCCGCGCACCTGGCTATACTCCGGGCCCGCCGCAATGTCGAGGCGCAGCAGAGGCGTCAGGGCGCGACTGTACGATGCCGTCAGGCTCTCGGCTGCCAGATGCGAGGAATGGCCGATGCTGTCGTTCTGCTGATCCAACCGCAGGCCCCACTGCGTGCGCGGCGTGGCGGTAAAGGTATAGGCCAAGCCGCTTTGGTCGCCACGCACGCCGTTCAGCGAGTCGGGCGCCTGGCTGGCGTTCGGGAAGCGCGTCTCCGAATAGCCTCCGTAGGCCGCGAGGCTGGAGCGTGCGCTGAGCGCGTAGCTCAGCTTGAGCTGGCCGGCGCCGGTGGCCTCACGGGTGCGTGGCAACACCGGCTGCGGCTGCACCAGCAACTCCGGCTGCAGCCCGCTGATGGCCGCTTCCGGCAGTTGCCGCAGATAGCCGCCATTGAGATGGGCGCTCAAGCTCCAGCGCGGCGCCGGCTGCCAGGCCCCATCAAGTGAGGCCATCTGGTTCAGGCTGTTGAGTTGCGGTACCGAGGAGAAAAGCTGCAGCCGGGGCTGGTAACGCAACTGCACGCCGCCGGTGGGGCCGAGCCGCTGCCACTGCAGCGACCCCGCCAAGTCCTCCTCCGCGCTGCCCCCCTGCTGCTGATTGCCTTGGCGCAGATCGCTGACGTAGCCCGACCGCGCGCTGACGGAAGCCTGAAACCCGTCCGGCGCGGTGGCCGGCGCTGCCGCCGCGCCCTGCGCCTGCCCCGCCGCCGGGGCGGAGCCGAAGGCGGCCAGCAGCAACGCCAGCAGCGGAACTGGCCCGGCGAGCCGCAACGAGAGATGCTGGTTACGGGACAATGAGGCTATCTCCGGGCTGCAGCAGACGGTCCTGCTGCAGATCGTTGCCGTGGATCACGGCGGAGTAATCGAAGCGGTAGCGCACCTGCTTGCCGTCGGGCGTCCGGTGCAGAATGGCCACGTGTCCGGGATCGGCGAAGGGGGTAAAGCCACCCGCCTGGGCCAGCGCTTGCAGCACGGTGGTGGGGCCCACCAGCGGATAACTGCCCGGCCGCAGCACCTCTCCCAGCACCTGGAAGCTGTGGCTGACAACCTTGGTGACCATGACCGTCACGACGGGATCTGAAATATATGCCGCCAGCCTGGACTTGATCTGCGCGGCCAGCTCCGAGGGCGTGGAACCGCCGGCGCGCAAGGTGCCGGCCAGTGGAAGCGCGATGGCGCCATCGGGCCGCACGGGCTCGGTTTGTGAGATTTCGGGCTCCTTCCAGACATCAATGGCCAGCACGTCGCCGGGTCCGATGACGTAATCCGCTCCCGGCACAGCGGTGGTGGGCGGCGCAGCGGCCGAGCGGGCCGCCGATGCGGCCGGGGCATCGTCGTGCGCCCCGCCTGCTTTCACCTTCAGCCATTGCCATGGGTTTTGGGCGGAAGCTGCCGCGCCCAGAGCCAGCACGCAGACGAGGCTCCAGCCCCATTGCCTTGCACCGTGGATGTGCCACATCACTGTATGCCCTCCTTCTCCTCGGCCCATTCGGGATTCGCCGCGCCGGCGGCGGGGTTGTCGTTTTCGGCGTCGGCTGCCGGCGCGTGCGCGCCGGGAGCCGACTGCAAGCCGGCCTGCTTGAGTTTGTAGAGCAGCGCACGGTAGCTGATGTGCAGCGCCTGGGCGGCCCGCTTGCGGTGCCAGCGGTGCGCCGCCAGCGCCTGCAGGATGATGCCGCGCTCCAATTCGTGCACCGCCTGGCGGGTGAGCGCCTTGAGCGAAACCGAACCTTCGCCGTCCGGCTGCAGCTCCAGCTCGGACCGCGCGAGCAGCACGGGCAGCAGCTCGCTGACGCTGCCCAGCACCACGTAGCGCTTCATCATGTTTTCCAGCTCACGCACGTTTCCCGGCCAGGGGTAGCGTTGCAGCGCGCTCACGAACTCCGCCGGCAGCGGCGGCACCGACCGACGGTAGTGACGGCTGTGCAGGTTGACGAAATAGCGCGCCAGTCGCGGAATGTCCTCCCGCCGCTGCCGCAGGGGCGGCAGCTCGACGCCCACCACGTTGATGCGGTAATACAAGTCCTGGCGCAGCCGTCCCGCCGCCATCTCGGCTTCCAGATTGCGATTGGTGGCGAAGAGCATGCGGGCGTCGGCGTGCAATTCATCCCTGCCGCCCAGCCGCATAAAACGACGGTCCTGCAGCAGCTGCAGCAGCTTGCCCTGGAGTCCCAACTCCAGCTCGCCGATCTCATCCAGAAACAGCGTGCCGCCGCCCGCCTGTTCGACCCGCCCCGGCTTGCAGGCGTGGGCGCCGGTGAAGGCGCCTTTCTCGTGGCCGAACAATTCGCTCTCCAGCAGGGTGGCCGGTATGGCCGGGCAGTTGAGCTTGATGAACGG
>DATBPS010000263.1:0-6397 GCA_036561225.1 Terriglobales bacterium
GCCAGCGCGGCCACCACGCCCTCGGCCCCGAACACGGCAGCGACGATGTCGGCCTCCCACCCCAGCCGCGCGCGCAGCGCGGCGGCGGTAGCCGGTCCGGCGGCGCAGACCCATCCCCGGGGATGGCTCCGCTCCCCCACCAGCGCGGCGACCGCCGCGACTGCATTGGCGCTGGTGAACACCACCCCGTCGTAATCGTCCAGTTCCGCCAGCGCGGCGACGAGCGCCTGGGGGTTGCCGGGAGGCGCGATGATTATGGTCGGCAGGGCCACCGCCTCGGCGCCCAGGGCGCGCAGGCGGTCGAGCATCTCTCCCGCCTGGGCGGCGGCCCGGGTCACCACAATGCGGCGCCCCCGCAGCTGCCGGCTAACCATAAATCGCCCGCAGGATTTCGTCCGCCCCCTCGTCGAGCAGCGTCTCGGCCAACTGCACCCCCACCCGCTCCGCCTCCTGCCGGGCGCCGGTCGCCGCCGCCCGCACCACGCGCCGGCCGTCGGGCGCGGCTACCAGCGCGCGCAATGTCAGTTCCTCCCCGGCCGTTTCGGCGTAGGCCGCCACCGGCGCCTGGCAGCCGCAGTCGAGGCGGCGCAGCAGCGCCCGTTCGGCGGCGATGGCCTCCGCGGTGGGCGCATGATGCAGAGGCCGCAATTGAGCCAGCGTGGCGGCATCGTCCGCCCGGCACTCGATGGCCAGCACCCCTTGTCCGGCAGCGGGCAGGAACTGCTCTGCCGCCAGCCGCTCGCTGATGGCCTGCGCCAGCCCCAACCGGTCGAGGCCGGCAGCAGCCAGCAGCAGGGCGTCGAACTCTCCCTCGCGGTACTTGCGCAGACGTGTGTCCACGTTCCCGCGCAGCGGGAGCACGGTGACGTCGGGGCGCAGCATCAGCAACTGCGCCTGCCGGCGCAGGCTGCTGGTCCCCACCCGCGCGCCTTGTGCCAGCGATTGCAGCGTCGTCCCCGGCGGAGCGATCAGCACATCGCGTGCATCCTCACGCTCCAAGATCGCCCCCAGAACCAGGCCTTCGGGCAGCGTCGAAGGCACGTCTTTCAGACTGTGCACCGCGGCATCGAGCTCGCCCGCCAGCAGACCGGCTTCGATCTCCTGGGTAAACAGCCCCTTGCCGCCGATCGCCGCCAGCGGCACGTCGGTGCGCCGGTCGCCGGTGGTGGTGACGTAGGCGATGCAGCTCGCCTGCCCCACTGCGGCCAGCCGGCGGGCCACCGCCTCCGCCTGCCAGCGCGCCAGCGCCGACCCGCGCGATCCCAGCCGCAGTGGTGCCGCCTCACTCATGGGCCGAGCGGGGTGGATACTCCACCCCTGACTTGGGTCGCTCCCTACGGTCGCTCAGCGCCGTGGCTTCGCTCCCCGGCAGCGGGCGCCCGCTCGGCTCAGGGCGCCTCCGAGCTGCCGCGATGAGCGCATCCGCTTCCTTCTCTTCCCCGTGCCCGCCCGCCGCCGGCAGGTCGAACAAGCGGTGCACCATCTCGGTCAACAGCCGGCGCGCCGACTCGGTTCCCGGATTCTGCATCGCCTCGCGAATTTCCACCAGCGGACTATGCAGCCACTTCTGCATCAGGCTGCGGGTCAATCCTTCAATCGCCTGCTCCTGTTCCCGCGTCAGCGGCCCCAGCCGCTTCCTTACCCGCTCCCATTCGGCGGCGCGCAGCGACTCCGCCTGGGCCTGCAGCGCCACCAGCGTGGGAATCGCCGCCCGCCCGTCGCGCCGCTGTTCGTAGGCCGCCACTTCGGCGGCGATGATCTCTTCTCCCCGCGCCGCTTCCTGCCGCCGGCCTTCCAGGTTGGCGCTCACCACCTGGTCCAGATCGTCCACGTTGTAGACGAAGGCGTTGTCGAGCTGGTGCACGCTGGGCTCGACGTCGCGGGGCACCGCCAGGTCCAGAAACAGCATCGGCCGGCCCCGGCGCTTGCCCAGAAACCGCGCCGCGTCGGCCCGGCTCACCAGCGGCCGCGGCGCGCCGGTGCAGGCGATCACCACATCCGCCTGTTCGCCCAGCTCGCCCAGTTGCTGCAGCGGATGCGCCGTGCCGCCGTGCTTCTCCGCCAGCACCTGGGCATGGCTCAGGGTGCGGTTCAGCACCAGCAGCCGCTGGGCGCCCTGCTGCATCAGGTAGCGCGCCGCCGCCGCGCCCATCGTCCCGGCGCCCAGCAGCAGCACCGTCTTGTTCTCCAGCGACCCGAAGATCTGCCGCGCCAGGTCCACCGCCGTCTGGCTGACGCTCACCGGCTGCTCGGCAATCGCGGTCTCGGTGCGCACCCGCTTGGCCGCCCGGAAAGCCCGCGACAGCGCCGCCTCCAGCTCCCCGCCCACCAGCCCCGCCGTCTGCGCGGCGGCGTACGCCTGTTTGAGCTGACCCAGAATCTGCGGCTCCCCCACCACCAGCGAATCCAGGCTGGAAGCCACGCGAAACAGATGCCGCACCGCCTCGCTGTCCCGCAATTGATAAAAATGGTCCGCCGGCGGCAGGCTGGGCTGCCCGCTGGCCACCGCCAAGAAACGAAACAGGTCCGGCGCCTCGCCCGCCCCGGCGATCAGCACCTCCACCCGGTTGCAGGTGGATAGGATCATGCCCTCAACCACCCCCGGCTGCTCCGCCAGCAAGCGCAGCGCGGGGGCCAACTTGACCTCCGGCAACGCCAGGGGCTCGCGCAACTCGAGCCCGGCGGTGTGATGGCTGATCCCCAGCAGCAGCAGGCTCATTTCAGAAACATCGAATGCACCTGACTCATGCCGTTGGCAAGCCATCCCGCCACAGCCAGGCCGAAGCAGACCAATGTCAGATAGGCGCTGCGCCGTCCCCGCCAGCCCGCCGACCAGCGGGCAAACAGCAGCACCAGATAGATGCTCCACGCCAGCAGCGCCAGCAGCACCGTCGGATCTCCCAGCGCCACCCGCCCGAAGAGCGCGTCCGCCCAGTAGATGCCGATCACCAGCCCGGCGCTGAGCAGAGGGAAACCGACCAGCAGCGAGCGATAGCTGATCAGGTCAAGCTTTTCGAGCGACGGCAGCACGCGCCCGGGCGCGCGCAGACGCTTGGACTTCAGCCCTCGCTCGGCGATCAGGTACAAAAGCCCGCTGCCCACCGCCACCACCAGGCCGGCGTAGCCGATAAAGATCAGCACGATGTGCAGGAAGATCCAGCCGTTGTGGAGCAGGCTGCGCGCCATCGGCGAGGGCCCGCCCACCGCCGTCGCCGGCGCCAGCGTGGCGGCGCCCGCCACCAGACAGATGAGCGGCAGCACCACCAGACTCAGCGGCCGCGGCGAACCGGCCCGGTACACCATCAGGAAAAACGCCGCGATGGTCAGCGCCAGCAGTCCGGTCAGAATCCGGTACACGTCGGCTTGCGGCGTGAAACTGGAAACCGACTCCACCAGGCTGACGAACTGGAAGAGAAACCCGGCCGCCACCGCCGCCCGCGCCAGCCCGAAGATGGCATTCTGCTGCCCGGCATCCTTCAACAGCGCCGCCGCCAGCGCCGCCGCCCACCCGGCGAGGTACAGGCCCAGCGCCACACGCGCCCACAACAGACTGAAAGCTAAAATGGATTCCACGCCGCCACCAATCCTAAATTATAGCTGCCGGTGGATACTCCACACCTGACTTGGGTCGCTCCCTACGGTCGCTCAGCGCCGTAGCTTCGCTCCCCGGCAGCGGGCGCCCGCTCTGCTCAGGGCGCCTCCGAGCTGCCGCGCTATGCTCTAAGGTCGGCTAATGTCGGCCGCTAGAACAGCTGATCTTGGTGCTTCAGGTTGCCAAACGTGGCCACGTTGGCCAGGCTGAAGCTGATCAGAAACTGATTCTCGCGCCGCAGGGTGGCCAGGGAGAAGCGCCGGTACTCGACCGAAAACCCGCAGCAGTCCCAGTTGTGCGTCACCTGAAAGCTGGTGTACTGCAGCCGCCCGGTGCGGGCGTCATAAGCCACCGCGCCGGCGACGCTCAGCCCGGGCGCGAGGGCGTCGCCGTAGCCGGTGCCGAGCCGCATCTGGTTGTACACCGGAGGCGCCGCCGCCGGCAGCAATCCCGGGGGCGGGCGCAGCAGGTAGTGGCTGCCGGACACAAAGCCCTTGCCAAAGTGAAAGTTGCCGGTAAACGCATTGGCGCTGATGTGGTGGTCATGGCTGTCGTAGTCCAGCCGCCATTCCCCGTCGAAGCGGGTAAACGGTGAAACCCGTACCAGCGAGCTGACGGGGGAGTACCGCAGCGGCATCGCCTGCGCGGCAAACGGCGACAACAGCGCCGTGGTTAGGAAAACATTGCTGTTGCCCGCTATCAACGCACCGCCGAAAGTGGGGTCGAAGTAATACTTCTGCAGCAGCGTCCAGGAGGCCAACTCGCGCGATTGTCCCGGCTTGGCGCCGGCCGCCAGCAGGCGGTTGGTGAAGCCGTACTCCACCTCGTTGGTATCGGCCAGAATGTCGCCGGCGTCGAAGCGGATGATCTGATCCGCCTGATCCACCCCGGCGGTGTAGTGGTAGCCCAACTCGGGCTCGAATACATGCTCGATGCGGTCTCCCAGCCAGCCGCCAGGCCCGGAAAAAACCTTCTCCATGGCCGGCGGCCGCCACTCCATCCCGGCGCTCACCGCATCCCGCCACAGCCCCTGATCCCGCAACACCGGCGCCGCGCCCGGAGGCTGGTTCTGCGGTGCCACCTGCGAGTCGGAGTAATAGGTCGAACTCACCGCCACATCGCCGGTGAAGCTGCCGAGCGGCGTGTACACCGGCATCGTCAGCCGCGGGGTGAAGTCCAGCCGCGACATGGCGCCGGTGGCAAAGCCGGGCTGAGTGCGGTCCAGCAGACCGGCGCTGGCGTCCCAGGAAAAATACAGGGGCAGACTGCGGGTCAGCGACTGCGCGTAGGCGCTCCAGTTGACGCTGGGCAGCTTGGCCAGCGACAGGCTGGTCTGAGGACCGGTGCTGAGAAAGTTCTGGTAGCGGTGGAACTCGACCAGAAAGTCACTGCCGTCGCCGCTCTGCCGCTCGGTGAAGCCATTGGAGATGGCTTCGGAGTTGATGGCGCCGGCGAAACTGTTGTTGAACACCAGCCGGTACAGGTACGACGACAGGTAGTCGGCGTCCAGTACCGTCCGGAACCCGCCGGCGGATTCATGCGAGCCCTGCAAGCGCAGTTCCTGGCCTCCCTGCCGGATGCGGCTGCCCCCCGCACCCTGCAAGCCCCGATCCAGGACCCCGTCCAGCTGCAAAGAGAACTCCGAGGTGCGGCTCGGCCGTCCCTCAATTTGCACATGGTCGGCCCAGCCGCGCGCCGTGTACAGCTCACCTCCCGCGACCACGTTCAAATTGGGCAGCGCCGCCCAATAGAAGGAGTCACCCAACACATACCCCTTGACGTTGCTCTTGCTCACCATCGGCACCAGCACCCCGCTTTGCCGCCCGGTACGGCTGGTCGAATAGGTAAGAAACGGAGCGTAGAAAACGGGTATATCGAACAGGCGAAATACGGCGTGCCGCAGGCGGGCGTTTTTACCCAGCTCCACCTCCACCTCGCCCGCCTCGAACGTCCACTTCGGGTTGGGCAGGGTACAGGAGGTCACCATCCCACCCTCCAGGCGGTAGTGCTCCGGCCCCAGCCGTTCCAGCTTGCGTCCGGTGAAGATCAGCGGATGGGCTCCCACCTCGGTGGGCTGCCGGTCGTGCAGGCGGATATCGCTCACCCCGCGAAAATCGTCGAACTCGCCGCTGGATTGCACAAAGTTGTAGACCGCGTGGCTGCCTTCGATGTGGGTTCGCTCGCGCACGCTGTCAAAGGCCACGTGCCCGCTGGCCGTGGCCTCGCCGGTGGCGCTGTCGTAGGTCATCTCGTCGGCGCTGAGGTGCAGACCGTCGCTGGCAATCTCGACCGCTCCGGTGGCGTGGTAGATGCCGCCCTGGCGCGAGAGCGTGGCGGTGATGCGATCCGCTTCGAGAGTGAAACTCTGGCCCGGCTTCAAACCTCCGGGCAGGGTGAGCGCGCGTGCGGGGCGCGTACCAAGCTGATTACCGCCGCCGGCGGGCTTTTGCGCGCCCAGCCGTGACACGGCGGCTACGCCGGTGATAATCAGAAAGAGACCTACAAGCCGCGCCGCCATCCTTTGTAGCTTAGCGAACTTATCGCCATGATCTGCCCCCAGTGCCATCGTGACAGCGCCCGCTGCGGCTGCCACGCCGCGGCACAAGCCAGTCTGCTGGCCCCGACGCCCCACTGGCGGCGTGAATTGCAGCAGCGGGTGGAGGCCTACCGCGCCCGCCACCACGCCGCGCCGGTTGCGGACGCCGACCCGCCGCGAGTAGTGGATACTCCACACCTGATTTGGGTCGCTCCCTACGGTCGCTCAGCGCCGCGGCTTCGCTCCCCGGCAGCGGGCGCCCGCTCGGC
>DATBPS010000264.1:0-2191 GCA_036561225.1 Terriglobales bacterium
AGCGTGACGCCGGGGCGAAGGCGTCCCACCACGTTCAGATAAGTATTGCTGCGATCGGTGTCGGCGGGGCTGAGGCGGAAGGGGGTCCAGATCTGGATGGAAGGATTGGGGAAGGCGTAGCCGGCGGGCATGACGCCAATGACGGTGTAGGCCTGGTTGTCGAGGGTGAGCGCGCGGCCGATGAGATCGGGGTCAGCACCGAGTTGGCGCCAGAGGGCGTCGCTGAGGATGACGGTGTTGGGCGCGCCGGGCCGGTCGTCGGCGGGAGTGAACCGGCGGCCGCGGGCGGGAGAAACACCGAGGAGCGGCAGCAGGCTGGCGGTGGCGAGCACGCCTTCCAGACGCTGGGGCGTTCCCTGCCCGGTGAGGTTGAGCGGCTGCGAAGTCCAGGCGCCGAGAGCGGCAAAATCGCTGCCGGCGAGTGTCCAGTCGCGGTAGTCGGAGGGATCGAGCTGGTTGGTGTTGCGCCCGAAGCCGGGGCCGGGCTCGGATTCCTGAATGGTGACCAACTGGCGCGAGTGGGGATAGGGCAGGGGGCCGAGAAGCACGTGGTAGACCAGCGAGAAGACGGCGGTGTTGGCGCCAATGCCGAGCGCCATGGCGAGGATGACGCCGGCGGCGAAGCCGGGAGCGCGGCGCAGCGAACGGGCGGCGAGACGGAGATCCTGGCGCAGGATGTCGAAGTGGGCGGCGGCGGCGTTGGCGACCATGCCGGAGGCGGCGAGGAGCGCCGGAGAATGCTGGAGTTCATCCACGGCGGCGATCTCGGCGGCGTACTCCTGGCGGAAACCGGCGGGGAAGAGACGCAGCAGCGCGGCGCGCCAGAGGTGGCGCTTCATGCGCGGCCCCACTTTGATTCCCCGCGTTCGGTCCAGCCACGGGCGGCGGCCTGGCGCATGAGCTGCTCCAGGCGGCGCGACTCGGCGCGGGCGGCGGCGGTGCCTGCGGGGGTGAGGCGGTAGTAGCGGCGGCGCTCGTCGCGGCTGGTCTCGCCGCGCGGGGCGCGGACTTCCTCCGCCCAGCCCAGCTCGAGCAGCTTCTCCAGGGTGCGGTAGAGGGTGGCGGCGCCCATGCGGCCGCCGCCGCGGGCGATGTCCTGCAGAATGGCGTAACCGTGGCGCTCGCCGCCGCCGAGGGCGAGCAGGACCTGGTAGAGGGCGGCGGTCACTTCGGGCATACCGGCACTATGACCGACGTGGGTATAGTTGTCAAGGGAAGAGTGGAGGGGAGTTGTCGGTTGCCAGTTGCCAGTTGACAGTTGAGAGACGCGCGAAGAGGTTAAGGGGTGGGAAAAGTTTGGGCTGTGTGGCAGGCGCTGGGGCGGACGGTCTTCTCCAGCGGGAGCCAGGGATGGAGGACGGTGTAGTATCACAGGCATGATCCGTGGCATCAAATTCGTCGGCGTCCCGGTGAAGGACCAGGATGCATCCCTGAAATTTTTTGTCGAGGCGCTGGGGTTCCGGGTGGTGACCGATCAGCCCTTCACGCCGACGCAGCGGTGGATTGAGCTGGCGGTGCCGGGGGCGGAGACGGGGATCTCGCTGTTCACGCCGCCGGGGCTGGAGGGCCGCATCGGGCAGTTCCAGCCGATCTCGTTCTGGTGCGACGACGTGTTGGCGACGGCGGCGGCGATGAAGGCCAAGGGGGTGAAGTTCGCCCAGGAGCCGAAGCAGGAGTCGTGGGGAACGTCGGCGGTATTTCAGGACCCGGACGGGAACCAGTTCGTGCTGGCGACGCGGTAGCGGGAGCGGTCGTCAGGGCGCATGGCGTCCTCCAGTGCGTTCCAGTCGGCCACGTCGACCTGATTTCGGCGGCGGCTTCGGGGCGGAGGTGGAGGGGGCGGATCATTCGCCCGGGCGCAGGCGGGCTTTGAGGTCGTCCCAGGAGATGGCGGTGGAGGCGGATTCAGTGTGGGCCTGCCAGCGGCGGTCGAGTTCGGCGCGCTGGCCGGGGGTGAGATCGAAGTGGGCGGCGCGGGCGGAGTCGTCGAGGCTTTCCCAGAGGGCGAGAGCGAGGGTGGCGCGCTCGGCGGTGGGGCCGGACATAAGCTCATGATAGCGCCGCGGGTTAGCCGGCGGCGGGTTTGGCGGCGAGCTGTTGGTGGAGGTGTTGCAGGACGTGGACGCTGGGGGCGTCGGCGGCGCGGGCGGCGATGGCTTCGACGGCGGCGGCGGCGGCGGCGAGGGTGGTG
>DATBPS010000265.1:0-5038 GCA_036561225.1 Terriglobales bacterium
CCACCGGCCTCGATCTCTACGACGACACCGCGGCCGAGGCCAACTCCTACGCCAATGTCTTCCTGCGTCAGCCGCTGCCCGGGCTGATGGGCGCCAACGGACGGCTGGCGGCGCTGGTCGAGATACACAACCTATTGGCGCAGGGATACATTCCCATGCTGGGCAGTGATGGTCGAACTTTATACCTGGTGCAGTCGGCGCGCTCACTGCGCGGCGGGCTCACGTTCTCGTTTTAAGCAACACGGCCGTAGCGGTACACAAGAGCCGTCAAGTGGTGGAACAGCATCGCAAACTCGGTTTTGATGTGCGGACGGCGGGCTTGGGTGTGCTCACCCTCTTCCTGCTGGTCATGGCGCTGCTCAATCTGCGCCAGCTCTGGGTCTACCGCCAGCCCACCGACGGTGCGCTGTGGCGGCGCACCACCGCCGGACTCGAAGCCGCCGCCACCAACCCCCTCGCCGCCGGCAGGATTCAGCGCGGGGATTTGCTCGTAGCCATGGGTCCCACGCTGGTGCAGACCCCGGAGGCGGTGAGCCGCCAGCTCTATGCGGCGGGTATCGGCGGCACCTTGCCCTATACCCTGGTGCGCCAGGGGAGGATGTTCACCCAGCCGGTCGCGGTCGCCGCCAGCCGCCCGCCGCTCGGTCGCTACGTCTTCCTTGAAGTGGTCGGGTTCTTCTACCTGGCCATCGGGCTGTTCGTCTTCTATCGCCGGCGCAGCGCCCACCAGGCGTGGAACTTTTACCTGTTCTCGCTGGCCTCGTTCGTGCTGTTCTCGTTCCACTTCACCGGCAAGCTGAACCTCTTCGACCAGACGATTTACTGGTTCAATGAAGCGGCGCTGCTGCTGGCGCCCGCCCTGCTGCTGCAGTTCGCGCTCGGGTTCCCAGGCCAGGCGCAGCCGTCGGGAAGCGGGCGGCGCCGGCTGCGGCAGGCGGGCGAGGCCATGTTGTACCTGCCGGCGCTGTTGCTCGGCCTGGCCGAGGTGTCGCTCGCCACGGGGGCCATTTGGCTGCCCGCCACCCTCAGCGCCGCCCAGGACGTGCTCGATCGCGCCGCCTACCTGTTGCTGGCGGTCTATTTTCTGGCCGCGGCGCTGGTATTCCTCCTTCATCGCCGCCGCGCCGCGGCCGCCGGGCGCACCCAGTCCGCTCTGCAGGCCCAGGTCATGGCCTGGGGCACCTTCTGGGGTCTGATCCCCTTCCTGGCGCTGTACATCCTGCCCTACGTGGCCGGGGCGGACCTGCCGCGCTTCGCCAATCTCTCGGTGTTGTCGCTGATGGTGGTGCCGGTGACCTTCGGCTACGCCATCTGGCGCCATCACCTTCTCGAAGCCGAAATCATCTTCCGTCGCGGCGTGGTCTACACCCTGGCCACCGCCCTCGTGGTGGCCGCCTACTGGGGCGTCATCGGTCTGGCCGGCGTGCTCATCCACAGCTCGCTCCCCACCTGGGGATGGGCCGGGTGGCTGGTGGCCATTCTGGTTACCGCGCTGCTCTTCGAGCCGGTGAAGAGCTGGCTGCAGGAGCGGCTGGACCGGCTCTTCTACCGCGAGCGCTACGACTATCGCCGCACGCTGATCGAGTTCGGCCGGCAGATGAACACCGAAACCGACCTCGCCGCGCTGCTCGAACAGGTGCTGGCGCGGCTGACGCAGACGCTGGAGATCAGCCACGCCGCCGTCTACCTCAACGCCGGCGAGGGTTCGGGCTTCCGCCTGGGCCGCGAGCGGGGTGGCAGCGGCGTACCCGCCCTGGACTCCGCCTTCCTGCAGCGCCACTTCGGGGCGGCGCAGGCGCCGCGCCTGTTCCTCGAACACCCGGAATGGGCGGCGAGGGACGCCCTGCATTACTTCCTGCCCTGCCAGATTCAGGGCCGAACCGTGGCGGTGATTGCCCTGGGGCGCACGCTGCGGGGTGAATTCCTCAGCAGCGACGACGTCGCCCTGGTCGAGACCCTCGCCGGGTACCTGGCCATCGCCCTGGAAAACGCCCGCCTCTACGCCACCCTGCGGCAGAAGGCGGATGAATTTCAGCGCCTCAAGGATTTCAATCAGAACATCGTCGAGAGCATCCAGGTCGGGGTGGTGGCCACCGACATGCTCGGCAGGGTCGAGAGCTGGAATGCCCAGATGGAGGTGCTCACCGCGCGCCCCCGCCAGTTGGCCATCGGGCAGCCGCTGGAGTCTCTGCTGGGGCCCGAGTTTGCCCGCGAGTTCGCCACCGCGGCCATGGGCGGCGGCATCCACAGCCAGCGCAAGCTGCGCATGCACCCGGCCGGCAACGAGGCCGCTGCCGGTGTCAGTGAGGGCGAAGAACAGGCCGAGCGCATCGTCAACCTGGCCATCGCCCCGCTGGTGACCGCCCGCTACGAGCGCGTCGGGCACATCGTGCTGTTGAGTGATGTAACCAGCGAAGTCGAAATGGAGCAGAAGCTCATCCAGGCCGACCGTCTGCGCTCGGTGGGCCTGCTGGCGGCGGGGGTGGCGCACGAGGTGAACACCCCCCTGGCGGTCATCTCCAGCTACGCCCAACTGCTGGCCAAGCAGACGCCGGCGGGCGATCCGCGCGCCCCGGTGCTTGAAACCATCACCCGCCAGACCTTCCGCGCTTCCGAGATCGTGGGCAACCTGCTGCATTTCTCCCGCACCGGCGCCGCCCAGTTCCGCACCGTCGAGGTCAACGCCGTGGTGCGCGACACCCTGGCGCTGGTCGAGCATCCGCTGCGCAGCGCCGCGGTGCATCTCATCGCCGCCCTCCACCCCGACACCATCGAGGTCACCGGCGACCCGGGCAAGCTGCAGCAGGTGTTCCTCAACCTCATCCTCAATGCCCGCGACGCCATGCCGCAAGGTGGCACCCTCACCGTCTCCAGCGGGCGGGTGGCGGGGGAGGAGCGCGTCTACGTCGAGATCAGTGACACCGGTGACGGAATCCCCGCCGAGTTGCACCACCGCATCTTTGACCCCTTCTTCACCACCAAGGCCGGCCGCGCCCCCGCCTCCGGCGCCGATCTCCCCGGCGGCGCCACCATGAGCACCGGCACCGGGCTGGGCTTGGCGGTGACCTACGGCATTGTCGAGGAGCACGGCGGCCTGATTACCGTCCGCAGTGCCCGCCAACACGGCGCCACCTTCCGGGTGGAGTTGCCGCTGCGCACGGTGGCCCGTCCCGCCACCCCGGTTGCGGTTTAGGATTGTTCATGCCGGTTGCCGCCACCGAACCCGAACTCAGCACCACGGGCATCGCCGGGCGCATCCTCATCGTGGACGACGAAGCCGCCATCCGCGAAAGCCTGGAAACGCTCTTCCGTCTCGATGCCTTCGAGGTGGCCACCGCCGCCGACGCCGAACAGGGATGGCAGCGCTTCCAGAACGACATCTTTGACCTGGTCCTGCTCGACGTGGCCCTGCCCGGAGGCCCGGCCGCCGGCATCGGCCTGCTGCGCCGCCTGCGCGCCGTGTCGAGCGTCCCGGTCATCATGATCTCCGCCTATGCCACCGTCGAGATGGCCGTCCAGGCGATGCAGGCGGGCGCGCAGACGTTCCTGCAGAAGCCGTGGAACAACGAAAAGCTGCTGGCCGACGTGCGCGCCGCCATCGCCGCCGCGCGCGTGACGCAGGAGAATGTGCAGCTCAAGCGCGCCCTCAAGCAGCGCTACAGCTTCGAGAACATCATCGGCAAGAGCGAGGCCATGCTGCGCGTCTTCGACTGGGTGGAACAGGTCGCGCCCAGCCGCTCCACCGTGCTCTTGCAGGGGGAGAGCGGAACCGGCAAGGAACTGATCGCCAAGGCCATCCACGGCCACTCCTCCCGCGCCGACGCGCCCTTTGTGCCGGTGAACAGCGGCAGCATGGCCACCGATCTGCTCGAGTCCACCTTGTTCGGCCACGTGCGCGGCGCATTCACCGGCGCCATCGCTCCCAAGAAGGGGCTCTTCGAGGTGGCCGACCGCGGCACGATTTTCCTCGACGAGATCGGCAACATGAGCCTCGAAACCCAGGCCAAGATCCTGCGCGTGTTGCAGGACCGCCGCTTTATGCGCCTCGGTTCCGTGGACGAGGTGCAGGTGGATGTGCGCATCATCGCCGCCACCAACGTGGACCTAATGCGCCAGGTGACCGAAGGCAAATTCCGCGAGGATCTGTTCTACCGCCTTAACGTCCTCAGCCTGACCCTGCCCCCCCTGAAGGAGCGCCGTCAGGACATCCCCCTGCTGGTGGATCATTTTCTGCAGAAGTACAGCACCGAAAACGGCCTCGCTCCCCGCCGCATCGCCCCCGACGCCCTGCGCTGCCTGCTCGATTACCCCTGGCCAGGCCACGTCCGCGAGCTGGAAAACGTCATCGAGCGCGCCGTCGTCCTCTCCACCACCCCCCTGATCGGCCCCGAACTCCTCCCCGACGCCGTCAACGGCGGCATGGGCGCCCTGCCTCCCGCCGGTGACCGCAGCCCCCTGTCGCTGTTCTCATTGGTGGACGACTTCGAGCGCCGCCTGATCACCGACATGCTCGAGCAGACCCACGGCCGCCAGACCGAAGCCGCCGAGCGCTTCCAAATCCCCGTCTCGACGCTCAATCAGAAAATCAAACGCCACGGCATAGACGTCAAAGCCATCTCCAACCGAGCCTAGAGCCCCGCAGGCGCAGGCGCTCCCTGATCCCTAACCCCTAAATCCTAACCCCTGTTTTGCAACCGCCACGCCCCAGACGTCAAGGCCATCTCCGAGCATAGAGCCCCGCGGGCGCGCGCGTTCGCTGATCCCTAACCCCCAAATCCTGACCCCTGTTTTTGTAACCGCCACGCCCCAGTCGTCAAGGCCATCTCCCACCGAGCGTAGAGCCCCGCAGGCGCGTGCGCTCGCTGACCCCTAACCCCTGAATCCTGACCCCTGTTTTGCAGGAGTTGTTCAGCCTCGGAGCCTTTACCTCCGACCCAATGTGGCTGAAGGACGGCGGCGGCGGTCAACCCGTGCGAGCACTAATGATCGATGCCAAGGCGTTCGCCGGTTTGGGGGTTCAGACGGTGCTCGGCCGTGG
>DATBPS010000266.1:0-6457 GCA_036561225.1 Terriglobales bacterium
GCGGCCGGTGGCCATGGCCCAGTATGGCCTGATTAGGCCCAAAAGGCTGGGCAGGGCGGGGCAACACTGCTAGGCTGGCGGCATGCGTTCTTTGGTTCGCTCCGCTCATTGGCTGGCGCTGCCGGCCCTTTTTGCTGCCACCGTACTTGCCCAGACGGCGCCGCCCGCGGCGCGGCCGCTGCCGGGGCGCACGCAGGCGCGCTCGATGGTGATCAGTCGGCTGGGGATTGTGGCCACCAGCCAGACGCTGGCCTCGCAGGCGGGGGCGCAGATATTGGCCGAGGGTGGGTCGGCGGCCGACGCCGCCATCGCCGCCAACGCGGCGCTGGGGGTGGTCGAGCCGATGATGAACGGGATGGGCGGCGACCTGTTCGCCATCGAGTACGACGCCAAGTCGGGCAACATTCAGGGCCTCAACTCCAGCGGCTGGTCGCCGGAGAAGCTGACCCCGGCACTGCTGAAGGCGAAGGGCTATACGCGCATGGCGAACACCGGCATTTATGCGGTGACGGTCCCGGGAGCGGTGCGGGGCTGGCAGGCGCTGCACGAGAAGTACGGCAAGCTGCCGTGGAAGGACCTTTTCCAGCCGGCGATCTACTATGCCGAGCACGGCTATCCGGTGACCGAGTGGATCTCGGAGAAGTGGGAGCTGCAAAAGCGCAAGCTGGCGCGCGATGTCAACGGGCGGCAGGTGTTCCTGGTGAACGGAGAGACGCCGCAGGTGGGGCAGGTATTTCATAATCCCGCCTATGCCGCGGCGCTGCGGCTGGTGGCCGAGCAGGGGCCGGATGCCTTCTACAAGGGACCGATCGCGCAGGCGATTCTGGCCACCTCGAACCGCCTGGGCGGGGTGATGACCGCCGAGGACCTGGCCGACTACAAGCCGGAGTGGGTGACGCCCATCTCGACCCACTACCACGGCTGGAACGTCTATGAGCTGCCGCCCAACACGCAGGGCTTTGGGGCGCTGGAGATGCTCAACATCTTTGCCCAGTATCCGCTGGGGGAGTGGGGGTTCGCCGATCCACGGAGCTTCTACATCGAAACCGAAGCGCAGAAGCTGGCCTACGCGGACCTGCGCAAGTTTGACGGCGACCCGAAGTTTTCGAAGATCCCGGTGAGCGGGCTGATCTCGGTCGGCTATGCCAAGGAGCGGGCGCAGAGCATTCAGATGGACCACGCCGGGTGCGATGATCCGGCGGGCGATCCGGCGCGCTTCCAGGCAGACACCATCTACATGAGCGCGGTGGACAGCGACGGCAACATCGTTTCGCTGATCCAGAGCCTGTACGACGAGTTCGGCTCGGGGGTGGTGGTGGACCACTACGGGATCATGCTGCAGGACCGGGGGGCGCTGTTTGTGCTCACGCCAGGGCATCCGGACGAGTTGGCGGGGCACAAGCGGCCTTTCCATACGCTGATTCCCGGCTTCATGGAGAAGGGTGATCTGCACATCGGCTTCGGCATCATGGGCGGGCTGAACCAGGCGCAGGCGCATGCCCAGTACGTGAGCGACATCGTGGACCACGGGATGAACATTCAGGCGGCGATGGAAGCGCCGCGGTTCACCAACCGCAGCTTTGGGGGATGCACCTTCCAGATGGAGAACCGCATTCCGGAGGCGGTGCGGGCGGCGCTGGCGGCCAAGGGCGACAAGATTGTGCTGACCAACGCCTACAGCGACGTGATGGGCGGCGGCCAGGCGGTGGAGTACAACTCGGCGACGGGGGTGAAGTTTGCCGCCAGCGATCCGCGCAAGGACGGGGAGGCGGTGCCGCAGCCGGCGCCCATCGGACACTGAGGCCAGGGGTCAGGATTTAGGGGTTAGGGGTCAGCGGCGGCTAGAATAGGGCGGTGGGATACGGGGCCATATTGCTAGTGTCGTTTGGAGGGCCGGAGGGGCCGGAGGACGTGGAGCCGTTCCTCAGCAACGTGCTGCGGGGGCGGAATGTGCCGGCGGAACGGCGGCGCGAGGTGGCGCAACACTACTACGAGCTGGGCGGGGCGAGCCCGATTGGAGCGGCGACGCGGGCCATGGCGGCGGCGCTGCAGACCAAGCTCGATGCGGCGGGACCGCGGCTGCCGGTGTATATCGGGAACCGGAACTGGCATCCACTGTTGCCGGACACGCTGCGGCGGATGGCGGCGGAGGGGGTGACCAGCGCGCTGGCGGTGGTGACGTCGGCGTTCGGATCGTATTCGGGGTGCCGGCAGTACCTGGAAGACATGGAGCGGGCGCGGGCGGCGGTGGGCGAGAGCGCGCCGCGGCTGGACAAGGTGCGGCTGTTCTATAACCATCCGGAGTTTCTGGCCATCTGGGCGGAGCGCGTGGCGGCGGCGCTGGAGACGGCGCCGGCGGGCAGCGGGCTGATCTTTACCGCGCATAGCATCCCGCTGGACATGGCGCGCCGCGGGCCGTATGAAGAGCAGTTGCGCGAGGCCTGCCGCCTGGTGGCGGCGGCCTGCGGGCGGAGCCAATGGACGCTGGCCTACCAGAGCCGCAGCGGGCCGCCGGCCCAGCCCTGGCTGGAGCCGTCGCTGGAAGCGGCGTTGGCGGAGGCGGCGGCGCGGCAGGCGCCGGGGGTGGTGGTGGCGCCGATCGGGTTTCTCTCCGACCACATGGAAGTGGTGTACGACCTGGATCACGAGGCGCGGCAACAGGCGGAGGCGTTGCAGCTTGCGTTCACGCGGGTGAAGACGCCGGGGGATCATCCGCGCTTCGCCGGGCTTCTGCAGGAGCTGATTCGCGAGCGGTGCGACCCGGGGCGAGCGCGGCAGGCCGTGGGGCAGTGCGAGGCGTGGCCGGACGTTTGCCCGGCGGATTGCTGTCTTAGCCCGCGGTGACGCGGTCGGCGACGGCGGAATGGGGCGCGAGGGGTTCGTGTTCCCAACGAGCCACGACGGCGGCGGCGAGGCAGTTGCCGATGACGTTGACGGCGGTGCGGCCCATATCGAGAAACTGATCCACGCCCAGCAACAGGGCCACGCCGGAGAGCGGCAGGCCGAAGGTGGCGGCGGTGGCGGCGAGCACCACAATGGCGGCGCGGGAGACGCCGGCTACGCCCTTGCTGGTGAGCATGAGGGTGAGCAGCATGAAGATCTGCTGGCCGAGGCCCATGTGCATCTGCGCCGCCTGGGCGATGAACATGGCCGCCAGGCTGAGGTAGAGGGTGCTGCCGGTAAGGTTGAAGCTGTAGCCGGTGGGGATGACGAAGCCGACGATGCGGCGCGACACGCCCATGGCCTCCATATTTTCGAGGGCGCTGGGGAGGGCGGCCTCCGAACTTGAAGTGGAGAAGGCGATCAGGGTGGGTTCCTTGACCGCCGCCCAGAAGCGGCCGAGGGGGATGCGGAAGAGCAAAATGGCCGCGCCGAAGATGACCACCACGAAGATGACCAACGCGCCGTAGAGGGTGGCGACCAGCTTGGCGAGCGGCAACAGCACGCCCAGGCCCTCGTGGCCGATGCTGGCCGCCACCGCGCCCAGCACGCCGAAGGGAGCGGTCCACATGACGATCTCGGTGAGCTTGAACATGATCTGCATCAAGCCTTCGCAAAAGCGCAGCACGGTGTGCGCCGGGCGCCCCTCGCCGGTGCCGGCCAGCACCAGGGCAATGGCGAACAACACGCTGAACACCACCACCTGCAGAACTTCGCCGTTGGCCAGCGCCTGAGCGAAGCTCTGCGGGAAGGTGTGCAGGATGAGGCTCTGCATCAGGCTCTGGTGGGCGGGCGTGGAGGCCAGATCGGTGCCCGCCTGCGCGGCGGCGCCCAGCGTCGCGCCGGCGCCGGGACGCACCCAGTTGACCGCCACCAGGCCCAGGATCAGGGCGAAGGTGGTGACCACTTCGAAGAACACGATCGCCTTCACCGCCACGCGACCGAGACCCTTGAGGTCGCCGTGGCCGGCGATGCCCACCACCAGGGTGGCGAAGATCAGCGGGCCGACGATCATCTTGATCAGGCGGAGAAAGATGACCTCGAGTGGATTGAGCGCGACGCCGAAATGCGGCCACACAGCCCCGATGACAACGCCCGCCACCAGGGCGATGAAGATCCACGAGGTCAGTGAAATGCGGCGCAGCATAGGGCGATACTACAGGAACTTGGTGGCGTTGCGGTATGCTGGCGAATGTGAACTTCGTCACTACACTGCAATGCACCTTATGCGGCAAAGAAACGGCCGCTGACCGTCTGCAAACTGTTTGCCCCGCCTGCCAGGGCTCGCTGTTCGTTCGCTATGACCTGAAGGCGGCGGCCAAGGCGGTCAACCCCCAGATGCTGTCGGCGCGCACCCAGGCCGACCGCTCCATGTGGAAGTACCGCGAGGTGATGCCGGCGGAGACGCCGGTGACGCTGGGCGAGGGGCAGACGCCGCTGCTGCCGGCGCGACGGCTGGGGGCGGCGATGGGGGCGGAAAAGCTCTACGTCAAGGACGAGGGGCTGAACCCGACGGGGAGCTTTAAGGCGCGCGGGCTGGGGTGCGCGGTGACCATGTTGAAGCAGTTTGGGGTGAAGAAAGTGGCCATCCCGACGGCCGGCAACGCGGGCAGCGCGCTGGCGGCGTATGCCGCCGAGGCGGGCATTGAGGCGCACATCTTCGCGCCCGCCGATGTGCCCAAGGGGAATTTGGCGGAGTACAACTTTTACGGCGCCCAAGTGACGCTGGTGGACGGACTGATCAGCGACTGCGCCAAGCTGGTGCAGCAGGGGCGCGAACGCGAGGGGTGGTACGACGTCAGCACCATGAAGGAGCCGTATCGGGTCGAGGGGAAGAAGACCATGGGCTACGAAGTGGTGGAGCAGTTGGGGTGGAAGGTTCCCGACGTGATTTTTTATCCCACCGGCGGCGGCGTGGGGCTGATCGGCATGTGGAAGGCGTTTGACGAGATGCAGGAGATGGGCTGGATCGGCGCCGGGCGGCCACGCATGGTGGCGGTGCAGGCGGCCGGGTGCCCGCCGGTGGTGGAGGCCTTCAACGCCCACGCGGAGCGGATGGTGGCGTGCACCAACGCCACCACCATGGCGGCGGGATTGCGGGTGCCCAAGCCGTACGCGGACAAGATCATCCTCGATATTTTGCGCACCAGCCGCGGCACGGCCCTGGCGGTGAGTGACGCTGAGATCAAGGCGGCGGTGCGGGAGCTGGCTTCGAGTGAGGGCATCTTCGCCGCACCGGAGGGGGCGGCGACGGTGGTGGCGGCGCGGCGGTTATACCAGTCGGGCTGGATGCGGCCGGAGGAGACCGTGGTGCTGTACAACACCGGCGGCGGGCTGAAGTACCTGGACGTACTGCAGTAAGAAAACAAAAAGGGCGGCTTCAAAATGAAGCCGCCCTTTTGCCTGCCTGGATTCACTTACCAGCGGTTTTCGCGCCGGCCACCGCCGCCGCCGCCGCCGCCGAAGCCACGGCCGCCACGCGGGCCGCCGCCGTTGCCGCTGCGCTCGGGGCGCGGGCGGGCCACGTTAACGTTGAGTGCGCGTCCGTCCACTTCGCTGCCGTTCAGGGCATTGATGGCGGCATCGCCCTGGGCGTCGTCTTCCATCTCCACGAACCCGAAGCCACGCGAACGGCCAGTGTCACGATCGGTCATGATGCTAATCCGGCTCACCGCGCCGTAAGGCTCAAACGCAGTACGCAGGTCCGCTTCCGTCGTGTGAAACGACAGGTTGCCAACAAAAATATTCTTCAAGGGATCAGTCCTCAAACAAAGAGCTATTTGGCTTAGCTGGTCTAACGCGAATAGGCAGGACGGAACAGGTTCGTACCGGCGGTCTACAGGCATGGAGCAGAAGACAAACGCACCCTCAATGTATCACAAACCGCCTGTGAAAGCTATCCCCGTGATGCTAGCAGCCCCAGGCCCAGTGGCGGGGGGTCCCCACCCCCCAGGCCACATGGGACTTGCCAAGCAGGAGTAGGCGAGGCTCAGGCATCGCCGCTGGCGCTGGCGGCCAGGTGGTGGTTGAGGGTGCCACGCAGCTCGGGGCTGACTACAAATAGTACCGAGGTGCAGGGGGCAATGTGGATGCGCCCGCCAGTGCGGGGGTCACGGCCAGTGCGCGCCTTGCGCGACACGGGACGAAAAGTGCCAAAGCCGGCGAGGGTCACTCGCCGCCCCTGGGACAATTCGGTGGCCACCGCAGACAGGGCCGCATTCAAGGCTCGCTCCGCTGCGAGCCGTGGAATGCCACTGGCGTTTGCCATGGCAGTACTCAAATCACTTCGATTCATGACGCCCTCCAAGGGGAATCTGAAGCGGTTTATAGCAGAATATAAAGGATCATGCAATCGCCATCATCAACCGAGCCACCCGCCCCGACGGCCGCGCGGCGACGCCCCTCCTGGCCAGCGGCGCTGGGACGGGCGTTGCTGGTGGTGGTGACCATCGAGGTGGGGCTGTTCCTTTTGGTGCTGCCGTGGACCTCGGTGTGGGAACACGCCTTCTGGACGGCG
>DATBPS010000267.1:0-2073 GCA_036561225.1 Terriglobales bacterium
TCAGCTCCTTACAATCCGTACACGTGAGCCTGGGGATAGCCACGCAGCGCGTTGCGGGTATCCACCACCACCTTGGCGTCGCGCGCGATGGCGGCGTAGTCAAATGCGGAGTGATCGGTGATGATCACCGCGCAATCGGCCTGAGGCAGTTGCTCCAGTCCGATGGCGGTCAGCTCCAGCCCCGGCTCGCGGAAGCTGGGGATGAAGGGGTCGCTGTACACCACCTCGGCCTGCCGCTTCTTCAGGTGGTGAATGATGTCCAGCGCCGGGGATTCGCGAATGTCGCAGATGTCGCGCTTATAGGCCACCCCCAGGACGTGGATACGCGCGCCACGCAACGCCTTGCCCTGGTCGTTGAGCGCCGCGGCGATGCGCTCCACCACATGCTCGGGCATGCGGGCGTTGATCTGCTGCGCCACCTCGATCAGGCGGGGTTCAAAGCCGTGGGCCCGTGCCTTCCAACTCAGGTAGACGGGATCGATAGGAATGCAATGGCCGCCGAGTCCCGGCCCGGGGAGGAACTTCATGAATCCGAACGGCTTGCTGCCCGCCGCTTCGATCACTTCCCAGACGTTGACATTGAGCGCGCGGCACAGCAGAGCCATCTCGTTCACCAGGCCGATGTTCACGTTGCGGAAGGTATTTTCCAGCAGCTTGGCCATCTCCGCCGTCTGCGCGTTGGAAACCCTCAGTACCCGCTTGACGCCGGTGTTGTACAGTTCCTCCGCGGCCTCGCCGCAGGCGGGGGTGACGCCGCCGACCACCTTAGGAATGTTGTGGGTCTGGAACTGGGCATTTCCCGGATCGACGCGCTCGGGCGAAAACGCCAGGAAGAAGTCGCGGCCGGCCACCAGGCCGCCTTCGCTCAGCATGGGCAGCACCACCTCGTCGGTGGTGCCGGGGTAGGTGGTGCTCTCCAGCACGACCAGCTGGCCGGCGCGCAGGGTGTCTCGTACCCGCTCGCTGGCGCGCAGAATGTAGGAGAGGTCGGGTTCCTTGGTCTTGCTGAGGGGCGTGGGGACGCAGATCGAGATCGTATCCATCCCGGCCAGCCGCGACCAGTCGGTGGTGGCCTGGAGCTTCTTTTTCCCCACCGGTTCCGACAGGTCGGCGGCGGAGATGTCATCGATGTAGCTCTGGCCGGCGTTGACCTGGGCGGCGCGGCGTTCGTCCACCTCGAAGCCGGTGACGGTAAACCCGGCGCGGGCGAACTCGACCGCCAGGGGCAGGCCGACGTAGCCCAGGCCGATGATGCCCACCTTCGCCTGCCGGTCGCGTATCTTCTGCAGCAGGGCAGCCAACGTGGTGGAAGGAGCCGCAGCGGCGGCGGAGGCAGTGGCAAGGGTTGAAGGTGTCATGGGTTTGTGAAGGTGTGTGGGGTGAAGTCAGCGTGCACCGCGCCCCAGCGCGATGATTTTGGTGGTTTGAAAGAGGATGAAGAGGTCCAGCCAGACGGAAAGATTCTTGATGTAGAAAAGATCGAACTCCAGCTTTTCGCGCGCATCCTCCAGGCTGGCGCCGTAGTCGCGGTTGACCTGGGCCCAGCCGGTGATGCCCGGACGCACCGAGTGGCGCACATCATAGTAGGGGATGGATTCCCGGAACTGGTTGACGAACACCGGCCGCTCCGGTCGCGGACCCACGAAGTTCATGTCGCCGCGCAACACGTTCCACAACTGCGGCAGCTCGTCGAAGCGCAGGGTGCGCAGCCAGGCGCCCAGGCGGGTGATGCGCGGATCGCGCGCCTGCGCCCATACCGGGCCGCTGGCCTTCTCCGCGTCGGCGCGCATGGAGCGGAACTTGAGGATCTCGAAGGGCCGCCCGCCCCGGCCGACGCGGGTCTGCCGGTAGATGACCGGTCCGGGCGAGTCGAGCTTGATGGCCACCGCCACCAGCAGCAGCAGCGGGCTGGCCAGCAGCAGGCCCAGGCCCGCGCCCAGCACGTTGGTGAGGCGCTGGTAGAGGCGCAGCAGCCGCGACTGGCGGAAGCCGTCGGCGAGCAGAAACCAACTGGGGCGGAGCGAATTCAGCGCCAGCCGGCCGGTGATGCGCTCGAACAGGGTGGGCGCCTCC
>DATBPS010000268.1:0-5992 GCA_036561225.1 Terriglobales bacterium
GGCGAGACCCTGCGCCGCGCCCACGGCCTGCCCGACGTGCAGGCCCCGCTGGGGCCCGGGCACGCTCCCGGCGGACGCCGCATGGAGGTCGCGGTGGCCATCGGCACCGATCCCGCCACCACCTTTGCCGCCATTCTGCCGGCCCCGCCCGCACTCGACGAAATGATGCTCGCCGGCTTCCTGCGCCAGAAGCCGGTCGAACTGGTCAAATGCGTCTCCGTGAATCTCGAAGTCCCCGCCTGCGCCGAAATCGTGCTCGAAGGCTATGTGGATCTCGATGAGCGCCGCCTCGAAGGCCCCTTCGGCGACCACACCGGCTTCTACTCCCTCGCCGATTACTACCCGGTGCTGCACCTTACCGCCATCACCCATCGTCAGAACCCCATCTACTCCACCACCATCGTCGGCAAGCCCCCGATGGAGGACGGCTGGATGGGCGAGGCTGTCGGCCGCATCTTTCTGCCCCTGATGCAAATGCAGTTCCCCGAGATTGTGGACGTGAACCTGCCGCTCGAAGGTGTCTTCCACAACCTCATGCTGGTCAGCATCCGCAAAGCCTACCCCGGCCACGCGCGCAAGATAATGAACGGCATCTGGGGCCTCGGTCAGGCCATGTTCACCAAGTGCATTGTCGTGGTGGATGAGGACGTGGACGTGCAGAACGTCGCCGACGTGGTGCTCAAAGTCTTCAACCACATTGACCCCGAGCGCGACATTCAGTTCACCCTCGGTCCCGTGGACGCCCTCGACCACGCCTCGCGCCTGCCCAACTTCGGCTCCAAGATGGGAGTGGACGCCACCCGCAAGTGGCCCAGCGAGGGCTTTCAGCGCCCCTGGCCCAACGAAATCCTGATGGACGCCAAAACTCGCGCCGCCGTCGACGCCCTCTGGCCGAAACTGGGCCTTTGACCTAGGCTTTCACGAAACGCGAAAACAGGCTCTTCTTTTTCTCCGCCGGCATCGGGTGGTAGGGCAGGCGCTCGTGATTGTGGGCGATGGCCCAGGGATTGTCGCGGCACAGCGCCCCCGCCAACTCCTCGTCCGCCTGCTCGGCGATGAACTCGGCCGCCGGCGACAGCCGCGGCGACCGCTGCTCGGCCGAGTGGCCGTCGCTGGCCACCAGATGAATGCGCTCGCCGCGCAGCAGCTCCTGGCTGAACTGCTGGGCGCGCTTGCCGAAGCGCCCGCGAAACGACGACGCCGTCACCTGGCTCAGGCACCCCAGCCGCAGGTATTCGTCCAGCGCCTCCGGATGCTGCTGAAACACCGGGTTGCGCTCCGGGTGCGCCAGAATCGGCACCAGCCCCCGTTCGCGCATCTGCTCCAGCGCCGAACCCAGCGACCGCCGCTCGAAGAACTCGGGAAACTCCACCAGCACGTAACGCCCGCCGTTGAGCGCATAGGTTGCCGGCTCTTGCAGCACCGCCTGCACATTCTCGTAGGTCAGGTGCAGCTCACACCCCAGCAGAATCTGCAGCCGGCTGTTCAGCTTCTCCTGCAACAGCGCGCACAGTTCGGCGCTGTGCACCGGATCAAAGCTGAACTGGTAGTTGGCATGCGGGGTGACCACCACATGCGTGGTGCCGTCCGCGATGGCCACCTCGGCCATGGCCAGCGATCCCTCCCAGTCGGCGGGGCCGTCGTCGAGCGTCGGCAACAAATGCAGATGTGTATCCACCCGTCCGTGGGCGTCAGGAGGTGGGGTGGAAGCTGGCATAGCGCAGTAGTGTTTCGCGGCCGGTGGCGAAGCGCAGTTTGAATTCCTGCTCTCCGGTGAGGAAGTTGAATCCGCGCCCCTCTCTCATAGTTTGCCGCAAGAGGGCGTAGAGCGCCAGAACGCCCGGCGACAGCGCCGCGAACCGCGCGTCATAGGCGATGGTATAGGCGTAGCGAACCGCGGCGGATCTCCAGCAAAGAATCCCCGCCAACGTCTCGCCCGCGCGTCGCAGGGACCACAGTTCGGCCACGTCCGGCTCGCTCTCGACCATGGCGCCCAGCCAGCGCCGCGCGCCCGCGTCCAGCACGTTTTCGCGCGCCTGCGCGGCCAGCCCTTGCGTCTTATGCTCCAGCAGCCAGTCCAGGTGGCGTAGGCGCTCACCCCGTCCCTCAACTTTTTCCAGTTGGGCGCCGGCCGCCTGCCAGCGGCGCTGCTGCCGCGGATGTTCGTGCGGCAGCTCCGACTCCTCCCCGGCCACCCGGATCGGCGCGCACGAAAACTGCCGTGCCTCCATCCCCAACTGCTGCCAGAACTTGTGCTGCCCGGTTCCCTCCGGCACGCCCGTCACCTGCAGGTGGCCATCGGTCTGTTCCCGTGTCCAGAGCGCGGCTTCAGCTCCCGGTCGGCCGATCACATCCTGATAATCAAACAAACCTTCCCCGATCAGGCTCCACATCCCCCCGCGACGGACCAGCGGCACGACGGCTGCGGGATTCTCGCTCCAGCCGATCCGCATCTCCGTTTGCTCGGTGAAGCAGGCGGCCCAGTGTCGGGCAAAGGTGAAGCCCTGAAAGACCGTCTGGTGGGCCGCAGCTCGCCCCCAGACCTCCTCTAAAGGCGCCAGATCGTGCCCCCAATGTACCCGCCACCCCACTCTTCTGACAGTGGCGCATCCGCAGTCGCAGGTTGCTTACTCGAACGCTTCGCGGCGGTAGTTGGGCGCTTCCTGAGTGATGATCACGTCGTGCACGTGGCTCTCGCGCAGCCCGGCATTGGAGATGCGAATGAAGCGCGCCTTCTGCTGGAAATCCGTGATCGAGGCGCACCCACAGTAGCCCATGCCCGCCCGTAGCCCGCCCACCAACTGATGCGCCATGGCGGCCAGCGGTCCCTTGTACGGCACCCGCCCCTCAATGCCCTCCGGCACCAGCTTCTGGCTGCGGTTCCCTTCCCCGTGCTCCAGCACCACCTCGTGCTGGCCATAGCGCTCGGCCGAGCCGGCTTCCATGGCGGCCAGCGATCCCATGCCGCGGTAGCTCTTGAACGAACGCCCCTGGAAGAGAATGATGTCGCCCGGGCTTTCGTGCGTGCCGGCAAACAGGCTGCCGATCATCACCGCGCTGGCGCCGGCGGCGATGGCCTTGCTGATATCGCCCGAGTACTTCACCCCGCCGTCGGAGATCACCGGCACCGGCGTGCCGTTCTTCCCGGCGGCTTCGGCGGCCGCCCGCACCGCATTGCAGATGGCGGTAATCTGCGGCACGCCCGCGCCCGTCACCACCCGCGTGGTGCAGATGGATCCCGGCCCAATGCCCACCTTGATCCCGTCCGCCCCGGCCTCGATCAGGTCGCGCGCCCCCTCCACCGTGGCCACATTCCCGGCGATCACGTCCACATCCGGCAATGCCGCCTTGATCTTTCGCACCGCCTCCAGCACCCGTTTCGAGTGCCCATGGGCGGTATCAATCGCCACCACATCCACCTTTTTGCGCGCCATCTCCTGGGCACGTTCAAGGAAGTCTCCCGTGGCCCCTACCGCCGCCGCCACCCGCAGACGGCCCTGCTCGTCCTTCGCCGCCAGTGGGTACTTGAGCTTCTTCTGTATGTCCTTGACCGTGATCAAGCCCTTGAGCACGTAGTTCTTGTCGACCACCAGCAGCTTCTCCACCCGATGCCGGTGCAGGATCGCTTCCGCCTCTTCCAACGTCGTGCCGACCGGGACGGTGATCAGATTCTCCTTGGTCATCACCTCGCCGATGGGAATATCGGTACGGTTCTCAAAGCGCAGATCGCGATTGGTCAAAATGCCGACCAGCTTGCCCTGGCGGGTCACCGGCAGACCGCTGATCTTGTACTTGCGCATCATCTCCAGCGCGGTGGCAATCTTCTGCTCCGGTTCCATGGTCACCGGATCCACGATCATCCCGCTCTCCGACCGCTTGACCTTGTCCACCTCTTCCGCCTGCCGCTCAATGCTCAGGTTGCGATGGATCACTCCCAGCCCGCCTTGCTGCGCCAGCGAGATGGCCAGACGCGCCTCGGTCACCGTGTCCATGGCGGCCGAAAGGATGGGAATGTTCAGACGGATGCGCCGGCTCATCCAGGTCGAGGTCTCGACCTCCGTCGGCAGGACGTCGGAATAGGCGGGCAAAAGCAGGACGTCGTCGAAGGTTAGCGACTCGGGGACCGGAAACTCAATCATGGTGAATTTTACCAGCTTTGGCCACTGGCCCGCCCCAGGACCTCCACAAAGCCCCACTCCTCGTCCTCCCACAGCCGGTCCAGCGCAAATCCCGCCTCCTGCAGCATCGGACCGACCTCTTTGCGGCGGAATTTATGGCTGCTCTCGGTCCAAATGGTCTCGCCGCGCCGAAAGGTAATGGTTTCCGCCGGCGGCAGGTGAACTTTCTGTTCGCGCCGCGAGCGCAAGTGCATCTCCACCCGCCGCCCACCGCCGCGCACCACAACCCGGTGCTGCCACTGCGTCAGATCAAAGTCCGTGCCCAACTCACGGTTCAGCCGCGCCAGCAGGTTCTTGTTGAACGCCGCCGTCACTCCGGCTGGATCATCGTAGGCGAGCCGCAACTGCGCCGCTGGCTTCATCAGATCCAAACCGAGCAGCAACCCGTCTCCCGCATGCAAATACCGGCGCACCGCGCGCAGAAATGTGGCGGCTTCGCCCGGATCGAAATTGCCCATCGAGCTGCCCAGAAACAGCAGCAGCAGCGGCCGCCCGCGCAGCCGCGGGTGCGTCCGCTGGCGTTCGAGCGCCTGCAGACCGTCCAGATACTCGTGCGCCAGCGGCGTGATCTCCAGCCCCGCCAGGCCGGCCAGCTCGCGCTGGCTACGCGCCAGCGCCGCCGGCGAAATCTCAATCGGAAAATACGCCGTCGGGGCGCGCCGGCACTGCGCCTTCAGAATCCACCGCGTCTTGCGCGCCGTGCCGCTGCCCAACTCGGCGATCAGCAACTGTTGGCCAAATGCGCTGACAATCTCCTCCGCGTGCCCCCGGATGAGCCGCTGCCCCGCCGCCGTCAACCCGTACTCCGGCAAGGCGCTGATGGCTTCAAACAGCAGGCTCCCCACCTCGTCGTAGAGGTACTTGCAGGGCAGGGTCTTCTGCCCCGGGCGCAGCAATCCTGCTCGCACGTCCTGGGCCAGCGGCCCGGAATCAGGTAACGCAGCGGAAGCCAGCATAAGCGTAAGGATAATGCGGTTGAAACCAATTGCGGAAACTGCGGCGCAGCAGGCACGCCGCGGTGCGTGCCGACCCGCCCTTCATCACAAAGTGCTGATCGTCAAAAAAATTGGCCGAATAGCCGGGGTAAAACGCAAACGGTGCAAACCCTGGAAACGGTCCAAACCGGGTCGAAGTCCACTCCCAACCGTTCCCCAGCAGATCCTCGATCCCCCACGCGCTGGCCGATTCCGCCCCCGCCGGCGACGCCGGATCCCAACCGCGCAGATCAAAGTTCCCCGCCGCCGCCTGCGGCGGCGCCGCGCCCCACGGATACGGCCTCTCCTCGCCCGCCGGCGTGGTGTAGGCCATGCGCTGCCATTCCGCCTCGCTCGGCAACCGCTGGCCGCGCCAGGCAGCGTAGGCGGAGGCTTCGGCCTGGGTCACATACACGGGCTGGTCCAGCGGCAGCGGCGCCTCGCCAAACATGCCGCGATAAAACCAGGCCCCGTCACGCCGCCTCCAGAAGTGCGGTGGCGCGGCCCCGGCCTCCACAAACGCCAGGTATTCACCGTTCGATACCTTGCGCCGCCCCGCGGCAAAGGCCCCCACCTCCACTTCATGGGCGTCAAACTCGTTGTCCCACCCAAACCCCTCACCCCGCGCCTGGCCGAGCCGCACCCGCCCCGCGGCCACAGGCACCGCGGCGGCCACAGGCTCCGGATGCCCCGCCCTCGCCGGCCCTCGCCCCGCCGTCGGCGGCGGCCCGGCCTGCTTGTCGGCGTAGTCGAGATTGTGAAACAGGTAGCTCAACGTCTCCACGTGCATCCAGCGATGCTCAATCGCCACCTCCAGCCGTTGGGTGATGTCTTCTCCGC
>DATBPS010000269.1:0-17102 GCA_036561225.1 Terriglobales bacterium
TGTCGAGGGGGCGCTCGAACATGCCGGCGAGGTGGAGCGCAAGACGTATCGGGAAGCGCTGCAGAACCATCGCGATCAGATTCTGCTGAGCAAGGAGCTGGCGACCATTCATACCGGGGTCGAGGTGGCCTACGACCCGGCCTCGTGGGCGGTGCAGCCGCCGGATTTCGAAGCCTGCCGGGTCTTGTTCACGGAGTTGGAGTTCCATCATTTGCTGCGCGGTCTGCCCTCCGCGGATGCCACCGCGCCGGTGGTGGTGGCGGCGACGCCGCGGCTGGATGAGGCGGGGTTAGAGAGATTGCTGGCCCTTACCGGGCCGGTGGCGCTGGCAGGTGGTCCGGATGGGACCCTGGGCCTGGCCGCGGGCCCGGCGGCAGGTTGGCTGGCCAGGGAGGACGCGCCGCGGCTGGCGGCGGCGTTACGCGATCCCGATCGGGTATGGCAGTGGGCCGACAGCCGCGCCGTGGCCGCCATGCTGCGGAGTTGGGGGCTGGAGCGGCCGCCGCTGCGGGCCGAGCGGGTGCAGGATGTCAGCCTGCTGGCATATCTGGACGACCCGACGCAAAGTTCCTACGACCTCGAAGCAGTGGCCCGGCGACTGCAACTGGAAACGCCGCCAGGCGACAGCGGCCACGCGGCGTTGATTACCGGCCGGGCGGCGGAGGCTTTAACCCAGCGCGCGCAGGCCCGCGGGCAGTGGCCGGTATACCGCGATCTGGATCTGCCGCTGTTGCCGGTGCTGGAAGACATGGAGGCTACGGGCGTGCGGCTCGACGCCGCTCCGCTGCGAGAACTCTCGGCGGAGTTGGAACGGCGTTGTCTGGAATCCCAGGAAGAGGTGTTCCGGTTGGCGGGGATGCGATTTAATCTGAACTCACCCCAGCAGTTGGCCGACGTGCTGTTCACCCGCATGGGCCTGCCGGCACCGGCCAAGCGCGGCAAGACCAAAGTTCCGTCCACGGCGGTGGAAGTGTTGGAGGGGCTTTCCGAGCACGCCATCATCCGACCGATTCTTGCTTTCCGGCAATGGTCGAAGCTCAAGTCCACGTATGTGGACGCGCTGCCGCCGCTGATTCGTCCGGAGACGGGGCGGGTGCACACCACGTTTGTGCTGTCCGGCTCCGCCACCGGGCGGCTGGCGTCCATCAATCCCAACCTGCAAAATATTCCGATTCGCACCGAAGTCGGGCGCCAGATTCGCGCCGCCTTTGTCCCGGACCCGGGTTGCATGCTGGTGTCGGCCGACTATTCGCAAATCGAGCTGCGGTTGCTGGCGCATTTCAGCCAGGACCCGCTGCTGCTGCAAGCGTTCCGCACCGGCCAGGATGTTCACAGCCTGACCGCGTCGGAAGTTTTCGGCGTACCGCCGCTGCTGCTGACGCCCGAGCACCGGCGGCGGGCCAAGGCGGTGAATTTCGGCATTGTATACGGACTGTCGGCTTTCGGGTTGGCGCAGCAGTTGGGCATTCCGCAGGCGGAGGCGGCGGGCTTCATCCGGCGTTACTTCGAGCGCTACGCCGGGGTGAAGGCGTACATTGAGCGCTCGCTGCAGGTCGCCAGACGAGAGGGCCAGGTACGTACTCTGTTCGGGAGGGTGCGGCCCATCCCCAACCTCGACAGCCGCAACCCGACGCTGCGCGGGTTCGCCGAACGCACCGCCATCAACACCCCGTTGCAAGGCACGGCCGCGGATTTGATCAAGCTGGCCATGGTGCGGTTGCATCCGCAACTGGGTGCGCACTCGGCGCGCCTGTTGCTGCAGGTGCACGATGAGCTGGTGCTGGAAGCGCCCACCGCCACCGCCGCCGCGGCGGCCGAGCTGGCACGCACCGTGATGGAACAAGTGGCCGAGCTGGCGGTGCCGCTTCGGGTAGAGGTCGCCAGTGGTCCCAACTGGCGCGACATGGAATAAGGCGACCGGGCCGCGTGCCGGGGCTACTCGCGGATCTGCAACTGCAGGCGCTCGATGTGGGTGGCGCGGCCCTGGAGGCTTTCGACGATGGTGCCGCAGAGGCGGACGTCGCCGGTGGCGGGTTCGAGGCGCTCGGGATAGCCCTGCAGCAGGCGGCGGAGCACGTTCTCAACCTGGGAGCCGATGGCGCCTTCGTAGGCTCCGGTCATGCCCACATCGGTCTGAAAGGCGGTGCCCTGGGGGAGAATGCGTTCGTCGGCGGTGGGCACGTGGGTGTGGGTGCCGAGCACGGCGGTGACGCGGCCGTCGAGATACCAGCCCATCGCCTGCTTCTCGCTGGTGGCTTCGGCGTGGAAATCCACCAGAATGGTGCGGCAGTCGGGCGGTAAAGTGGCCAGCAGCGCATCGGCGGTGCGGAAGGGGCAGGCGAGCGGGGTCATGAACACCCTTCCCTGAAGGTTGAGCACGGCGAAGGGTTCGCCGGCGGCGGTCACCCCCTGAAACAGGCCGCTTCCCGGCAGGGCTTCGCCAAAGTTTCCGGGACGGAGCAGGCGGCGGGCGGGATGTTGCGGGTCATTCCTGGCTTGTTCCCAGTAGGGCACAATGTCGCGCTTGTCCCAGATGTGATTGCCGCTAGTGAGCACGGCGATGCCGTAGCCGAGCAATTCCTGCACCAGCGGGGGTGTGATGCCGAAGCCGGCGGCGGCATTTTCGCCGTTGGCCACCACCACGTCAATACGATGCTGTGCGACCAGATCGGCGAGGTGATCGCGCACCACGCGACGGCCCGGCTGGGCGTAGATGTCGCCGATGAACAACAGCCGCATGCGGAGTCTATCCGGCGCGTTCGAGCAGGCGGTCGAGGTCGCGCGCCAGGGCGCGGGCCCTGGTGGTCACCCGATGCTCGAGCTTCTCGACCTGGGAGCGCAGATTCTCGTTTTCATCCGCCAGATTCATGGCGGTCAGCACGGCGACGCGGAGGGAGTCCACCAGTTGTGTCTCCTGGGCCACCTGCCGCATTTTGGCGTCCACCCGATCCGCCAAGCGCTGCACGGTGGCGGGGTTGACGTCGCCACCGAAGGTGTACGGCTGATCGTAGATGACAACGCGCGTGCTGGCTTTGGCGGGCATGAGAGCGGGCGGCCTAGGCGTCGGCGGCCTCCAACTGCTGCGTCAGGCGGGCGACGCGCTGGCGGACTTCCTGGCGCTCCTTGCGCAGGGTCACCAGTTCTTGTTCCGCCTGCGCGAGGGCGCGCTGCAGTTTGTCGTGGGCGGCCTGCAGCGGCACCAGCTCCTTGTGGGCGCGGTCACGCTCGGCGCGGGTGGCGCGCAGTGCCTCGGCCACGCGTTGAATCTTGGATTCCAGCTCGAGGAAGTCGTCCAGGCCCTCGCCGGCGAGCTGCGGTTGCACAATGTCGGTTGCCATGAATGCCACGCAAGGAATGCTTGCAGGATATGCGCGAGTATACCTGCTTGCGGTGGGTTCGAGCAATCAGCGAAGTTGCCGGGCGCGCGAAACCGCCGGATGGCCGGGGAGAAAAAAGCGCAACGGCAAATGCGCGTCGTGGCGGATGCCGATGCGTGGTCCCTGGGCGACGGGGGAGGGGCGATAGCCATCATCGGCCAGGTAGAGAGAGCCGGGGCGGGTCAGATCGCGGCCGTTGTCGCGGCGGTCAATGCCGAGGGCGCGGGTCAGCCGGCCCGGGCCCGACAGCGCCCGCGGCGGCGTGCCCTCCTCTTCGGCGGCGCGGAACAGAACTCCACCGGCCTCGCCGTCGGGCAGGGTGGAGACGTTCAGGCAGTAGTGCATGCCGTAGATGAAGTACACGTAGGCGTGGCCGGGGGGGCCGAAGAGGACGGCATTGCGCCGGGTGCGGCCGGCGGCGGAGTGAGCGGCGCGGTCGCCGGTGCCGAGATAGGCCTCGGTCTCGACCAGCCGCACGCGGCGAAGAACACGTCCGTGGCGGCAAATCAGCAGCTTGCCGAGCAGTGCGGGAGCAACCAGGGAGGGCGGAGCGAGGAAGAAATCCCTAGACAGCGGCTCACAAGTGGAGGGCATGCAGGTACTGCCGGAAGGCGGTGCCCAGGTCCTCACGCCGCAGCGCCAGCTCGACGGTGGCCTGCAGGAAACCGAGCTTGTCGCCCGTGTCGTGGCGGCGGCCCTGGAACTGATAGGCGTAGAAGGGCTCTTCCTGAGCCAGGGCGCGCATGGCGTCGGTGAGCTGAATTTCGCCGCCGGCGCCGCGCTGCATTTTCTTCAGGTGTTTGAAAATGCCGGGGGTGAGCAGGTAGCGGCCCACCACCGCCAGGTCGGAGGGGGCGTCCTGCAGGCGGGGCTTTTCCACCAGATCTTCAATGCGCACCGCCGGCCCCTGGAACTGGTGGGGAAGGAAACCGTCCTGGTGGGCGGCGGGCTTGACCACGCCGTAGCTGGAGATGGCCTCGCCGGGGATTTTCTCCACTGCCACCACGCTGGCGCCGGTGGCCTCGTAGACGTCCAGCATCTGGCGGATGACCGGTACGGGGGCGTCAATGACATCGTCGGCGAGCAGCACCGCGAACGGTTCATCGCCAATCAGCTTCTCGGCGGTAAGGACCGCGTGACCCAGCCCCAGGGCTTCCTTCTGGCGGACATAGGAGACGTGGATCATGTCGCTGATCTCACGCACCACCGCCAGCAGGTCGGTTTTGCCCTTCTCCTCCAGCATGCGCTCCAGCTCGAAGCTGACGTCGAAATGGTCTTCGATGGAATTCTTGCCGCGCCCGGTGACGATCACGATCTCGTCAATGCCGCTGTCCAGCGCCTCTTCGACGCCGTATTGAATGATGGGCTTGTCCACCAGGGGCAGCATTTCCTTGGGCTGCGCCTTGGTGGCGGGCAGAAAGCGTGTACCCAGGCCGGCGGCGGGGAAGACGGCTTTGCGGATGGGGCGGGGTTTGCTCATCGGCGTAAGCTCTCATTCTAGCAGCGTCCTGACGTGATAATCAGACATGAGGCGATTGACGGAATTGGCGCGGGCCTGTGGCTGCTCCGCCAAGCTGAGTCCACAGATGCTGGCCGCGGTGCTGCCCCGCCTGGACGCCTGGCGCGATGAGCGGCTGCTGGTGGGGTTTGAGGGGTCGGAGGACGCGGCGGTTTATCAACTTTCGCCCGAGGTGGCGCTGGTGCAGACGGTGGACTTCTTTACGCCCATTGTGGATGACCCGGAAGATTTTGGCGCGATTGCCGCCGCCAATGCGCTGAGCGATGTTTATGCGATGGGAGGCACGCCGGTGGTGGCCTTGTCGGTGCTGGGCTTTCCGCCGGCGGAACCGCCGGAACTGCTGGAGAGCATCCTGCGAGGCGGGCTCAGCAAGCTGGCCGAAGCCGGTTGCAGTCTGGGCGGCGGCCATAGCTTGCGCGATGAAGAACTGAAGTTCGGCTTCAGTGTCACCGGGACGGTGCATCCGGCCGCGGTGCTGCGCAATTGCGGCGCAAGAGCCGGCGATGACCTATATCTGAGCAAGCCGATCGGCACCGGGGTGCTGACCACGGCGCTGAAGCGCGGCCGGGTGGGGCGGGAGGTGGCGGTGGAGCACATGGCGGCGGCGGTAGCCATGATGAAGCGGCTCAACCGCGAGGCGGCGGAAGCGGCGCAGGCCTGCCATGCCCACGCCGCCACCGACATCACCGGCTTCGGACTGCTGGGTCACGCCGGCGAGATGGCCCGGGCGAGCGGCGTATGCCTGCGCATCGAAGCGGCGGCGGTTCCGCTGTTGGAGGGCGCCCGGGCGCTGGCGATGAGCTGTCAATCGCAGGGACTGCTGAATAACCAGGCGTTTGCCGCCGGCAGCGTGCAGTGGGGAAACGGTGTGGCGGAGGAAATGCGGGCGCTGTTGCACGATCCCCAGACCAGCGGCGGGCTGCTGGTCAGCCTGCCGGCCGGGGCGCGAGGATTTCCCGGAGTTCGCGTGGGTCAGGTGGCGGCGCGGCGTGAGGATGGGCGCTGTCTGGAAGTGGTCTGAGCCGCTATAATCCCACTATGTCAGCCGTGCGCATCGCTGTGCCATCGGAGTTGCGCGCTGTGGCGGAGGCCGCCCTGACCGGCGTCCCCGGGGCCCGCTTGGTGAGTCCGCAAATTCCCGCCGAGGCGCATCCACGGCAGCGCTGGCAGCGGTTGTGGCTGGAACGCAGGCGCGGATCGGGGGCGGACGCGGCCGCAGCGGAGGCCGCCCTGCAGGATGGTGGACAACGCGCTGTCGTGGCGGTGCTCGACCGCGAGGCGGACGCGGTGTTGCTGCCCGCCGGCGCCGCCGGCGACCGCGCCTGGCGCTTGCTGGAACCGCGCCGCGGCCTCACCGCCCTGGCCGAGGTGTGGCTGGCGCAGACGGCGGCGGGCCCGGTGGCCTGGTGTGAGTGGAACGCGGCGCGGGGAGCGGCGGCAGCCGAACAGTTATGCCTGGCCGCGGCGGAGGTGGCCGGCTGGACGCAGCGTCCGGCGCGGGCCGTGGTGGTGACCTTTGCGGGAGGCAAGGATACGGAGCGGGCCGCCACCGAGCGCCTGGTGGCCACCCTGCAGGAGCGGACGGAGGCTCTCCATTTGCCGCTGTACAGTCCGTTCTTTTACCGCGATGAGGGACTCCAGGCCGCGGCCCTGCTGGCCGCTGTGCACCGCGCCGCCGGCAACGTGGTGCCGGTGCTGTGTATTCCGCGATTGCGGGGCACGGAACTGGGGGCGGCGGTGCGCGCCGGTGGAGGAACGTGGAGTGGTCCACTGCTGGCGGGCGCCGAGCTGGCTGCGGCTCGACTGGAAGCCGGCGCGTCCGCGGTGGAAGTCACGGCCACGGTGGCGTGGCTGCTGCGCGCCGTCGCCGCCCGGACCTAGATGCCGCTGGCCGCCTTGGGGAGGATGAAGTAGATCTCCTCGTGCAGGTCGGGTTTGGCGTACCCGCAGCGGGTCAGGATGCCTTTGGCGTTTTCAATCATTTGGGGATGGCCGCAAAGATAGGCCGTGGTCTGGCCGGCGGCAAAACCGGCGGCATCGGCATATTTGCGCAAGAGATCTTCGGCGCGGCCGCGCTCGCCCGTCCAGGCCGCGTCCTCCCAGGGCCGGGAGATGGACAGCACAAGGGTCTCGAGACCCGGCACCTTGCCCTGCAATTGGCGCAACTCCTCGCCATAACCCAGTTCCCAGGAGCGGCTGCCGGCCTGAATCAAGACCAGGCGCGTGCCCGCCGGCGCCCAGCCGGGATCCAGCGCCCAACTGCGCAGCATGCTCACGAAGGGGGCGATGCCGGTCACAGTGGCCAGCATCAAATGCTGTTGGTGGCCGCGCTTGCGGTCGAGCACAAACAGGCCCTTGGCGGAGCGGCGCACGAACAGAGTGTCACCGGGGTGCAGCCGGTACAGCCGCGGCGTGACCTCGCCATGCGGCACCAGCTCGAAAAAAAACTCCAACTCGTCTTCGGCCGGACTGCTGACGATGGAGTAGGGCCGCTCATGGACGCCACTCTCGTCCTCCACCGCCAGGGTGGCGTACTGGCCGGGCTGAAAACCAAAGGGAGCGGGAAGGCGAACGCGGATGACCCACAAGTCTTCGCCCAGGTCGCGGCGGGAGGTGACGACGGCGGAGTGGTATTTGGCCGGGTCCATAACAATGTTGCGATTGTACGCCCCGCCACCGGGGCATGCTGCGACGCGGCGACCCCAGTTGCGACAATATACGGGCTGTGGCCCTTCCCTGTGGCGGCTGTTTCGGGAAGAGCCACTATGGATTGGGACGAATCCCATAAGTCAACCAAACGGTCACAAGGACTGTGGAAAAGTCAAATTAAAGCTTGCCCTGACTCCCTGCCGATGGTTAAATAGGCAACGGTAGTGCTGTAGCTTCTGCCCGCATTGCAAGGAGGTTCAAAGATGAACATTCGCCGTTCTTTTCTGGCGATGGGACTGGTCGCTTCCATGGCGTGCCTGCCCCTGTTCGGAGCCAGCGGCGCGATTCTGAGCCCGATGGCAGGTACGGTGGCCGTAAATGGCCAGCCCGTGGCTGCAGGTTCGGCGATCGTGGCCGGTGATCTGGTTTCGACGAGCGTCGCCGGTAGCGCCCGTATGGTGCTGCCTGGTGGATCGCTGATCGCCGCTGCTAACACCAATTTCCGGATGGAGAGCGTGAACAACGCCACCACCATCCGGCTGAACAACGGTCTGGTGAAGGTGACCGGCAACCTGCCGGTGGCCCTCAACACCCGCACCGTGGTTCCCAACAACTCGAACGCGCGCTTCAATGTATACGACCTTTCGGGGAAGGTATATGTTGAGGCGGTCGCCGGCACGGTGGCCGTGAAGTCTGCCAAGAGCAGCTACACGGTGCACACCGGCGAAGCGGTGAGCTTCAGTGACACGCAGGCGCCCGCGGCCGCTGCCGCTGACGCCGGCACCAGCATGGCGCTGCCCGTGGCCATCGGTGTCGCGGCCGCCGCGGCTGTGGTGACCGGAATTGTCGTGCATCAGGTAACGAAGTGCGACAATTGCGTGGCCAGCCCGTCCGGCCTGTAATCGCTCACTGAGTGCAAGGAAAAGGCCGCCCTTCGGGGCGGCCTTATTTTTTTGGGTGGGGAGTGGGGCGGGCGGGCTGCGGCCCGCCCGCCTGGTTGCCGCCAACCGCGTTCAGCGCTTGGGCTTGCGGCGTCGGGGAGCGGAGTTGCCGTCGCCCTTGGGCTTGCGGGGACTGCGCTTCTTGCGCCCTCCGTCGGCAATGGCGGCGGCGATGCTGAGCGGCGCCTCTTCGGTCTGCTCGCCATGCACGCCGCTGTAATAGCCCAATACGGCGATCTGCGAGTCTTCCGGATCCGGCCGGGGGCGTACGGGAGCGGGGGTGGAGTCGGCGAAGGCCGGCTGGCGATCCTCGTCCCCGGCCTCGGGCGCCGGCGGGGCATCGTCACGATTGCCGGGCTCTTCGTTGTGGTCGGCAGGATCGGCGACCGGGGCCGCCATGCCGGCCGGCGCGCCGGTGGGGGGGATGAAGACGCGCAGGGCGCCGCGGCGGTCGCGCTGCAGCCGCAGCCAGTTCTGGGACTGACCGGCGCGGAGCAGGTCCACAATCGAGGCAAAACCGTGCTGCTGTTCGTCAAAGCTGGGCGATTCAGCCCGCAGCAGCTGTTTCACATTGCGCAGATACAGCGGCCGGGGGTTGGTGCCCTGCAGCGGCGCGAGGATGCGCTGCAACAGTTCCAGGGCTTCCTCCGGGGGGCGGACGGCCACCAGGGGGGTGGGCGGCGGCGCCGGCGGCAGAGGCGCGGGCGGCAGGGACGCGGGAGCGTCCGGCGCGCCGGACTCGACCATTTCGTCGCTCTCCGCGTCGCCGCCGGCCACCGCGGCCTCGGCGCGTTCGGGTTCACCGGATTCGGAGGCGGCAGACATCATCGGCTCGCGTTCCAGCGGCTCGACGACATAACTGTTGCCCTGCTGACGCATGGTGAGGAGCTGGGCGGCCGCCAGCTTCTGCATGAAGCTGCGGAAGGAGCTGGCGCCGTAGTCGCGCTCGTTGAAGGTGGAGTCGAGTTGGATGAGGGTGCTCTTCAGCAGGCCCAGTTGGGCTTGCACTTCGCGGTCGGCCAGGACCTTCAAGCCGCGGTAGACGAGCGGCACGGCGCGCTGCATGGGATAAGTTTCGCGGCGGCGCGGGGAACTCTCTTCGCGGCGGCGTTCGGCCGGGCTGGCGTCCACCAGGTTCTCGTAGGCCAGGAACTCGCGGCAGTTGCGTTGCAGCACGCTGCTGGTGAAGCTGCGGCCGCCGACCACGAACACCGCCTTGTTGTATTGCTTGAGCTTCTCCACCAGGGCGATGAAGTCGCTGTCGCCGCCCACCACCACAAAGGCATTGATGTGGGGGTGGTTGATGGCCATCTCCAGCGAGTCCAGCGCCAGATTGATGTCGGCGCCGTTTTTGTCGCCGCGGGGGGTCAGGTCACGCTGGACCATGTGCACGGCATTCTGGGTCAGGGTACGGGTCAATTCACCCGCGCGCTTCCAGTTGCCGTAGGCGATTTTGGTAACGACTTCGCCGCGCTCCTTGAGCGCTTCCAGCACCACGGCCAGGTCAAAGTCGCGATTGAGCGTGCTGCGCACGCCGATCTGGATGTTGTCGAAGTCGATGAAGACCGCGATTTTCAGTTTTTCTTCGTTCACGTTGTTTTCACTCCCCGGATCCATCAGGGCAGGTTGCCGGCTCCCGGGCGGAGCGCTGTGGCGCGCCAGTATGTCAATGGATGGGGCAAGATTGGGAATCGCGCACGGCAAAAACAGACTGCGGCACGTGCGCCGAAATTAGATTACCACAAAACCACACCGCTGGGAAGGCTATCATGGGAGGCATGGCCGGCACCGACTCCGCCCCGCATGTGGCATTGGCAATGGACCTCGATCGCGTCGAGGCGCTTTCCGACGACCTGGAACAGGTGGCGGAGGACAAAGATGCCGCCGGGCTCATGCGGGCGCTGGTGGGGATGTTCAAGTCGCGGGTGCCGCATTACCACTGGGTGGGCATCTATTTACTGCAGGGCGGCGAGTTGCGGCTGGGTCCGTTCGCGGGCGCCCCCTCGCCCCACGTCCGCATAGCGGTGGGGCAGGGTATCTGCGGGGCGGCGGCGGAGGCGGGGGAAGCCATCATTGTTCCCGACGTGGGCGCCGACCAGCGCTATCTGGCCTGTTCGCTGGCCACCCGCTCGGAGATCGTGGTGCCCATCCTCGACGACGGCCGGGTGTTGGGCGAAATTGACATTGACAGCGATATTCCCAACGCCTTTAACGAACATGACCAGGCGCTGCTGGAGCGGGCCGCCTCGCTGATCGCCGGCGCGCTGGACCGCGCCACGCCGCGGCCGCGGTGGGAGGCCCCGGAGGCGATTGCCGGCTGATCCGGTCGTCACCCCGGCGGAGGTCTACCGCAGCCGTTGGCAGCAGACGCTGACGCGCTGCCGGCAGGCGCAGCAGCTCGACCGCCGCCTGGGCGCAGTCAAACTGATCGGCATTCTGGTCTGGCTGGTGCTGGCGTGGCTGGCGCTGATCGAACATTGGTTTGCCGGGCTGTGGCTTTGGCTGCCGCTGGCGGGCCTGGCGGCGTTGTTTGTCTGGCACGATCGTGTGCTGACCGCCCGCCGCCGGGCGGAGCAGGTGGCCCAGCACTATGAACGCGGGCTGGCACGTCTGGAGGACCGCTGGAGCGGCACCGGCGACAGCGGTGAGCGCTTCCGCGATGGCGGGCACGCCTACGCCGCCGACCTCGATCTGTTCGGCGCCGGCGGATTGTTTGAACTGCTCTCCCAGGCGCGCACCGCCATGGGGCAACAGCGGCTGGCGGCCTGGATGCTCGCCCCCGCTGCCCCCGCCCTGTTGCACGATCGTCAGCAGCGGGTGGAAGCGTTGCGCGACCGCGTAGACCTGCGGGAAGCGGTGGCCGCCGTGGCCGCCGACCTCGACCACAGCGTGGACCCGCAGCGGCTGCGCACCTGGGCAGAGGGCGCTCCGCGTTTTGCCGGCCGCTGGGCGCAGGCCGGCTTCGCCCTGGTGGGGGCGGCGGCGCTGGGGCTACTCGGGTATGGCTTTGGCACCGGCCAGTTTGCCTACATTTTCCTGCTGGTGATCGCGGAGGCGGTGCTGTTGCATCGTCTCGAACCGCGTTTGAACCCGGTCCTGGCCGAGCGTGGCGCCAATGGCGCGGGCCTGCAGTTGTTTGCCGGCGTACTGGAACTGCTGCCCACGCCGCCGGCCGGGGCCAGTGCCGCGCTGCGCCGCCTGGCCACGATCTCCGATTGGGTGGAGGCGCGCGGGTCGCTGCTCGGCAAGGCGCTGGATTACCTGTTGCTGTACAGCGTCCACCTTGCCTACGCGGCCGATGGCTGGCGGCGGCGTCATGGCGCCCAGGTGGGCGAGTGGCTGGAGTCGGTGGCGGAATTTGAGGCGTTGTTGTCGTTGGCCGGGTATGCCTATGAGCATCCCGACGATCCCTTCGCTGAAGTCGAGGCCGGGGGCGAGCCACGGTTTCTGGGCGAGGAACTGGGACATCCGCTGCTGCCGGCGGCGGTGTGCGTCCGCAACGGGGTGGCGCTGGAGGGCGAGGCCCGCGTGTGGCTGGTATCCGGCTCCAATATGTCGGGCAAGAGCACCTTGTTGCGCACCGTCGGCCTGAATGCGGTGCTGGCCCAGATGGGCGCGCCGGTGCGGGCCACCCGCCTGCAGCTCACACCGCTGGCGGTGGGCACCTGCCTGCGCACCGCGGATTCGCTGCAACTCGGCCGCTCCGGTTTCTATGCCGAGATCCTGCGCCTGCGGCAGATACTGCAACTCACGGAGGCGGCGCTGCCGCTGTTGTTTCTGTTCGATGAGCTGCTGGACGGCACCAACAGCCACGACCGCGTGGTGGGGGGCGAAGGGTTGTTGCGGGCTTTGCTGGCGCGGCCGGCGGTGGGGCTGATCAGCACCCACGATCTGGCGCTCACCGGCGTTGCCGCGGGGATGAAGGGGGTGCGCAATGTGCATTTCGAGGATCAGATTGAGGGCAACGATGTGCGCTTCGATCACCATCTCCGGCCCGGCGTGGTGACCCGCAGCAATGCCCTGGCGCTGATGCGCATCGTCGGGCTGGACGTGTAAGCGCGCCTAACGGCGGCGCTTCTTTTTGGGCGCGGTACGTACCGGCCGCACTTGGGGCGGCTGCTGCGCCACGGCAGGCGGCGGTGGCGGGGGTGGCGGCACCGGCATAGGCGGCGGTACCGCTTCCACTGGCAATGCCGGGGGACGATGCTGGCCATGCAGGCTGGCCGCCGCCATCCAGGCCACGCCGACGCCAAACAGCGCGTCGGGGATGGCGATCCACCAAAGATTCTCGCTGGCCATCTTGGCGGCCAGAGCGACCACAATGGCGCCCATCAGGATGAGCAAGTAGCGCACCCCGGTTTGGATGCGTCCGTCTAGCTGCCGGCGCTCTGGCGGTGCGGATGGTTGCCTTCGTAGAACTCGCTGCGCTTTTGGCCGTAGAACTTGTAGACGCCCAGGCCGATCAGCATCCAGCCGACAAAGCGCAACCAGGTGATGATGGGCAGGGCGCACATCAGGCCGCCACAAAAGACAATGGCCAGAATGGGGAAGAGCGGGACGAAAGGCACCTTGAACCCGCGTGGGCGATCGGGCTGGCGGCGCCGCAGCACCATGACTCCAATGGCCACCAGGACAAAGGCGAACAGGGTGCCAATGTTGCTGAGATCGGCGGCCTCGCCGATATCCACCAAGCCGGCGGGAATGGCCACCACCAGACCGGCGATCCAGCTCGACCAGTGCGGCGTTTTGTAGCGCGGGTGCACCCGGGAAAACACGCCCGGCAAGAGGCGATCGCGCGACATGGCGAACCAGATGCGCGTCTGGCCATACTGAAACACCAGCAGCGAGGAGAGCATGCCCATGAGCGCCCCCAGCACCACGGTGAACTGCACCCAGCGGTTGGAGTGCAGCACGCGCAGAGCGTAGGCGACGGGAGCGTCGGCGGCGGGACCGGAGAGGAACGTGCTGTATTTCATCATGCCGAGCAGCACGATGGCCACGCCCACATAGAGGACGCTGCAGACGATCAGCGAGCCGATGATGCCGAAGGGGATATCTTTTTGGGGGTTGATGGCCTCTTCCGAGGCGGTGGAGACGGAGTCGAAGCCGATGTAGGTGAAAAATACAATGGCGCCGCCGGTGATGACGCCGGCAAAGCCGGAGGGGGCGAAGGGGTGCCAGTTTTCCGGGTGGATGAGGGTGGCGCCGGCGACGATGAACACCAGGATGGCGCCCACCTTGATGAGCACCATGATGTTGTTGGTGTCGGCGGATTCGCGGATGCCGCGCACCAGCAGCACGGTGAGCAGCATCACCACCAGGAACCCCGGCAGGTTGAACCAGGCGCCGGTGCGCACCCCGTTTTGCCACACCGGTTCGGCCAGATACAGAGGGATGTGAATGCCCAACTGGTGCAGCAGGCTGGTGAGGTAGCCGGAGAAACCGACCGCCACGGCGACGTTGCTGACGGCGTATTCGAGGATCAGATCCCAGCCGATGATCCAGGCAATGAGCTCGCCCAGGGTGGCGTAAGAGTAGGTATAGGCGGAGCCGGCGATGGGAATCATGGACGCCAGCTCGGCGTAGCATAGGCCGGCGAAGCTGCAGGCGACGGCGACCAGAATGAAGGAGATGGCGATGGACGGTCCGGCGGGCGGGCGGCCGTGCATCAGCGCGCCGGAGAGGTTGCCGTGCTGAAACAGGCTGGCCAGCACGTCGAAGACCTGGGCGTGGAGGATGGAAGGCTCGACGAAGTTCTCGCCGGCGGCGGCGGTGCCGGTGAGCACGAAGATGCCCGAGCCAATGATGGCCCCGATGCCCAGCGCCACCAGGCTCCACGGACCGAGGGTCTTTTTCAGCCGTTGCGACGGGTCTTGCGAGTCGGCAATCAGCTTGTCAATGGATTTGGTACGCCAGAGTTGCGACATGGATTCCTATCAGGCTAGCACCGCGCCGCCGTTAACGCTCATCACCGAGCCGCACATAAAATCGGCCCAGGGGGAGCAGAGGAAGGCGACGCAGCCGGCGATCTCCTCCACCCGTCCGGGCCGCCCCAGCGGGATGGCGCCGAAAACGCGCTCGGGATGCTCGCCGAAGGCCGGCCGTGACATGTCGGTCTCCACCCACCCGGGCGCAATGCAGTTCACCAGGATGCCGTCGCGCGCCACCTCGGGCGCCAGCCCGCGCACGAATCCGATCACGCCGGCCTTGGATGCGCCGTAATGGGTGTGCCAGGCCTCGCCGCGCTGTCCTGCGGTCGAGGCAATGGCGATGATGCGGCCGCGCGGGGAAGAATCACTCCGGGCCTGGCGCTGCATCCGGGTCACGGCGGCGCGCGCCAGAGTGTAGACGCTGGTGAGATTGCAGGCCAGCATCTCGTCCCAGGCGGCGGGGGTGAGGTCGGCGAGAGCGATGTCGCCGGCATTCCAGATGCCGGCGTTGGCCACGGCCACATCCAGGCGTCCGAAACGTCGCACGGCTTCCGCCACCAGCGCTTCGCCCGACTGCGGATCGCGGGCGTCGGCGGCCAGCGCGGCGATGCGGTCCGGGGCGTGGGCCACGACGGCGTTGGCCGCGGCATGGTTGGATTGAAAGCTGAAGGCCACCGCGGCGCCGGCGTCGGCGAGCAAACGGACCGTGGCGGCGCCGATGCCGCGCGATCCGCCGCTCACCACCGCCACTTGACCCGCCAGAGAGAAGCTCAGCACTAGCGGCGCACCGCCTTGTAGATCTGGCGCAGCATTTCGGCCTGGGTGATGCCGCCGTTCCAGCCGTGCGGCTTCTCCGGCCGGCCATAGACGAAAGTGCCTTCGTAGTGCGGATTTTGCGTGGTCTTGAGGAAGTTCTGCATGTCGTAGACGCCCAGATTCAGATAGTAGGTGTCCATGTCGCCGACGTAGACGTGGATCTTGTTGACCAGCTTGGGACCGAGCGTGGACCAGTTTTGCTTCAGGTAAGCGGTGAGGTCGTAGCCATGGTCGCGGGCATAGGCGACCGCGTCCTTGTTGATGACCCCGGTGTTCAGATCCCACAGGGGAACGGGATAGCCGTCGGCGCCGATGGGGCCGAAGGTGGAGAAGAAGACATCCAGTTGTTGGCCGCTGCGGCCATGGGTTCCGAGCACCGCCTCGGCACGGCTCATCTGCTGCTCGTTGACCAGCGGCTGGCCGTCGGGTAGGCGGCTCATGTAGCGCGGCGTCTGCAGCCACTCGCCCATTCCCGGCGCCTGGAAGGCATTGCTGTCGTCGTAGAGGTTGACCATCTGGAAGTGGTGGAAGTCGAGCGGATCGGGATAGAGCGTCCAGGTGCCGCCGAACAGGTCCGGGTACTTGATCTGCAGATCGAGCGATTCCCAGCCGCCGGTCGAGCCGCCGGTCAACATGCGGGCGCCGGGCTTGCGGTCCACGCGGAAATGGGCCTCCACGTAGGGGATCAACTCCTGGGTGATGGCATCGCCGTAGGGACCGCTGTTGACCGAGTTGACGGCGTAGGAGTCGTCGTAGAAAGGGGTCGGGTGCTGCAGCGTGACCACGATCATGCGCGGGAAGCTGGGTGAGGTCCAGTCCTGATAGAACTCATAGCCGGTCTCCACCCCATAGACCTCGCGCCGTTCCCGCGTGCGCGCGGTGGGCTGGCTGGGGGTGGGGTCGAATCCGTAGGGTGCGCGCAGGCCGAAGTGGCCCTGCACGTAAACCACCGGGTAGGTCTGTTTGGGGTTTTGATCGTAGCCGGCGGGCAGGAGCACGGTGGCGCCCATGAAGATGGGGTGGCCCCAGAACTTGGTCAGCATGGGGCTCTGCATTTTGACGTGCCTGACCCAGGCGGTGTCCTGAGGTTCAGGCCGCGGCGGCAGGACCTGGTCGAGTGAGAGGGATATCGCCGGGGGGTGCGCCGGGTCCCAGTGCACCTTCTGCACCGCACTGATCAGGTTGCCGGGTGAGAGGTTGAACTGCTGACCCTCCCACTGGTCCATGTGCGCCCAGATGACATGACCGTCGGCGCGGGGGAAGCGGGTGTAGACATTCATCAAGCCCTGCACGTAGTAGTCGCCGGCGGGCAGATCGGAGAGATGATTGACCACCGTACCCAGGGCGGAGTTGTCCACCACCGCCGCCTGGCCGGGCGCCAGTTGATCCACATCCACAGCGAAGAAAGGGATGCTGCCGTTATAGCCGTTGATCTGCAGGCGCGGCTCAGGCTGGCCGGCGTGGGTAAAGAAGACGAACACCCGGCCGGTGATGGGAGCGGCGTGGGCGGCGGCGGGGAAGGAGAGGGACACGCGCGGTCCGGGCGGATCGGAGGAACAGCCGGCGGCCAGCAGGGCGGCGGCTAGGAGGAGGATGAGCAGCAGCAGGGAACGTCTCAAGGGATGACGGGTCTCCACCGCGACAGTGTAGCGGAATTTCTTGCCAGCGCGAGGCGGGGACGCGCATACTCGTTGGGATTGTGTCACTTCCGTGACCTGGAGGATTTGCTGATGGATACGCGTGTATGGCGCTGGACAAGTGTGGGGATGGGCGTGTTGCTGGCGGCCTGGCTGCCGGCGATGGCGCAGGGACGGGGCCGCGGCGGAGAAGCACCGCCCGACCGCTTCATGTATGAACCGGCCGAGACCGA
>DATBPS010000270.1:0-3430 GCA_036561225.1 Terriglobales bacterium
GTCGCCCCATCCGGCCATCCTCGAGCAGCGCGTGCATGCCCTCGGGCGCTGGGTGGAGGGGCTGCCCATCCTGATTGCGCCGGTGGTGGCGGCCGCCACGCGGCTGCCCGCACCCGAGCATTACCTCGGCCTGGTGCGTCGCCTGCGTCGCGGCGATACGCTTGATCTGGCCGGTCTGGCCGAGCATCTGGAACTGATCGGGTACCAGCGCCAGGAACCGGTCGAGATGCCGGGCCAGTTCTCCATCCGTGGCGGTCTGCTCGATGTGTTCAGCCCCGAGGCGCAGCGACCGGTGCGCCTGGAGCTTTTCGGCGACGAGATCGAGTCGGTGCGTGAGTTCGATCCCACCACCCAGCGTTCGGTGCAGCCGCTGGAGCAGGTGCAGCTTTTGCCGCTGACCTCCATCCCGCTGACCCCGGCCCTGCAGCAGCGCCTGGGCGATCCGGCACCGGGTTGGGAGTTTCGCGTACCCGGCCTCGAAGGCTATCATCACACCGCCGCCGATCTGGTGGAACGGCCGTTGATCGTCATCAGCGAGCCGGAGCAGACGCTGGCCGAACTCGATGCCTGGTGGCTGCGATTGCGCCGCCGCCACGCCGAAGCACCGGGTCCTGAACCAGAGTCCATTTTTTTGACCCCGGAGGAGTTTCGCGCCCGGCTGGCGCGGCAGGCCACCATCGAAATGCGCGAGTTGCGCATCGAGCATTTGGATTTGGCGGTGGAAGCCATGGAATTGGGCGTCGCGCCGCAAGTCCTGCCGACGGCGGTGGATATTCATATGCCCTCCCGGCCGGCGGCGCGCTATCAGGGGGCGGTGCCGCGGATGGTGGAGGAGGCTCGACAGCAGCTAACCCTGGGCAACCGCTTGCTCTTCCTGGGGGCCAACCCGGGCGAAGTCGAGCGGCTGGGCGATTTATTCACCGAGTACAAGCTGCCATTTCAGTTCGGCGCACGCGCCCTTCGTTCCGGCATGGACTATCTGTCGGAGAAGGCCTACTTCACCGCTTCCGGCTCGGCGGCGATCCTGGCCCAGGGCTCCCTGCAGCGCGGCTTCAGCCTGCCCGAAGCCGGATGGACCATCTTCGGGTCCAATGATCTCTTTCAGGAGGATGCCGCCCGCCCCGCCGCCCCCGCCCGCCGGACGAATGTTTCCAGCTTTCTCAGCGATTTTCGCGACCTCAAGCCGGGCGACTTCGTGGTCCACATCGAGCATGGCATCGGCCGCTTCACCGGCCTGACCCACTTCGAGGCCACCACCGCCGGCGAGCGCAGCGGCGAGTTCATGATGCTGGAATATGCCGACGGCGCCAAGCTCTATGTGCCGTTGACGCGCATGGACCTGGTGCAGAAGTACCGCTCCGGGAGCGGCGCCGACGGCGTCACGCCGCCGCTCGACCGGCTCGGCGGCCTGCAATGGGCGCAGCGCAAGACCCGCGTCAAGCGCGCCATGCGCGACATGGCCGATGAGCTGCTCAAGCTCTACGCCGCCCGCCAGTCGGTCAGCATCCCTCCCTGCCCGCCGGATGGACCCTTCCAGCGCGAGTTTCAGGACGCCTTCCCGTACAGTGAAACCGAGGATCAGGACAAGGCCATCGCCGATGTCACCCGCGACCTCGAGAGCAGCCGCCCCATGGACCGGCTGATCATCGGCGATGTCGGCTACGGCAAGACCGAGGTGGCCATGAGGGCCGCTTTCAAGCTGGTCAGCGAGGGGCGCCAGGTGGCGGTGCTCACCCCCACCACCGTCCTCGCCTTTCAGCACGAGCAGACGTTCCGCCAGCGCTTCCGTGCCTTTCCGGTCACCATCGCCATGCTCAGCCGCTTCCGCTCCAAGGCGCAGCAGAAGGAGACACTGGAGCAGTTGGCCGCGGGCAAGGTGGACATCGTCATCGGCACCCACCGTCTGCTCTCCAAAGACGTGCAGTTCGCCAACCTGGGCCTGTTGGTGGTGGATGAGGAGCAGCGCTTCGGGGTGCGCCACAAAGAGAAACTGAAGCAACTCAAGAAGGAAGTTCATGTGCTGGCCATGTCGGCCACGCCCATTCCGCGCACTCTGAACATGTCGCTGGCCGGATTGCGCGACATGTCGGTGATCGAGACGCCGCCCCGCGACCGCCTGGCGATTCAGACCGTGGTGGCGGCCTGGAACGAAACCCTGATCGCCGCCGCCCTGGAACAGGAGCTGGCGCGCGGAGGGCAGATCTATTTCGTTCACAATCGCGTGGACAGCATTTGGGATGTAGCCGGGCTGCTGCAGCGGCTCGTGCCGCAGGCGCGCATCGCCGTCGGTCACGGTCAGATGCCCGAGGATGAGCTGGAAAAGGTCATGCTGCGGTTTGTGCAGCACGAAGCCGACATTCTGCTCTCCACCACGATCATTGAAAATGGCCTCGATATACCGCTGGCCAACACCATGCTCATCAACCGCGCCGACCGCCTGGGGCTGAGCGAGTTATACCAGCTGCGCGGCCGGGTGGGACGCTCCAACCGCCGCGCCTACGCCTACTTGCTGGTCCCGCCCGAGGTCGAGCTGACGCCGGTGGCGCGGAAGCGACTGGCTGCCATGCGCGAGTTCAGCGATCTGGGCGCCGGGTTCAAAATCGCCGCTCTCGACCTGGAACTGCGCGGGGCCGGCAACATGCTGGGCGGCGAGCAGAGCGGCAACCTCGATGCGGTGGGTTTCGACCTCTACGTGCAGATGCTGGAACAGACGGTGCGCGAGCTCAAGGGCGAGGCGGTCGAGGAAGCGGCTGACGTGCAGCTGCATCTGGGCCTCGATATCCGCATTCCGCCCGAGTACGTGCCGGAAGAGAATCAGCGGCTGCGCATGTACAAGCGCCTGGCCGAAGCCGGCTCGGACGCCGCCCAGGCCGACGTGCTGCGCGAGTTGCGGGATCGGTATGGCCCCCCTCCGGCCGCGGTCGAAAACCTGCTCGCCTATGCCCGGCTGAAGCTGCAGTGCCGCGGCCTGGGACTGCGCGCGCTGGAACGCCGCGGCGCGGGCGGCAAGGAGCAGATATGGCTGCGGTTTACCCCGCAGGCGGGCGTGGATCCACAGCGCATCGCGGCGATGATTCAGTCCCATCCGGGCGCCAACTTCACGCCCGACGGCACGCTCAAGCTGCCCTTCGCCGTCTCCGGCGCCGCCGCGGTGCTGGCGGAAACCGCCCGTCTGCTGGAGGCGCTGCACTGCGAGCCGGTCGCCGCCAGCTAACCCTCCGGCGGAGTGAGCAGCGTCGCCGCCTGCACGCCGGCGCGCGCTTCGGGAATGATCCCCAGATCCTGATAAATGGGCCGGATGGCGTTGCGCACCGTGTCCAGGTTCCAGGCGAACCAGCCCGCGCCCAGCAGGCAGGCCACACCGTCGAGCATCAGGGTGCGGGGCGCGCCGATATGCCCGGCCAGCGTGCCCGCCAGCAGGCTGCCCCAG
>DATBPS010000271.1:0-7349 GCA_036561225.1 Terriglobales bacterium
GATTTTGTCGGCGGGAGCGTCGAAGGTGTAGTGCAGCGCCAGCGTAAGCTCGACCGCGCCGAGGCTGGAGGCCAAATGGCCACCCACCTTGCTGACGGTGGTGATCATGTAGTCGCGCAGCTCTTCGGCCACCCGGGGCAGATCGGCGCGCGCAACTTTCTTCAGATCGGCGGGGGAGTCGATCCGGTTCAGGAACTGATAATCCATGAGGCTCCAGCCTCAGGATACAAGAACAGGGGGGGCGGGGGTTAGGATTCAGGGGTCAGGATTCAGGGTCAGGGGTTAGGGGTCAGGGGTCAGGATTCAGGGGTCAGGGATTAGGGGTTAGGGATTAGGGGTCGGCGCGGAGGGCGAGGAGCGGGTCTACACAGGTGGCGCGGCGGGCGGGCCAGAAGGCGGCGGCGGCGGCCACGGCGATGAGCAGCAGCGGGGCAAGGAGCAAGGTGAGGGGATCGCGGCCGCCGACGCCGTAAAGGAAGCGCGACAGGAGGTGGTCGAGCAGCAGGGCCGCCGCCAGTCCGACGACCGTGCCGGCGAAGACCGGTTTCAATCCCTGGCCGAGAACGAGGGCCAGCACACGGCCGCGGTCGGCGCCGAGCGCCATGCGCAGGCCCAACTCACGGGTGCGCTGGGCGACGGTGTAGCTGAGCACTCCATAGACGCCCAGGGCGGCGAGCAGCAGGGCCAGAGCGGCGAACCAGGCGAGGACGTCGAAGGCGAGACGGCGTTGGGACAGGGTCGCCGCCACGCGATCGCTCATGGCCGCCTCGTCGGTCAGCGGCTGGTTGGGGTCGAGGGTGGCCAAGGCGGCGACCGCGGCGGGGCGCAAGGCGGAGGGGTGGGCGAGGGGGGTGCGGAGGATGAAGTAGAGCACCGCGGAGAAGGCGGGCGACTGGTCCTGCGGCACATAGGCCTGGGGCGCGGCGACGCCGTCGAGGGCGGCCTCGTGAACATGGGCGACCACGCCGACAATTTCACGCGTGGCGCCGGCGGTGGCGATGCGTTGTCCGAGGGCGGAGGCGGGCGCGGCGCCGGGCCAGAAATCAGCGACGAAGCGGTCATCCACGATGGCCACGGGAGCGCCGGCGGTGTTGTCCTCGGCGGTGAAGGCGCGGCCGGCGAGGAGGCGCACGCCCATGGCGGCGAAGTAGTCGCCGCGCAGGTTGTAGACGTCGGCGGTGGGGCCGCGTCCGGGGGGCGGCTGGGGGCGGCCGGTGATGGCCACCGGCTGGGGAATGCCGCCGAAGGTGAAGGGGAGGGGGAATGCGCCGCCCACGCTGCTCACGCCGGGGAGGTTAGCCAGCCGCTGCTCCGCCTGACGGAAAAACTCCAGTTGCGCGGCGCGGGTGGGGTAGTTGGCCTCGGGCAGGCCGACGATGAAGCTCCACGAGCCGTGGGGATTGAAGCCGGGGTTGACGGCTTCGAGACCGGCCAGGCTGCGCAGCAGCAGACCGGCGCCGATCAGCAGCAGCAGCGCCAGCCCGGTTTGGCCGGCGACCAGCAGATTGCGCAGGCGGCTGCGGCCGGCGATGCGTCCGCCGGCGGAGAGAGTGAGTACCTGGGCGGGTTGCACCCGACGTACGGCCAGCGCCGGCGCCAGGCCGCACAGCAGGGCGGTGACGAGACCGCAGCCGAGGGCGAAGAGAAGCACGGTGCCGTCGAGGGAGAGGCCGCCCGAACGCGGCAGAACGCCGGCCAGCAGGACGGCGGCGGAGCGCAACAGCAGCCAGGCGAGGCCGGCGCCCAGCGCCGCCGCGATCAGACCCAGACCCAGACTCTCGCGCAAGCGGTCGCGCAGCAGGCGTGCGGGCGCGGCGCCGAGCGCCAGCCGGATGGCATCATGGGTGCGCTGCGTGGTGGCGCGGGCCAGCAACAGGTTGGCGACGTTGGCACAGGCCAACAGCAACAGCAGCCCCACGGCCGCGAGCAGGCCCCACAGGGCCGGCTGCGCATCGCCGGTCAGCGCGGTGAGCAGCGGCACGGCACTGATCCCGATGCCGGTATTGCTGGCCGGATAGGCGGCCGCCAGGTGGTCGGCGACGGCGGCGAGATCCGAACGGCCTTGTGCGAGCGTGACCCCGGGGCGCAGGCGTGCCAGCACGGTGATGGCGCTGTGGGTGCTGCGCAGGCGCAGGCCGGGGTCGGCGGCGGCCATGGGGCCGAGCGGTGTCCAGTATTGAGGAGTATCCGCGCCGGCGGGGCCAAAGCCGGGGAAACCGGGGGGCATGACGCCGATCACGGTGCGTGGCTGGCCGTCGAGGTCAATCGGAGTGCCCAGGCGGTGGGGGTCCGACTCCAGCCGCTGCGCGAAGAACCGGGATGAAACCACGGCCACCGCCGGAGCGCCGGGGGCGTCGTCGGCGGCGGTGAACACGCGGCCCAGGCGGGCGCGCGCGCCCAGCAGCGGGAAGTAGCCGGCGGTGACACGCTCGCCCGGGAGCATGGCGGGCGGGCCGAGGTGGGTGAGCGCCATGACCGCCGGACGGGTAGCCGCCATCTCCGCAAAAGAGTGGGTGGCTTGCCGCCAGTCGAGGAAGTCGGGAAACGATACCGCCAGTGCGGGCGCCTGGGGGCTGGTTTCACCGATCGCCAGCACCGCTGGCGCTTGCGGAATGGGCAGCGGCCTCAGCAGCACCGCGTTGACCAGGCTGAACAGCGCCGTGGCCGCGCCGATGCCCAGCGCCAGGATGGCGACGGCCAATACCGACCAGAGCGGAGGACGGCGGAGGCGACGGGCCGGCAGCATGCTGCCAGCATATACCGACCGGTGCTTACCTATTCGCCGCGCAAGGCAATCATGGGGTCCACGCGCGTGGCGCGGCGGGCGGGCAGGTAGCAGGCGAGGGCGGCGATGGCGATCAACAGCAGCGGAACCGCCACCAGGGTGAGCGGGTCACGCCAACTCACGCCGAACAGGAACGACGAGGCCCACCGCCCCAGCACCATGGCCACGGCCAGGCCGGCGACCGCACCCGCCAGCGCCAGCGTCAGTCCCTGGCGCAGCACCAGGCGCAGCACCCGCGGACGTCCCGCGCCCAACGCCATGCGCAGTCCCAGCTCGTGGGTGCGCTGGGCGACGGCGTAGCTGAGCACGCCGTAGATGCCGATGGCCGCCAGAATCAACGCCACCCCGGCAAAACCGATCATCAGCCACAGTGTCAGACGGCGCTGGGCCAGCGACAGGCCGATGCGGGCGTCCATGCTGAGCATGTCGTAGAGCGGCTGTTCGGCGTCGAGCGACTGCACCACGGCGGTCACCGCACCGCGCATTTGCACGGGGTCGCTCATGCCGGTGCGGAGCGCGATGTAACTGTCGTTCATGTTGTAGGCGAGTTGGGCCAGCGGGACGAAGGTTTCCGGCAGTTTGTCCATCTCGGTGGACTGGTCGAGGCCGTAGTTGAGGACGCGCGCCACCACGCCCACCACCGTCCAGGCGTGGCCATTGGAGGTGATCTGCTGGCCGAGCGCGTTGCCGAGGGGATCGGCGCCCGGCCAGTAAGCCTTGGCGAACGATTCATCAATGATGGCGACCGGCGGCGCCTTGAGGGTGTCGTTTTCATTGAAGAGGCGACCGCGCAGCAGGTGCATGCCCATGGCGTGGAAGTAGTCGCCCGAGACCATGGCCCAGTTGGTGGAGGGCATCTGGCCCGGCCCCGGCTGCGGGCGGGCGGTGATGTAGAAGCTGTTCTCCCAGTCGCTGCCGTTGAAGGGGAGCGGGTCCACAGTGCCCACCGCGCTCACGCCCGGCAGTTGGCTGATCTTCTCGACTGCCTGGCGATAAAAGGCGAGGGTCTGCTCCTGTTTGGGGTACTTGCTGGTAGGCAAGCTGAGTTCGAAGGTAAGCACGCCGTTGGGATCAAAGCCGGGGTTCACCTGCTGCAGTTGCACCAGGCTGCGGATGAGCAGCCCGGCGCCGACCAGCAACACCAGCGCCAGCGCCATCTCGAGGCCGACCAGCAGATTGCGCAGCCGCCCGCCACTGCGGCTGGCGCTGGACTCGCGCCCGCCATCCTTGAGCACCTCGCCGATGCGGGTGCGGCTGGCGTGCCAGGCGGGGAGGAAGCCGAAGATGATGGTGGTGGCCAGCGCCAGAGCGATGGTGAATACCAGCACGCGCCAGTCGAGGGCGATCTGATCGGTACGGTTCATGCCCAACTCGGGGGGCAAGAGCGCCGGGGCGGCGCGCATCGCCGCCCACGCCAGCCCCAGTCCGAGCAGGCTGCCCGCCACCCCCAGACACAAACTCTCGGACAGGTGTTCGCGCACCAGCCGCCAGCGCGAAGCGCCCAGCGCCGAGCGGATGGCGTTGGGCTTCTGGCGGGTGGCGGCGCGCGCCAGCAGCAGGTTGGCGACATTGGCACAGGCGATGAGCAGCACCAGGCTGACCGCGCCGAGCAGTGTCCACAGCGCCGCCGGGCCGTCGTTGCGCACCACGCGGTCGTGATAGGTGTCGACCACCGCGCCCTCGCCGGTGTTGCTCTTGGGATATTGCTGAGCCAGGTTGCGGGCAATGCCGTCGAGATCGGCGCGGGCCATGAGCATGCTGACGCCGGGTTTGAGCCGCCCCAGGCCGTTGAGGCCGGGGTGGCTGCCGCGGTTCATCATGCCCGAATCCTTGGTGGCGGTGGCGCCCAGCGGAATCCAGAACAGGGGAGCGTATTTGGAGGTGGACAGGCCGGGGAAGCCGGGGGGCATCACGCCCACGATGGTGCGCGGGCGGGAGTCCAGCTCCAGCTGTTTGCCGATGACGCCGGGATCGGCCTGCAGGCGCGAGCGCCACAGGGCATCGGAGATGACGACCACGTCGGGGGCGCCGACCTTGTCCTCCTCGGCGGTGTAAGTGCGGCCCAGTTCGGGCTGCACCCCCAGCACGGGGAAGTACTGCCAGGTGGCTTCTTCGCCATTGATGACCGCGGGCGGGCCGGCATGGGTGACGATGGCGCCGGTGCCGCGATAGGCGGAGAGGAGGGTGAAGCTGTGGTTGTCTTTGATCCAATCGAGGTAGTCAGGAAACGACACCGACATGCTGGGGAAGTGTTGGCTGCTCTCGCGCACCGACATCAGCTGTTCGGGCTGGGGAAAGGGCAGAGGCCGGAGCAGCACCGCATCCACCACGCTGAAGATGGCGGTGTTGGCGCCGATGCCCAACCCCAAGGTGAGGATGGCGATGGCGGCGAAGGCGGGCGCCTGGCCCAGTCCGCGGAGGGCCTGGCGGAGATCACGAAGCAGGGAGTTCATCGGGTCGTTGCCTCAAGTTCTTAAACTGTCATCGCCGCCGACAGTTACCAGGATTTTCGCTTGATACACTGCCATGGTGGTGGAGGGGGGAAATATTGACTGGCAGGCGGCGGAGCGGGCCGGCGTCGAGGCGCGGCTGGCGGGGGCGGTGCCGGCGGCGGAGGAGCCTCCGGCGCGGCTCCATCAAGCCATACGCCACAGCCTGCTGAACGGAGGCAAGCGGCTGCGCCCGCTGCTGTGCCGCGCCGCCGCCCGGGCGGTGGCGGGTGAGGACTGCGAGGCTGCCTGGACCCCCGCCCTGGCGGTGGAGCTGGTGCACACCTATTCGTTGATTCACGACGATCTGCCGGCGCTCGACAACGACGACCTGCGACGCGGCCGGCCCACCTGTCATAAGGTCTTCGGCGAGGCGATGGCGATTCTGGCGGGCGACGCCCTGCAGACGCGGGCGTTTGAGATTCTGGCCGCCGCGCCGCGCGGCGGAGCGATGGTGGGCTTGTTGGCGCAGGCGGCGGGCACGCCGCAGGGGATGGTGGCCGGCCAGGTGGGCGACCTGGAGGCCGGGGCCGCCGCGTCGGCGGCCGCGGTGCGCTGGATTCATGAGCGCAAGACGGCGGCGCTGTTGCGCGCCAGCGTCCTGCTGGGGGGCATGGCGGCGGGCGCCACGCCGCGGCAGATGGAGCAACTCGGCGAATACGGCAGCGCCGCCGGGCTGGCCTTTCAAATCGCCGACGACCTGCTAGATGCCTCCGCCAGCTCGGAAGAGTTGGGCAAAACGGCGGGCAAGGACGCCGCCCAGGCCAAAGCCACTTATCCGGCGGCGATGGGCAGCGCCGCCGCCGCCGTCGAGGCGCAACGGTTGGTGGACGCCGCCGAAGCCGCCCTGGCCGATTGGGGGCCCGCCGCCGACCGCCTGCGCCAGTTGGCTCGCTTTACGCTGGGGAGGCGGCGCTAATCAGGCACAGCCTGTCTTTGCCGGGGGCAGCGCCCCCGACGCCTCCCTAGGGTCGGCTCCCCTCGGCCGCGACGGGATCGGCCGAGCGGAGCGACAGGCAGAAGCCTTTCCCCGGCGACGAAATGGGACATTGACTGGCGCGGGGCCCCGCTCGGCTACGCCGAGCGACCCGCTTACGCTCAGCCGGCCGGGGACCCCCGAGAGCCCCGGTCGGCTGGGGCCGCGCCTCTTTTGTTTGCGTGGGCTTGCCGGGGGCGCAAAGGCCGCACTGCGGCCTTTGCCCGTTCCGAATTTCGCGGCCTTTTCGCGCCGACTTGTGCCCACAGTGCAAACGGCGCGACCCCCGCGTATGGCAATCACGGCGGAGCTGTCCAGCATCATTCGGGCAGCCCGTTCTTGCCGTAACCCAGGATTTCGTCTTCGCTGCGCGTATCGAGCAGCGGTGTCTGTGCCCGTCGGTTGGCTCTGGCCAGTACCCGCTCGGCGGCAGGAGAAAGCCCGGCGGAGCGTTGCTTGGCGCGGGACCCCGCGGGGCTTCGCCCCGCGACCCGCTTGACGCTCGACCGGGCTGGGGACCCCTGGAGCCCCAGCCCGGTCGGGTCCGCGCCTCTTCGTTTGCCGGGGGCGGGCCGCCACTGCGTGAATTTCGCGGCTTTCCGCACCGACTTGGCCCTCAGTGGCAACCGCGCGGCCCCCGCGTCAGGACCTCGCTCCCGCTGCAGTTTTTCGCGCAGCGCCTGCTTGACCGCCGCGGTCATGGTCTGGCCGGTGCGGGCGGCCAGTTCCTGGGCAAGTTGGCGGACTTCCTCGTCCTTGATGTTGAGGGTAGGCACTTACATCCTCCTATCCTCCTGAGTGTACTCCTATCTACCCAAACCAGGAATTGCACCCAGCAGCCACCAGCAGCCGGCGGCGACGATGGCGGCAGCGGGGATGGTGAGCACCCATGCCCAGACGATGTTGCGGGCAATGCCCCAGCGGACGGCGGAGAGGCGGTTCACCGAGCCCACGCCGACGATGGCGCCGGCGACGGTGTGGGTGGTGGAGACGGGAATGCCGAGGGCGGTGCTAAGGCCGAGCGCGAGAGCGCTGGCGGCTTCGGCGCAGGCGCCGCCGACCGGCTTGAGCTTGGTGATGCGGCCGCCCATGGTGTGAA
>DATBPS010000272.1:0-7635 GCA_036561225.1 Terriglobales bacterium
CATCTGGCCGCCGACGGCGTGAATGACGGCGTGCAGGCCGGTGAGGTCGTGGCAGGGGTTCATTACGCCGGCGGGGGTGAAGTTGGCGGCCAGGAAGGCGACCTTGAGGTAGTCCGGGGCCTGCAGGTGAACCACCGCGGCGGCGGTTTTGAGTTCCAGTGCCAACTGAAAGCGCGAGGCGGAATCGATTCCGCAGGCCACCGATTGAATCACGCCCTCGAACTGCTGCTTCGGTCCGCTGGGAGGCGCGGCGGTCCCGGCCGCGGGCGCGGCATCGTACACCACTTCTTCGCCTCCATCCGGAGGCGCGCCCGCACCCGCGGTGGGAGGGCGCTGGCGCTGTTCCTGCAGCGCCTGGTCGGCCATGGCCTTCTGTTCCGTCAGTCGCCGGGCGGTGGCCAGCCGGTCCTGGCAGTCGCGCACCTCGGCATCGGTCGCGGCCAGCGGTTGCGCCGCCTCCAGCACGGTCACCGCCGCGGCCGGGTCGGCGTTGGCGATCAGCACCCAGGCCAGGTTGTAGCGGTAGACGATTTGGCGCGGGTCCAGCCGCACTGCGCTGCGCTCCAGCGACTCCGCCTCAGACAGGTTCTCGCGGCGGGTGGCGTACACCACGGCCAGCCGGTCGTAGGCGGGAGCAAAGTCGGGACGCAGGGCAATCGCCTGCCGCAGGCTGTGCGCCGCCGCCGCCGCCGTGGCCGCGTCCAAATTGTCCGCATGCAACTGATAGCTGATCTCGCCGAAGGAGAACTGCGCCAGAAAATCCTGCGCGTCAGCCCCCACCGCCTGGCCATACCACCGCGCAGCCGCTGCCAGATCATGCTGCCGCAGCGCGACCAGTCCCAGCGCCTCCGCCGCCCGGGCATTGCCCGGATCCGCGGCCAGCACCGTGTGCGCCAGCGCGGCGGCGTCCGGGTACCGTTCCACATGCGCCAGCACATCGGCTTCGGTCGCCTCGGCGGCGGTCTCCGTCGCCGGCGTCACCGTATAGCCGTCCTCGTCCACCTTCTCGTGCAGCTTCACGCGGAAATAGGTGAAGGCCCAGCCGCGGATGTACTCCTCCAACTGCTTCTGCAAGGCCGGCAATGGCCCCAAGGCGCCGGCCGCGGCATCCACGGCGTTCATGCCGCCGCGCAGCTTTTCGAGATAGTCGGGCAGCCGGCGGGTGTGGTGCTGCTCGTCGCCGACCATGATCATGTCGGTCAGCGCCCAGGCTTCGGCATAAAAGATTGAAGCCTTGTCCTGCTCGTGGTAATAGGGCGAGTTGTCATCCACGGCCAACAGCCGGCTCAGCGGCATCAACTGGCGCAGACGCAGGTAATTGACCAGCTCCGGCGACGGCCTGCCGATCTCCGCCTCGCGGTCGGTGATCACGGTGGTCTCGTAGAACTCCGCCAGCCCCTCGCCCAGCCACACCGGCAGCTCCTCCGGCAGCCGCGAGGTGAGCAGGTGGGTGTACTCGTGGTAGATGGTGCTGTACGCACCCTCGCTCGCCTGCGCGTCCAGGCGCAGCAGGATGTAGTTGCGGTCCGGCGCGCCCTGGAAATAACCCGCCAGTTCCGTCTTCCCCTTGCCCAGATACGCCGCCGGTTCCAGCGTCCGGAATTCCCTGTTGTTGCGCACCGCCACCACTTCGAGCGGCGCCACCGGGTCGAGCGGCATGCCCGGAAACATCTGTCCGAACACCGCCCGCATGCGCTCCAGTTGCCCCGCCACATGCCGCGACTCCCCGCCGCCGCCGTCGCTGAGCACGGTGAAATGCGGGCTGCGCACCACTACCCACTTTGCTTGGCGCGGGACCCCGAGTGGCTTCGCCACCCGACCCGCTTGTCGCTCGACCGGGCTGGGGGCCCCACAAGCCCCAGCCCAGCCGGCTCCGGGCGCCGCCCACAATGGCGCGCACAACCCCAACACCAACCCCGTCTTGAGCGCCCATCCTGTCATTTCGGCTCGATTATCTCGCCACTCTCCGCATCCAGGCGCAGCCGCCGCGTGTTGTGCGGCTTGGCGCCGCTGAAATCGAACAACGGATCGAGCGAACCCGAAAGCCTGTCGAACGAACCCTGCCCCAGGCGTCGGCCCTCGAGAAACGTATCTTCAATCAACCGCAGGATGGAGGTCTGGTCGGTGACGTTGTGGGCCACAAAGTTGGCCCGCGCCCAGGGGGAGATCACCAGCAACGGCAGCCGCGGGCCATAGCCGCAGCGCCCCTCAGCGTGCAGATTGCCGGCGTCAATGCCCGGCAGTCGCGGCGCGCCTTCGCCGCACACGCCCTCCGACGTATAGGCATCCTGGCTGCTGCGCGAACTGTTGACGATCGGGCTCGACAGGTGGTCGTACCAGCCGTCGGAGTCGTCATAGGCGATGATCACCGCCGTGGCATCCCACTCCGGCCGCTGCTCCAGAAAATTCACCACCCGCACCAGAAACTGCTGCTCATCGGTCGGATCGGAGTTGCCGGCGTGACCATTCTGATACGCCATCGCCTTGAGAAAGCTCACCGCCGGAAAGTTCCCGGCGTTGACCGCCGCGAAAAAATCCTCGAGGTCGTACTGATGCCGCCCGCGGTCGCCGTCGTGCCCGATCATGGCTACCGAGGTGGGCCGCAAATGTTCGGGGTTGGCGGTGGAAAGGTAGTACTGAAACGGTTCATGGTGGGGCACGTAGTCCCGCTCATTGCGTCCCACAATCTCTGAATAATGCTGGCGCAGGCAGCCGGTCGAGCGGTCCGGGTTCACCGCCTGCACATCGAAGCCGCCCTGAAACCATCCCCAAGTTACCTTCGCCGAGGTCAGCAGGTTGCCGATATTGGGCCCGCCCATCCCGATGCGCGCTCCATTGCTGTTGGAGCAGATGTCGTGCACCGGATTCGGGTCGCCGATGTCGGTCACTGATCCCCCTCCGCCTTCGACCAGCGTCCCGCGCCCCCCCATCACTTCGGTCACTCCATTCGTCTGCCCGGAGACCAGGTTGATCGCCCCCACCGTGGATGGGCCAAACGTGGTCCCGAAGGAATGGTCCGACATGGCGTAATGCTGGGCATAGTTCCACAGCGCCGTCACCGTGTTGCCGTCGTAGTAGCCCATCACCAGGCCCTGGTTATCGAGCGGCGGATTATTTGATTGGCGCGGGACCCCGAGTCCCTCCTTCCCCGGTGCTGCTCCCGGAGGCGGACCGCTGCGCCCGGTGTAGCGCGGGAACAGATCCATCTCGCCGTGGTCAAACGCCAACTGCTCGGCGCGGTAGTCGTGGTGCTGATCGGCGGTGGCCGCCTGCGAACGGTCCAGCCGGAAGGGGTTGGCGGCGTTGCCGCCGTTCTCCGCGTTGGTGGCATTCCCGTTGCGAGTGAGCAGGTCGCCGCGCAAGCCGGCGACCTCCGGTGTGCCCGGCAGCGCCACAAAGCGCGGCTCGCCCGCAGGGTTCAGCGCATGTGGATAGGTCCCAAAGTAGTGATCAAACGAGACGTTTTCCTCAAAGATCACAACAATGTGCTTCAGCTTGCCCGCCGGCCCCGGTGGCGCGGCGGCCTTCGCCTGCTGTCCCACCGCTACGCTTCCTACCAGCGCCAGAGAAAGAAGAAGACGAACCATGCCGCCATTATGCCTTGGCGGCTCTGATTTCGTAAGGACGCATCATGGCGTTGTCCGCATGTTCCAGCAAATGGCAGTGCCAAACATAGCGGCCGGGGTAGCCCTCAAAATGAATCCCGATCCGGGTCACCTCCCCGGCATAGCAGCGGGCGGTATCCTTCCAGCCATCCTCCTCGGCCGAGGGCGGCCGCGCCTCAGCCGTATAGCGCATGGTCTTGTCCAGCAGGTACTGCTCTGCGTCGAAGGGACGGCGATCCAGGATGCGGAACCGCACCTCGTGCAGATGAATGGGGTGAGTGTCTCCGGTCAGGTTCACCAACTCCCAAACCTCGCTGTCGCCCAGCCGGGGGGCCTCGCTCACGGCATCGTCCCAGCGCTTGCCGTCCAGCAGCATCATCGCCATGGCGCCGTGCTGGTCGTCGTACTCGTTCAAAGTCAAACGCCGCGTCCGCAGAGGTGTGGGCAGGGCCGGCAGGGGCGCGGCTAATCTTGCCGGTTGCCACGAGGCGGCGCGGGAGGTCGCTGCCGCTACTTCCACGCGCATCATCGCCCGCCCGGCGTCGCTGAAGTACACCTTCTCCCCCGCCACAGGCCGGAAGTCCACCACCACATCCGCCCGCTCCCCGGGCGCCAGCGTCAGCTCGCTCACCTCGACCGCGTGGGGCAATAGTCCCTGGCCGGTGCCGATCACATGCAGGCGCAGCCCGCCGCTCATCCCCAGGCGCAGGATGCGCGTGTTGGCGCCGTTGCACAGCCGCAGCCGATAGGCTCGCGCCTCGACCCTCCACCGCGGCCACAGCGCCCCGTTCACCAGCAGGCAGTTGCCCTCGACCTCCGGCACCCACGGATGCCCCGCAATCCCGCTCACCGGATAGAACAGTTGCCCTCGAGCGTCCAGCCAGCGGTCGCACAACAGCAGCGGCATCTCGGCTTCATCGGCGGGCAGCCCCAGCGCCGCTTCGGACTCATCACGGATGAGATACATCCCGCTCAGCCCGGCATAGATGTTCAGCCGTCCCAGCCCCATGGCGTGATCGTGGTAGTAGAGCGTGGCCGCCGCCTGGCGGTTGGGATAGTGAAACTCCTGCGTTTCGCCCGCGACCGACCAGTGCTCCGGGTACCCGTCGCTCGCGGCCGGCACCCGCGCCCCATGCACGTGCGCCACCGCGCGCACTGCCGGCAGCCCGGGTGCGGCGCCGGCCAGCGAAGTGTCCACCGGAAGAAAATGCCGCGCCGGAAGCCGGTTGTGCCAGCGGATGGTCAGCGCTTCCCCGCTCCGTGCCTCGATCGTCGGGCCGGGAAAGCTTCCGTTGTAGGTCCACATCCGGGTCGGCGGCAACTGGGGATGCAGACGCCACTCGGTCGCCCCCAGCGTGATGTCCAGGGCGCCCGCCGCGGCCCGCGCCACCGGCGGTCGCGGCAGCTCCGCCACCCACTGCCGCAGTTGAGCCGGATCCAGCGTCGCCGGAGGCTGCGCGGCCGGGGCCTGCGCCGCCGCCATTCGCGCCGCCCACGCCGCTCCGCCCGCGGCGGCCGCCATCCGCAAAAACTGTCGCCGTGAGGTGCCCACCGCCTTCAGTGTGGCACGGCCACCTCTTGCTGGAGCCGCCCTCCCTGTGGTCGGGCTGCAGCCGGGCGTCGCTCCCGGAAACGGGCGCCCGCACTGGCTGTTTGGCGTCTCCGGGTTGCCGCGTGTAGATTGAAGCATGGCCGCCCCGCCCGCCGGGATCGCTCCGCTCGATGCCTATTGGTTTCCGCTCGACGCCTCCGCCGAGCGGTGTGCCGGCTGGCGGGCCTGGCTGTCACCCTCGGAGCTGCGCCGCGCCGACCGCTTCCTCGACCCTGCCCACGGCGCGCGCTACGTCGCCGCCCATGCCCATCTCCGCTGGCTACTCGCCCAGCGGCTCGCCACGTCGCCCGCCGAGCTCAGCTTCACCCGCGCCCCGGGCGGCAAACCCCGCCTCGCCGGGGGCGGCATCTTTTTCAACCTGTCCCACTCCCATCGCCTGGGCCTGATCGGCCTGCATCCCACCGCCGAAGTTGGAGTGGATATCGAGTACCAAGTCCGCTCCCGCAACTGGTCCGGCCTCGCCCGCCGCTGCTTCAGCCCCGCCGAATGCGCCTGGCTCGACCACCAGCCGACGGAGGAGTACGCGCGCCATTTCTGCCGTCTGTGGACCATCAAGGAAGCGTGGATGAAAGCCGACGGCCGCGGCCTCACCGGACTGCATGAGCCTGAGGTTGAGTTCACCCCCTCAGGCCCCCGCCTCACGGCCCTCGGCCGCCCATGGTACACCGCGGATTTCGCGGTGGCGCCCGACTACTCCGCCGCCGTCGTCATTGACTGGCGCGGGGCTGTTGCCGTCAACTGGCAGCCGCTGACGGTCCCGGCGTCTTAAGCAAGCCCGCGATGCGGTGGCCGCGCAACAGCAGCGCCACCGCCGTCAGCCACAGCGAAAGCCCCATCACCAGACCAAAGATGGGATCCGCCAACTCGATCCGGCCGCGCATGATCAGGCTCACCACCGCGCACAAGACGATCTGCGTCCCGGCGGTGATCATATAGAGCCGGTCTTCCAATACCCGCGCCACGGGTATCAGAAACGCCGCCGTCAGGAACGCCACCACCGCGACCAGCCAGGCGTTCCCGCCGGAAGCCGCCAGCAGGTTGGCCGCCAGCGCGAACGCCCCCACTTCCAGCAAAAAAATCCAGCGCAGGCGCCGCGGCCCGCGGGGCGTATCTTCCGCGATCAGCGCCTGGCCGGTCAACACCAGGCCCACGCCGCGCACCACCAGGAGCGATGCCGGCAACAGCACGCAGGCCACCAGCCACACCCAGCCTTCGCTGTTCAGCGCCGCCACCATCCACAACCCGCCAAACAGCCCCAGCGCGATGCTGGCGTAGCCGGCATGCACCACGTGCCGCGCCAGCGGCATCGCGTCCTGGGTCGTCCCGCTCATCGCCGCCTCCGCCTACCCGGCGCCGTCTCCAGCGCGGCGCGCGCCGCCGACAGCACCGTCGTCACGGCGATGTTCTCCATGCAGCGATGGTCAATCGGGCACGTGCGCAGCTTGCACGGGCTGCACTCGATCCCGGGCGCTTTGACGATGCGCAGTTGGCCCGCATCCGCCATGGGAAAGGTCTCCTTCTCGTTGGTGGGGCCGAACAGCGCCACCACGGGGGTCCCGACCGCACCCGCCACGTGCATCGGCCCGCTGTCGTTGGCAATCAGCAGGTCGGCCACGCGCAGCAGCGCCACCAGGTCCTCCAGCGATGTCTCCCCCACCAGGTTCTTGATCTGCTCCGGATGCGGCGCCAGCATGCGCACCTGCCGCGCCAGCTCCCGTTCGCCGGGGGCGCCGATCAGCATCACCACCGCCCCCTCCGCGCTCAACGCCCCCGCCACCGCCGCAAACCTGTCCGGCAGCCAGCACTTCGCCATGCCGAACGCCGAGCCGGCATGAATGGCCACCAGGGGCGCGCTCGCCGCTCCCAGCCGCTCCCGCCACTGCCCCTCAAGCCCCGCCGGCGGGGTCAGCGCGATGCGTTTCGGCGCCGGCCGCTGGGCCGGCAAGGCGTCAATGTATCCTGCCCGCCGCAGAAGCTCCAGGTAGTAAAACGACTCGTGCCCGGGCAACGATCCGGGCGCCGGCACAGGTATGGCCGGGTGGAGCAGCCATCCCCGCCCGTCGCGCGCGTACCCCACCCGCCGCCGCGCCCCGAGGCGCAGCCCCCACAGCGCCGCGTGAAAGGAGTTGGGCAGCAGGATCACCTCCCGCGCCCCCAGCCGCGGCAGACGATGGAACTTCGCCGGCAGCGGCGTCACTTCCATCCCCAGCGGCGCCATGCGGTAGATCGCCGCCACCGCCGGCCGCGCCAGCACGGTCCACGGTTGGCTGCCGGTCGAGGCGCGCAGGGCAGCCAGCGCCGGCAGGCTCATTACCGCATCGCCCAGCCAGTTGGGCGCGAGGATGGCGCCCCTTACCCCTGACATCGCTCCCAGGCCAGGTCCACCAGCGTGCTGATCTCGGGTATCTCCATCTCGAT
>DATBPS010000273.1:0-1575 GCA_036561225.1 Terriglobales bacterium
GCAGGCGGCCAGCGCCACCAGCAACCCTCCGGCGCATCCCAGCGCCGACAGCAGCAGGCTCTCGGCCAGCATCTGCCGCAGCAGCCGCCCCCGCCCCGCGCCCAGCGCCGCCCGCAGCGCCAGCTCGCGCCGCCGCCCGCCCGCGCGCGCCAGCAGCAGGTTGGCGATGTTTACGCAGGCCAGCAGCAGCACCATCCCCGCCAGCCCCAGAAACAGCCCCGCCACCGTCTTCAGCGGATTGCCCTCCCCCATGGACGCACCCGGCGGCGCCGAGGTCAACTGAATGGCGGTCAACGATCGCCAAGGCGCCGCCTTGGGATACTCCCCCGCCAGCCGCCGGGCGATCACCCTCAACACCGGCTGCGCCGCCGCAACGCTCACCCCTGGCCGCCGCCGCGCCAGAATCATCAGCCCCGTGCCGGCGGTCCGGTCGTGAAAAAAGTCTCCCGTGCTGCTGCCCAGCTCTCCGGCCGTGTCCGGCGAAAAGGGCACATAACCCTCGAAGGTCAGCATCGGTGTCAGCCCCACAAACCCGCGCGGCGCCACGCCCACAATGGTGGCCGCCCGCCCGTTCACCGTCACCCGCTCGCCCAGCACCTCCGTCCGTCCGCCGAAATGCGTGCGCCAGTAGTCATAGCTCAGCACCAACTCCGCCGGCGCCGCTGCCTCCCCCGCCGCGTCGGAGCCAAAAAACCGCCCCAGCGCCGGCCGCACCCCCGCCAGCGCAAAATAGTTTCCCGATACGTGTGCCGGCCAGAACGGAATGGTTTCCCCGTCCACCGAGAGCCCGTCCATCTCGAACGGGATCACCGCCGCCACCTCGGAAAACACCGCCCCGCTCTCCCGCCGGATGTCCTCGAAGTTCGGGTACGAGAATCCGTTGCTGTGGCCCCCGTCCGTGCGGTCCGCCACCACATAGACCAGCTCGCCCGGCATCTGCACCGCCGGAATCGGCCGCAACAGCAGCCAGTCCACCATGCTGAACATGGCCGCGTTGGCCCCGATCCCGATGGCCAGCAGCAGCACCGCGCTCAGCGTAAACCCTGGCGATTTGCGCAGCAATCGCAGCCCAAAGGCGAGGTCGCGCCCCAGCGCCCGCAGCCAGACGCCACCGGCCGCCTCGCGCGCCTGTTCGGTGTAGTTGTCGAGGTTCCCGAACTCGATCCGCGCCTGCCGCCGCGCTCCCGCCGGGTCCATCCCGCCGCGCTCCAGCTCCGCCGCCCGCTCGCTCAGGTGCAGCTCGGCTTCTTCGCTGAACTCGCGCACCTGCCGCTTCATACTTCCTCCGGGCGCGCGCCGAGCGCCGCGCCCATGGCCGCCACCAGCCGTTCCCAGCCCTCGGTCTGGCTCTGAAGACGCCGCTGCCCGGCGGTCGTCAACTCATAAAATTTGGCCCGGCGGTTGTTGCTGCTCACCCCCCACCGCGCCTTCAAAAGCCCGCCGCGGGTGAGCCGGATCAACGCCGGATACAGCGCCCCCTGTTCGATCAGCAGCGCCTGGCCAGAGATCTGCTGGATGCGCAGCAGCACGCCGTAGCCGTGCAGCGCCCCCAGCGAAACGGCCTTCAGGATCAGC
>DATBPS010000274.1:0-33879 GCA_036561225.1 Terriglobales bacterium
CTCGGATGGTCTGCCAGCACAGCGGTCAGAATGATCAAGCGTTACGGCCATATTCGCCCGGAAGCGCAGCGGCAAGCTTTGGCCGGGGTGGCAACACAAGAAATTCAGACAGGTGTGCACCAATTTGTGCACCAACCTGGACGCGGGTTACAATCGACTTTGCCTAACTGAATGATTCCACAGCAGTAGGCCCGTAGCTCAGTTGGTTAGAGCGCTACCTTGACACGGTAGAGGTCAGCGGTTCGAATCCGCTCGTGCCTACCATTTCTTCCTCGCCCTGTGGATCTCGTGTCTGACAGATTCTCCGCGCGGCACGACTGATCTCGAAGTTCACAGGCGTGTGCGCAGCCTGCAGTTGCACCCGTCGGAATCAGGGCCCTTCGCGGTTGACCGGCGATCCCAACGGACGAAGCCTTCATAACGCGTGTCGGCGACGGTGTGCGGCGGCGCGCGGCGGGTGGGAAACGGGGGGCGGGCAATATACAATATGAAGTCAGAACTGCGCGGCTCGGGATGTGTGGACGGCGGCCGGCGCGGATGCTTTGCGCTATGACTTCTTCGACTCGTTTATCGCTGGCGGTAGGAATTCTGGCCGCCCTGCTGGGCGGCTGCAAACAGGCGCAGCCCAAGGCGGCGGCGCTGCCGCCGGTGTCGGTCACCGTGGCCAAGGCCAAGGTAGAAAACGTGCCCACCAATCTGCAGGCGATTGGCGCGGTGCAGGCGGTAGCCACCGTGACGGTGAAGACACTGGTCGGCGGCCAACTGCAGGAGGTCGAGTTCCATCAGGGCGACGAGGTCCACAAGGGACAGGAGCTGTTCAAGATTGATCCCTCGCCGTTCGAGGCTGCCCTCGCCCAGGCCGAAGCCAACCTGGCGCGTGACCTGGCCACCGACAGCCACAACAAAACCGAGGCCGGGCGCTACGCCGACCTGGCCAAACAGGGGATCGTTTCCGCCGAGCAGAACGATCAGATGCAGTCGGCGGCCTCGGCTTCGCACTCGGTGGTGAGCGCCGATCGCGCCGCCGTCGAGCAGGCCAAGCTGCAGCTCAGCTATTGCACCATCACTTCCCCGATTGACGGCCGCACCGGCAGCCTTTTGGTGCAGGCCGGCAACACCGTGCAGCCCAACCAGACGGTGCTGGTGACCATCAATCAAATCAAGCCCATCTATGTGGCCTTCTCCGTGCCCGAGCAGTACCTGCAACAGTTGAAGCAGCTCAACGGCGCGCATCCCCTGGAAGTGCACGCGCTGGCGCAGGGCGATGCCGGCGATGAGACCGGGCATCTGTCGTTCATCAACAACGCCATTGATACCACCACCGGCACCATCCAACTGATGGCCACCTTCGAAAACACCGCCGAACGGCTGTGGCCGGGTGAGTATGTCAACACCAAAGTCACCCTGGGCATCCAGACGGGGGCGGTGGTGGTGCCGTCGAGCGCGGTGCAGACGGGTCAGGATAATCAGTTTGTGTACGTCGTCACGCCGCAAAGCACGGTGGAGAACCACACCGTCAAGACCTCGACCACGGTGAACGGCATTACGGTCATCACCGAGGGCGTGGCGGCGGGGGACACGGTGGTGGTGGACGGACAGTTGGCGCTGTTCCCGGGCGCCAAGGTGGCGATCAAGCCGCCGGTTGGAGTGGGCGGCACCAACGGGGCGATTGAGGCCGAAAAGTAGGCAGCGGAGGCAGCCATGAATCTCGCCGGATTGTTCATTCGCCGCCCGATTGCGACGGCCCTGCTGATGCTGGCGCTGCTGGTGTTCGGTATCGCCTCCTATCGCCAGTTGCCGGTCAGCGACCTGCCCAATGTGGACTTCCCCACCATCCAGGTCAACGCCAATCTGCCCGGCGCCAGCGCCCAGACGATGGCCTCGTCGGTGGCCACGCCGCTCGAAAAGCAGTTCTCCGCCATCCCCGGCCTGAGCGAGATGAGCTCCAGCAGCTCGCAGGGTTCCACCTCGATCTCGCTGGAGTTTGACCTCAACCGCAACATTGATGGCGCCGCCGGGGACGTGCAGACGGCCATCGCTTCCGCCTCCGGGCAACTGCCCCCGGGCATGCCGTCGCCGCCCACCTTCCACAAGGTCAACCCGGCCGACAGCTCGGTCCTGAACCTTGCCCTGAGTTCGACCACCCTGCCGTTGCGCACCGTGGATCATTACGCCGAAGACCTGGTGGGCCAGCAGCTCTCCATGGTCGAGGGCGTGGCCCAGGTGGGGGTGATGGGGGCGCAGAAGTACGCGGTGCGGGTGAAGCTCAACCCGCTGGCCATGGCGGCGCGCGGGGTGGGCGTGGACCAGGTGGAGGAGGCGATCAAGAACGGCAACGTCAATCTGCCTTCGGGCACCCTCTACGGGCGTGACAAGGCCTACACCGTCCAGGCCACCGGTCAACTGACCAGCGCCACCGCCTACCGCAGCCTGATCGTCGCGGTGCACGACGGCGCGCCGGTGCGGCTGCAGGACATCGCCGACGTGGTGGACGGGGTCGAGAACGACAAGAACGAGAGCTGGGTGAACGGCAATCCGGCGGTGCTGCTGCGCATCATGAAGCAGCCGGGATCGAACACCATCCAGGTGGTGGACCGCATCCGGGCGATGATGCCGGGATTGCAGCGCTCGCTGCCCCCCGCCATCCATCTGCAGGTCGAGTACGACAAGTCCATTCCGGTGCGCGCCTCGGTCAACGATGTCCAGTTCACCCTGCTGCTGGCCATGGCGCTGGTGGTGCTGGTCATCTTCCTTTTCCTGAAGAACTTCTCCGCCACCCTGATCCCCAGCCTGGCGCTGCCGTTCACCATCGTCGGCACCTTCGCGGTGATGTACATGCTCGACTACAGCCTCGACAACCTGTCGCTGCTGGCGTTGACGCTGTCGGTGGGCTTCGTGGTGGACGACGCCATCGTCATGCTGGAGAACATCGTCCGCCACATGGAGATGGGCAAGCCGGTTCTGCAGGCGGCCTTTGACGGCTCCAAGGAGATCAGCTTCACCATTCTGTCCATGACGCTGTCGCTGTCGGCGGTGTTCATCCCCTTCCTGTTCATGGGCGGGGTGCTGGGGCGGCTGCTGCACGAGTTCGCGGTCACCATCGGGGCGGCGATTCTGGTCAGCGGCTTCGTCTCCATCACCCTGACGCCGATGCTGTGCAGCCGCTTCCTCAAGCCCGAGGGCCACCGCCAGCACGGGTTGATGTACCGGGCGCTGGAGGGCGGATTCCAGTGGATGTACCGCATCTACGAGCGCACGCTGAAGTTCGTGCTGCGCCATCCGCTCTGGACCATGACCGCCGCGGTGGCGGTGCTGGCGCTGACGGTCAAGCTGTTCCTCATTCTGCCCACCGGCTTCCTGCCTGATCAGGACATGGACGAGGTGGTGGCGCAGATGCAGGCGGCCCAGGGCATTCCCTGGCCGGAGCTGCGCGCCCATCAGCTGGCGGTGATGAAGGTGATGGACAGCCTGCCGGAGACGCAGGCGGCCATGGCCTTTGCCGGCGGCAACACCGGCTCCGTGTACGATCACCTCAAACCGCGCGACCAGCGCCACCGCAGCGCCGACGAAATCATTGACGCCGTGCGCCCGGAGCTGGCCAAGATTCCCGGCGTGCAGGTGTTCCTGCAGAACCCGCCGCCCATCCGCATCGGCGCCCACAGCACCAAGAGCCTCTACCAGGTGGCGCTGCAGGGCAGTGATCCCGACGAGTTGTACCACTGGGCGCCGATTCTGGCCCAGAAGCTCACCACTTTCCCCGACCTGAAGGACGTCAACACCGACATGCAGTTGTCGAACCCCCAGGTCAACGTCGAGATTGACCGCGACAAGGCCTCCAGCCTGGGGGTCAGCGCCGCCGCCATCGAGGATGCGCTCTACACCGCCTACGGCCAGCGGCGGATGTCGCTCATCTACGCCCCCGATGACGAGTACTACGTCATCACGGAACTGCAGCCCCAGTTCCAGCTCAACCCCGCCACCCTCAACGACCTCTACGTGCACTCCGCCTCCGGGCAGATGGTGCCGCTGAGCGCGGTAACCGCCTTCCGTCAGGACCTCGGCCCGCTGCAGGTCAACCACATCGGGCAATTCCCGGCGGTGACCATCTCGTTCGACCTCAAACTGGGATCGTCACTGGGACCGGCGGTGGCCGAGATCCAGCAGGCGGCGCAGCAGATGCTGCCGCCCACCATCACCACCGTGCTGCAGGGCACCGCCCAGGTCTTCCAGTCCTCGATGCAGGGCATGGGGATGCTGCTGGTGATGGCGCTGCTGGTGATCTACATCGTGCTGGGCATGCTCTACGAGAGCTTCATCCACCCGCTGACGATTCTCTCCGGCCTGCCGGCGGCCGCCTGCGGGGCGCTGCTGACGCTGTGGTATTTCCACGTGGACCTCAACATCTACTCCATCGTGGGCATCATCATGCTGATCGGCATTGTCAAGAAGAACGCCATCATGATGATTGACTTCGCCCAGCAGGCCGAGCGCGACACCCACTCCGCGGCCAAGGACGCCATCTATCTGGGCGCGCTGGTGCGCTTCCGCCCCATCATGATGACCACCTTCTGCGCCCTGGTGGGCACGCTGCCCATCGCCATCGGCACGGGCTCGGGCGCGGAAAGCCGCCGCCCGCTGGGTCTGGCCGTGGTCGGCGGCCTGATGCTCTCCCAGGTGCTGACGCTGTACATCATCCCCGTCGTCTATGTCTACATGGACCGCCTGCAAGCCTTCCTGGGGCGCAAGAAGGCGCCGGTGGCCAAGCAGGCGGTTGAAGTCGTCAGCTAGAAAACTTGGTGGATACTCCACCCCTGACTTGGGTCGCTCCCTACGGTCGCTCAGCGCCGTGGCTTCGCTCCCCGGCAGCGGGCGCCCGCTCTGCTCAGGGCGCCTCCGAGCTGCCGCGACGGGCGTTGCCGGGCGCGACCGCCGGAGAGCTTGGCGCGATGCCCCGCCTGATGTTCCGCAGATGCGGAGCCGGGGCGGAGGGGCCCCCGGCGCAGCGTCACCGGCAGGTCGGGAGAGCGGGCGGCGAAGCCGGGCGCCCGCGATCGACTAATTGAACACCACGCCGCGGCTGGTGGAGCGGGGGACGACCGGGCGCAGCACGCTGCTTTCGCCGCGGATGCAGTTGCGGCCGGTGCGCTTGGCCTCGTAGAGGGCGCGGTCGGCGCGGCGCAGCACCGCGCTCCAGGTATCGCCGGGGGCGGCCACCGCCACGCCAAAGCTGCCGGTCAGCGCCAACTGCTGGCCTTCGTACTCGACCCGCATCTCTTCCAGGCGGCTGCGCAGGCGCTCGGCGATCAGGCTGGCGCGCATGCCGTCGCGGTCGGGCAGCACGGCGACGAACTCCTCGCCCCCGAAACGCGCCAGCAGGTCGGTGCTGCGCAGGCACTGCACCAGCAGCCCGGCGGTGGCGGAGAGGGCGATGTCGCCGGCGGCGTGGCCGTAGGCGTCGTTGAGGAACTTGAAGTGATCGAGATCAATGGCCAGCACCGCCAGCGGTGACTGCCGGCGCTGACAGGCGGCCAGCTCGCGCACCGCGCTGGCTTCCAGGGCGCGGCGGTTGAGCACGCCGGTGAGCGCGTCGGTGCGGGCCTGCATCTCCAGTTGGTTGCGCAGCCGCGCGGTCATCATCCAGACAAAGCCGAAGGCCATGATGGCGCTCAGCACCAGGTAGCTGAAGGCCAGTCCCAGGCCCATGGTGGTGCCATCGAAATTGTCCAGGTTGACCCGCAGCGGCGCCAGCATGGCGCGGGCCACGCACAGCCCCGCCACCGCCGCCAGGATGGCCGCCATGGTGCGGCTGGCGGCGCGCTCCCCCGGCGCCTGATGGGCCAGCAAGACCAGCACGCAGACCAGCATCTGGGCGGCAAACGCGATGGCGAAGATGGCCACCGCCAGCTGCGGACGATAGACCAGGGCGTAGAGTTCGAGCGGCGCGAACAGCGCCAGCAGCGAGCCGCCCCACCCCAGCACGCTGGCGTTGGCCACGGCGAACTCGGCGATCCCCTGCGACATCAGCACCGCGCCCAGCAGCACCAGCAGGCGGCCGATCCACAGCAGCAGCAGGATGCGCGCCGCCTCCGGCCAGCTGACCAGCACCAGCCCGGCGGTCACGGCGACGTAGGCCCAGGCGAACCAGCGCAGGCCGCGCAGTCCCGCCACGCTGCGGCTCATGAGTAACAGCCCCAGCGCGCAGCAGACCTGGACGACGTAGTCGGCTACCAGGAGAGTTCTAAAATCCATGCGGCGCAATCCTGACTGGGGGGGGAGACAGGAAGTAGAGATGAAGTATCTCACGGCCGTGCGCGTTTGAAACCGGAAAAAGCGGCGCGCGCGGCCGCTTCCACCTCCGCCAGCGGGGTTTGATGGCGAAGCGCGGCCTGGCGGCAATCTTCGTACTCGGGCGTGGCTTTTTCGCCGGCCACTTTGACCGCGATGGGGCCGTAAGGCGTCTCCACCGTCTCCATCCGGCGCTCCAGCACCAGCCGCTCACAGGCCTGCACCCGCACCCCCAGGGTGGTGGTTTCGCGCAGCAGCAGACCGGCCAGGGCGTCGCGGTCGGCGGGCCGGGCGAGGAGGGTGATGACCACCCCGGGGCGGCTCTTCTTCATCTGCACCGGCGTGGTGTAGGCGTCGAGCGCCCCCATCTCCAGGGCGCGTTCGAGGACATAGCCGATCACCTGCGGGTTGCAGTCATCGACGCTGGTCTCCAGCATCAGGATGGGCTCCAGGTGCATAGTGACTCACTCACTGACCCGGTCAGACGAGATCCAGCGCCGCGCGCTGGGCCAGCCGGTGGGCCACGATCACCTCGCCGTGGAAGCGCCCATTCTCAATGAAGATCTCCGAGGTGTTGCGGCCCGCCACCACCACGCCGCCCAGGTACAGCCCGGGGACATTGGTTTCATAACTGGCGGGATCGCACACCGGCCGCTGCTGGGCGTCGAGGGCGACCCCGGCGCGGCGCAGAAAATCGAAGTCGGGGTGGTAGCCGGTCAACGCGAAGACGAAATCCGCCGCCATCTCGCTCTCGCCCTCCGGCCCGGTCAGCCGCACCTTGCCCGGCAGGATCTCGCGCACCTGGGTGGAGAAACGCGCGGCGATCTCGCCCGCCTTAAGGCGGTTTTCAATATCCGGCTTGACCCAGTACTTGATGCTCGCCCCCAGCTCGGCGCGCCGATGCACCAGCGTCACATGGGCGCCGTGGCGATAGAGGTCGAGCGCCGTCTCCACGGCAAAGTTTTTTCCTCCAATGATCACCACTCTCTGGCCGGCGAAGGGGTGGGCTTCACGGAAGTAATGAAAGACGTGGGGCAGGTCTTCGCCGGGAATGCCCAGCGAGTTGGGCAGGTCGTAGTAGCCGGTGGCGATCACCACCGCCGCCGCCTGGTATGTGCCCGCGCTGGTGGTGACCTGAAAACCCGGCCTCTCCGGACGCGGGGCGGAGATGGACTCCACTTTCTCGTACTGGCGCACATCGAGGGCGAAGTGCTGGGCGGCGCGGCGGTAATAGGCGAGCGCTTCGAGGCGCGTGGGCTTGGCCAGGGAGCTGGGAAAGGGAATGCCGCCAATCTCCAGCAGCTCGCTGGTGGTGAAAAACACCATGTTGGTGGGGTAGTTGAAGATCGAGTTCACCAGGCAGCCCTTTTCGATCACCACCGCCCGCAGCCCGTGCTGGGCGGCGGCGATGGCGCAGGCCAGCCCGGTGGGGCCGGCGCCGACGATCAACAGATCCCATTCCATATCGCTATTGTAGTATCGGAGTATGTTGGTTCCCGCCGCCCTCCTGGGCCTGATGCTGGTTGCACAGACGCCCGCCGCCCCGCATTCGTCCGCACACGCCGCCCATCATCCGGCCGCCGCCACGGCGGAGAAGCCGGCCGCGAAGGCATCCGCACCCAAGACCGCCAGCGAGCTGGAAAAGGAACTGCAGGCCCGCTTTGCCGCCGCCCCCTTCACCGGCGACGCGGTGGAGTGCAAGATCGCCGACGGCAACCTTACCCTGGAGGGCACGGTGCACAACGCCGAGCACAAGGGCCAGGCGACGCAGCAGGCACGCGAGATCGCTGAAAAAGCGGGGTGGAGCAAGGCCCACGTCTACAACCGCCTGACGGTCGAGCTGCCCCCGCTGGCGCACCCCTAGTCCGGGATCGTCATATAATCAGCACATGGGAGCGCGCTGGAGTGCGAGCTGCGCCGCTGTTGCCGCTGTCGTCATGCTGGCGCCGCTGGCGCCGCGCCTGGCGGCCTCCCAACCCCGGCTGACCGCGGCACAACGCATCGCCATCATTCAGGCCCTGGTGGCCGAGGTGGGCATCGCCCGCCACGCCTTGCCGACAGACAAGAAAGGCATCGAGATCGACCCCGCGGGTCAGATCCTAAACCCCGACCACGTGCAGGAGCAGTTGCAAAGCTCCGACTCGGCCCGTGTCGGCGACCGGGTGGCGGTGACCGGCATCGAGTTTACGGACGACAAGATCGTCTTCCAGATCAACGGCGGCCCGCACAAGACGCACTGGTACGACCACATTTCGCTGGGCATGGGCGGCTCAGCCCAGCCGGTGGTGACCTCGAACGAAAAGATCGGTCCGCATGGGGCGATCATCACCCTCCACTACGAGCACGGCGTGCCCTCGCTGACGCCGGAGCAGGTGAAGCATGATCTCTCCAGTTTGATTGACTGGGATCCGCCCGCCAAGGCGACGGTCATGGTGCAACCTCTGCCGCCCAGCGTGAAGACGGCCATCAACGACCACACGGTGCTGGTCGGGATGACCACCGAAATGGTGGTGGCGGCGCTGGGCCGGACAGGCAACAAGAGCGGCGAAACCGACGAGCAGGGTCGCCAGGTCGAGGACTGGATATACGGCGCTCCGCCGGCGGACACAACCTTTGTGCGTATGTACAATGGCCGCGTGTTGCAGGTGACCATCTACAAGGCCGACGGCCAAAAGATCGTGGACACCCAGCCTGATCCCGCCCTGGAAGCGGGCGCACAGCAACAGCAGCAGCGCGCCACCCAGCGCGCGGTGGAAGCCAGTCAGCCCGCGCCCACGCTCCGCCGTCCCGGCGATGCCGCCGCGCCCACGCTCAACCCCGGCCCGATGCCCCCGCCCCAGCAGGCGCCCACCGGCCCGCCCGTGCAGAAGCCCCCGACGACCGCCCCGCCCGGACAGAACTTTCCCCCGGTTTGCTGCAGCGGTAATTGAGTGTTGAGTGGCACCCCTACAGGGCGGTGCGACTATAGGGCGGTGGTGCGACCGTATTTCTTCTGGAACCGTTCGATGCGGCCGGCGGTGTCCACAAGTTTCTGCTTGCCGGTATAGAAGGGGTGGCAGTTCGAGCAGATTTCCACGTGGATGTCGCCCTTGTGCGTCGAGCGGGTGGCGAAGCTGTGGCCACAGGCGCAGACCACCTTCACAGCGTTGTAGGCGGGATGAATAGTCGGCTTCATGACAGGAATTCCTATTATAGCGGATTTCGGCCGCTTGGGGCAGGGGTCCCCGGCGGCGCAGGAACCGCCAGCACGTAGGCCGTCTGGTCGCGGGTCACCACCAGCAGGCGTTGACCATCGGCGCTGAACTGAGCGAATGTGACGCGCTCGGGGAACTGCCACTCAATTCGGGGCTGGGCGGCTTCGGCGGGGTAAAAGCCAAGGGTAAAGTGGGTACGCAGCAAAGCGAAGCCATGGGCGGCGGCGCTATAGTCCATCGGTTCGCCGTCCCAAATACCGACCGGCTTGCCGGTCGAAACTTTGTAGCCGATCACTCGATCATCATCCACCGACGGCAGGTACAGATCGCCGTCGAGCAGGTAGGCACGGGTGGGGTTGGGAATGGGTGAAGGGGAAAGCACCATGCTGCGTTCATACGCGCCGGTTTGAGCGTTCACGATTTCATACCAGAACGCGCCGCGGTGGTCCGGGGCGTCGTCAATGGCCTGGCGCGCCGCCTTGTCCATGGGTTCGGACGTCCAGGAGTTATCGCCCAGCCAGAAGGCCAGCAGTGAGCTCTGCTCATTGATTCCGGGCTGCACCATGAAAGCGCCGCTGGTATCCCATCGCAGCTTGCGGTTCCATAGGGGCTTGCCCGTCGCCAGGTCCTCGACCTGGATCGTGTCATCTTTCAAGCTGACGGAAACAATTTGCGAACGCTCGGGCCGCTCCATCCTGCCGACGCCCAGCTTGCGGCTGGTTCGCTTGCCGGTGGCCAGATCGAAGTCCACTTCATTTTGAATCGCGTAGTAGCCCAGCTTGGGTATGGAAGCCGACACATTGGGCGCGCGCACATCATGCAGCCACAAGTGCCCGGGTGTGAACCAGGCCTGATCGAACCCTTCGAGCATGAGGGGGGGCAACTGCGGACGGCTCAGGTCCCAGAGCGCGCCGCGGTGGGCTTGCGACACCGCCAAATAACGCAAATCGGACGATGCCTCGGCGGCAATGACCGACTGCAGCTGTGGCCGCGGCAACTCGAGATGGGCCACCGGCGTCTCCTGACCCGGGCGGAGCGGATCCACACGCACCAGCACCAGCATCCCGCGCGCGCTCTCGCCGGCGATCAGGTTGCCGTAGGCGTCCAGATCCTCGGTGGCGGTGACAGCCAGCACCTTGCCGATGGCCGGGTCAATCACGGCGGCGGCGTTATGGAAATAGGGTCGGGCGATGAGCAGCGAACCGCTGGCCGGCAGGGAGTAGCTGCTGCCGCTCAGCTTCCAGGAGCCTTCCACTTTGCCGGAGACCAGGTTGAGCCGCTTCCAGTCATAGCTCTTGTCGTCGCCCATCGCCATGGCTTCGCCGTCGTAACCCAGGACGAACTTATTGCCCAGCAGGTCCCTGGTGTCGCCGGAAAGGTGGATCGCGGCATCGCTGGACAGGTCCAGCGCCAGCAGTTGATCGCCGCCTCTGAATACGAAGAGGCGGCCGTCGGGAGCGGTGGCGATCTGGAAGGATTGCGACACCCAGCCGAATTCCGCCGCGTCCGGGGCTTTGTGCTGGAAGCGGACCGCACCCGTGCTGGCATCCAGCACCTGGATGGCAAAATCCGGACGCACGCAAACCATCTGCTCGCCTTCGGTGTCCGACATGGCACCCCGGCATCCCGGTACCGGCGCGGTCACCTGCCGCACAAAATCCAGCGCACGCGACGCGATATTCCAACGCTCCAGCCGGCCATCGCCGGTGGCCAGCACCACGGCGGTGTTTTCCGGATTGAAATGGGCGGAAAGGATGCCGGTGGCTTCGATGTGGCCCAGCAACGCCATCGGTTCGACGGTCAGCACCCAGGCATCGTCAGCCCCCACCGCCAGCAGGTAACGTCCGTCGCGGCTGAAGCGCAACTGGTTGAAGTGGCTGCGCAGTGGATCGAGGCTGGTCTGCGTGATGAGACCAGGCAGACGGGCCACGTGGGGGGGCGCGGTATAGGCGTCCAGCGATGCCTGCCACCGGGTAAACGCCGCGGGCGCCAGCAGCGGAGGCTGCCGGGGGCAGGCGGGCAGAGTGGACTCTGCTTGCTCGATATGGCGCAGCCGCGCCACGTCCGGGGCATTCAGCCCCAGCCAGGAACTGAACCAGTTTCCGGTGTTCCCCTGAGTGCCGGCGATGCGGTCAAAGGCGTTGGCCATGGCGTGGCTGTCATAGCCGGAGCGGCGCAGAATCTCCATGCCCGCTTCATCGGCCTGCTGCTGCAGGCTGTCTTCGCCCTTGCTGCCGCCATCGCGCAAATGGGCTTCGCGCCACGTCTCCCAGCGGTTGAGCTGGGTGTCAAACTCCGCCTGCCCGGCGGCCGGAGGCTGGTGGTTCAGCACTTTGTCAAAGTCCGCCGCAAACTGTATCGCCGGCTGGCCGGCGTAGTAGTGACCCAACTCGTGGGCGAGAATGGCCGCCAGCTCGCCCTCGCTGTGCAGGCTGCGGATCAGGGCGCGGCTGATGAAGATCTGGCCCGAGGCGTAGGTCTCGGCGTCGGTGAAATCTTCCTGCAACAAATGCACCTGCGGAGCGGGCGAGAGTACCGGCACATGCTGCAGAAGCCGGGCCAGAACGTGCTGCAATTCGGCGGTCAGGGTGGCGTCGTCCACGGTCGCCAAGCCGCCCATGAACTGGTCCATTTGGAATTGGTACAGCCACTGCGTCTGCTGAGGTGAGAACTGCGGTGCGCCGGCGGGAGCGGTCCAGGGTGGCAGCACTCCGCACTCCTGAGCGGAGACGAGGCCGGCCGGCAGCAGCAGGCTAACTAAAACGGCGGCGAAGCGCGCGAAACCCGACATGCACACCTCCCAACAGCAACCCGAAGACACAATACAATAGCCCGTTCTCGATTGTCAGCCACAGCGCGAGGTGGCTCATTTCGGTGTTGGAGAGGTTGGCGGCGCCCATCAGCTTCAAGGAGGCGGGCCAAAGGTTCAGCCATATCTGCTCGCTCACCCGCCAATGGGTGAACAGCGACAGGATCAGCAGAAAGGCCACCAGAATGCCCGCCAGCGCAAACCAGAAGGCCCACTGGATGACGATGATGATGGCCTGGGCGCGCGGCGAGAGCTGCGGCAATCCGGAGTCCGCCTCGGGTTGCAGCAGCTTATAACGGCGGCGCTTCTTCCGTGCCATGTGCAGAAAATAGTATCAAAAATATTCGCGCAGGTCGGCCAGCCGATCGAGCACCAGGCACTGACGGCCGGGGGCGCAGGCGTAGGTCACTTCCTCGTGCTCCAGCACCCAGGTATGGGGATGGGGAATGAAGACGGCGTTCATGCCGGCGGCAAGCGCCGGGTTGATGTCGGACTTGGGGCTATTGCCAATCATCCAGCACTCTCCAGGCGGAGCGGCGCAGTCGCTCAGCCGTTCCTGATAGGTGCCGACGTGCTTCTCCGGCACCACGTGCACGCGCTCGAACAGCCGGCGCGCGCCGGAGCGGGAAATCTTACCCGATTGCTCGGCGTGATTGCCCTTGGTCAGCAGGAAGAGACGGTGGCGGGGCGCGAGGTATTCCAGCACGTCCAGCGCGCCGGGCAGAAACTCGATCGGCTGGGCGGCGATGTTGGCCGCCAAGCCGGCGATGGCGGTGGCGGCGGCCGGTGACCAGGACTCGGGCGCCAGTTCCTCCCAGGCGCGCTCCAGCGCCACCTGAAAGCTGGCCAGCCCGTAGCCGCCCTCGGCGATGGCGCGACGCTCCTGACGGTTGATACAGCCGCGCGCCGCACGGCGGCCGGGCGCCGCCAGGTTGAGCAAATCATAGAAGCGCTCGATGGCGTGCTCGAAGTAAATGTTGTTTTCCCACAGCGTGTCGTCGGCGTCGAAGATCAAAACCCGCGGGCTTCCTCCCTCAGGCATGGTGTCGCCCTTCCAGGATGGCCTCGATGGCATCCTCATCGAGCACCGTAATACCCAGTTCGCGGGCCTTGTCGAGTTTGCTGCCGGCTTCCTCGCCGGCGACGACGTAATTCGTTTTGGCGCTCACCGAAGCCACCACCTTGCCGCCGGCGGCCTCGATCCGCGCCTTCATCTCCTCGCGCGAATGCCGGGCCAGGGTGCCGGTCAGCACCAGCTTTTTGCCGGCCAGGGTTTGCGGCCCGCGCACCTCGCGCGGCGCCTGATGGGGATCGAGGCCCAGGCGGCGGAGGCGGGCCACCAGCTCGCGGTTGGCGGCTTCGGCAAAGAAATCGTGGATGGAGGCGGCGATCCGCGGTCCCACCTCCTCCACTTGCTCCAGCTCGGCGGGGTTGCGTTCGGCGGCGGCCATCAAGGCCTCGAGCGAACCGAAGTGCCCGGCCAGCAGTTGCGCGGTGCGTTCGCCCACCATGCGAATGCCGAGGCCATAGATCAAACGCCAGAGTTCATTCCCGCGGCTGCGTTCAATCTGGGCGAGCAGATTCTGCGCCGATTTTTCGCCCATCCGCTCCAATCCGGCCAATGTCTCCCGATCGAGCTGATCGTAGAGGTCGGCGAGGTTCCGCACCAGGCCCCGGGTGGTGAGTTGTTCGATCAGCGCCGGACCCAGGCCGCCGATGTTCATCACCCCGCGGGCGGCGAAGTGGCGCAGCGATTCCTTCAATTTGGCCGGACAGTTGGCGTTGACACAGCGCAGGATGACCTCGCCCTCCTCGCGATGCACGCCGCTGCCGCACACTGGACAACGGCCCGGGGCCACAAAGGCGTGCGGACCGCGCGGCAGGCCGGTTTCCACCGCAATCACCTTGGGGATGACGTCGCCGCTGCGTTCGATGCGCACGCTGTCGCCCACCCGCACCCCCAGGCGATCAATCTCGTCCAGGTTGTGCAGCGTCGAGCGGCTGACCGTCACCCCGCCCACCGCCACCGGCTCCAGCCAGGCGGTGGGGGTGAGGGCGCCGGTGCGGCCCACGCTCATCACGATGTCGAGGACCCTGGTGACCGCCTGGCGGGCGGCAAATTTGTAGGCCACCGCCCAGCGCGGAAATTTGTTGGTGGCGCCCATCACCTGGCGCAGCGCTTCGTCACTGACCTTGAGCACCACGCCGTCAATCTCGAAGGGCAGCGTGTCGCGGTCACGCTCGCACCACTCGATGAACTTCCAGGCGGCGTCGAGCGAGGAACAAAGCTCCCAGCGGCCCACCTTGAAGCCCTGCCCGGCCAGCCGGGTGAGCGTCTCCGACTGGCTGGGGCAGGCATTCCGGCCGCCGTGCAGCAGCGCATAGGCGTAAAAATCGAGCCGGCGGGCGGCGGTGATGCGCGCATCCAGCACCCGCACCGCCCCGGCGGCGGCGTTGCGGGGGTTGGCGAAGCGCGCCTCACCTTCCTCTTCGCGCTCTTGATTCAGGCGCTGGAAGGCGGCGCGCGGCATCACCACCTCGCCGCGGACCTCAAAATCCTCCTTCCCCACCGCCAGCGGGAGGGAGCGGATGGTGCGCAGGTTGGCGGTAACATCCTCGCCCACCTGGCCGTCACCCCGGGTCAGGCCCTGGGCGAGTTGACCATGCTGGTAGTGAATGGCCATGCTCAGACCGTCAAATTTGAGCTCGGCGCAGTAGCTCACCTCGCCGCCGCCAGCGGCCTCGCGCACCCGCCGGTCGAAGTCGGCCAACTCCTGCGCGTTGTAGGCGTTGTCGAGGCTCATCAGCGGGGCGCTGTGGCGGGCCTTGACCAGCCCGGCGCGCGGCTCGCCCCCGACCCGCTGGGTGGGGGAATCGGGAGTCACCCACTCGGGATGGGCTTTCTCGATTTCCTGCAAGCGGCGCAGGAGGTGGTCAAAGTCGGCGTCGGAGATCTGGGGGTTGTCTTCGACGTAGTACAACCGCTCGTGGCGGCGGATCTCCTCCCGCAGCCTGTCCACTTCTCTCCGGGCCGCCAATTCCGGGTCCATGACTGTAATGGTATGCTGCTCTCCGACGTATCTGGAAGAAGCATGGACACGGTTACCCATACCCTGGTCGGCATTGCGCTCTCGCGCGTGTTCTTCAAGAAGCGGCTGGCATATGCCACTTCGGCCATGATCGTGGCCGCCAACCTGCCCGACCTGGACGTGGTCTACAGTTGGCCGGGAATCCGCTACCTCGAGTTCCATCGCGGCATCCTGCACTCGCTGTGGATGGTGCCGGTTTGGGCGCTGCTCATTGCCCTGGGATTGCGCTGGTGGGCCGCCAGGAAAGGGAAGCGTGTGCCGGCGCTGTGGCTGGGGTTTGCGCTGGGGCTGGTGGGGGTGGGCAGCCACGTGTTTCTGGATTGGAGCAACGCCTACGGCATCCGCCTGTTCGCCCCCTTCAGTCAGCACTGGTACGCCCTCGACTGGATGCCGCTGTTTGACCCCTGGATATTGATCATCCTGACAGCTTTCCTTGTCTTCCCCATGCTCTTGACCATGGTCAAGGACGAAGTCGGCGCCAAGGATAAGAGCGCCCACCGCACCAGCGCCGCCATTGCTCTGGTGCTGGTGGCCGGCTGGATGGGGCTGCGGGCGCGGCAACACAGCGTGGCGCTGAGCACGCTTGACTCCACCCTGATGACGGAAGCCTACGAAGGCCAGAAACCCACCGTCAGGGCCGCCTTCCCCATCAGCAACACGCCCTTCAGTTGGCAGGCGGTGGTGGACCTGCCGCGCAACTACATGGTCGCCAGCGTCAATGCGCCCTGGGACAAGACCCAGGCGGAAGCCAAGCCGGTGCGCAGCTTCATCAAGCCCGACCCGTCACCGGAGATCCAGCACGCCGACGCCACCCATACCGCCGGCGTCTTCCAATGGTTCGCCCGCTTCCCCTATGCCAGCGAGCAGGAAGAAGCCAACCTGACCATGGTCTCGATCACCGACATTCGCTTCGCCCAGGGCGACCTGCTCCCCACCCTGCGCGCCCAGATTACCCTCAACGACTCGAACACCGTCGTGAAGCAGAGCTTTCGTTGGTAGCCAGGAGTCAGGATTCAGGGGTTAGGGGTCAGAAGTCAGGATTCAAAGGTTAGGGGTTAGGGGTCAGCGCCTCGGCTGGGAAAAAATTCAGTCGTGCGAGGGGCCGGATGGGCACCCCGCACGACTGGGAACTAACCGCTGATAAGTGAGACTACTGACCGCCGCCGGCTTTCGGCGCGGGACTGTAGCCGGCGATGTTGCCGTCCACCATGGTGAGCAGGAAGGGGGTGTTGGGGTCCGGCGGGTTGGGCTGGAACGACTCCGTCTTGCCGCTGACATCCACCGTCTGACCGACCTTGGGGGTCTTGGCGAACGGCGCGGCCATGATCACATGCAGGTCGGCCTTGGCCGTGGCCGCATCCTTGGCGCCGACCGCCACGTCCACCGACTTGGAGGTAACGGCGGTCACGATGCCGGTGACCTCATAAGTCACGCCCTTAACTTTTTTCCACTCACCGGCGGACATATCGGCGTTCTTGAGCCGGGCTTCGATGCCGGCAAAGCTGGGGGAGGCCAGCAGCGCCGCCTGCTGCGCGGCCAGCGCCTTCTGGTAGTTGGCCATGGCGCTGGCGTTCTCCAGGTCCACCTTGGAGGCGATCTTGAAGTCGGCCGGCGGGGCGCTGTTGCTGCGCGCCACGTTGAGCACGTTCTCCAGGCCTTCGGCCGAGCCGTGGTAGCTGGTATAGACGGTGTTGAGGTAGGTGGAGATGGCGGGGGTTTGAGGCGCCAGAACAGAGGCCTTGGCGAGATCGAAGATGCCGGCGTCGTAGTTGGGCGTGGCCTTGGTGACCTGGGCGATGCCCATCCAGTAGTAAAGCATGGCGTCGTTGGCGTCGGTCTGGGTCAGTTGGGTCAGAGTGGCGATGGCGCCGTCGTAATCCTTGAGGTTCAGCTGGGCATAGCCCTTGGCCTTGCCCAAAATCGCCGCAAAGCGGGCCTGCTGGGCAGCCGGAGCGCTGGCCGCCAACTGCTCGCCGCAGGTGGCGGCTTGCAGCAGGGAGTTCATCTTGGTCTGCATCTCGGGGTCGTTGGGCTGGGTGATGGTGGGCACCACGTAGGCCTCGATCACATCGGCCGAGAGCAGCTCACTGGCGTCAGCCGCGGGCGATTTGGACAGCTCCTGCGCCGTCTTGACCGCATCCGCCTGCTGGCCGGGAGTCGCCGCCTGGGCCGACATGGCCATCTGCAGGGCGGTGATGCGGTAGTCGGAATCCGGATACTTTTCGGCAAAGGCCAGCGCCAACTGGGTCTTCTGCGCACCGGTGGCTTTGGTGACGGCCGTAAAGTCGGCGTACTCCTCAGCGCCGTGCTTCCATCCCTTTTTGTCGGCGGGAATGGTGGCGGCCGGGGTCGGACATGAGGCACCCTGGAAGGCGGGGGAAACCACGATTGGCATCAGCGGGTGGGACGGGCCGGAGGCCCAGCCCGCTACCGCGAGAGTAGCAAGGGTGGCGAGGGTGGTGGACAGCTTCATGTTCTCTCCTTAAACGTCGCTGGGCATCACAAAGGCAGGATTATAAAATATGGACGGGCACCTGCGCGCGTAAATTTTTGACTTACCTGAGTTGGATGCCCGATTCGACTGCTGGACGCAATATGGCAGATTCACCCCTCCAAGGGCAAGTGGCAGTGGTCACCGGCGCCAGTCAAGGCATTGGCCGGGCGGTGGCTATACGGTTGGCGGCGATGGGCGCGGCGGTGGTGGCGGCCGCCCGCAGCCCGGCCCGGCTGACGGAATTGGTGGGCGAAATCACCGCCTCGGGCGGCCGCGCCCGCGCCTGTCCCACCGACGTGCGTAGCCTGGCGGCGATCGAAGGGCTGATCGCCCAGGCGCTGGAATGGGGGCGGCTGGACATTTTGGTCAATAACGCCGGCATCGGCCAGTTCGGCGTGCCCCTGCATGAAACACTCCCGGAGGTCTGGGCGGCCACCATGGAGACCAACCTGCGCTCGGTCTACTATGCCCTCCGTAGCGCCGGTCCCCACTTTATTCAGCAACGGCGCGGGCACATCATCAATATTGCTTCCCTGGCGGCTCACAACCCCCTGCCCGGCGGCGCCGCCTATGCCGCCAGCAAGGCGGCATTGCACCAACTTTCGGTCAGCACCGCCGAGGAGCTGCGCGCCTATGGTATTCGCGTCAGCCTGGTCTGCCCGGGGTCGGTGGATACTGACCTGTCGCCCGACCTGGTGGGCAAGAAAGATCGCGGGAAGATGATGCGCCCCGAGGACGTGGCGCACGTCGTCGCCATGCTGGTGACCCAGCAGTCCAATAGCTTCGTCAGCGAAGTGCAGATGCGGCCCACGTTGAAGCCCTGAAGGCAGGGAATAGGGAACAGGGAATAGGGAATAGTTGGTCAATAATGGACCGTGCGATTCGTGCTCGGGATGGATGGGGGCGGGACCAAGACTCTGATCGCGGCGGCGAGCCTCGATGGACGAGAGGGGCGCGAGGCGCGGGTGGGGGGAAGCAGTCTGGCGCGGCGGAGCGCGGCTGAGGTAACGGAGGAGTTGGCGCGTGGGTGTGGGCTGGCCCGGGGAGAGTGGGCGGCGGAAGATTGCGTGGCCGTCTGCGGGGGGTTTGCCTCGGCGGAGCGGCACCAGGGGGTCTACGAGGCGGCGCTGCGGGGGATTTTGCCGCGGGCGCGGGTGCGGGTAATCACCGACGCGGAGTTGGCGTGGCGGGCCGCCAACGGCGGCGGGGACGGGATTGCCATTATTTCCGGCACCGGTTCGATTGCCTGCGGCGGCTATCAGGGGCGGCAGGCGCGGGCCGGTGGGTTGGGGCCGGGGCGCGATCCGGGCAGCGGGGATTGGATCGGGCGCGAGGCGGTGGCAACGGGCATCGTGGCCGAGCCGGCCGACGGCCAATTCCCTGCCCTGCTGCCGCGGTTGTTGACGGAGCATGAGTCGGCGGTGCGCCCCATTTTGCGGCGGGCGGCGGAGGAGCTGGCGGCCACGCTGCGGGAGTGCGCGGCGGCGTTGGCGTGGAGCGAGCCGGTGGGCTATTTCTCCGGCGGGGTCTTTACCGCGGTGCCGGAACTGCGCGGCTGGGTGGAAGCGGCGTGGGGTCATCCGCTGCGGGCGCCGCAATATACGCCGGTGGAAGCGGCACTGGCCATGGCGCGGGAGGCGGCGGGCTGACATGCTGCATCCGCTCGACCTGTGGGTGATCGGCGTCTACCTGCTGGCCATCACCGCCTTCGGCGTCTGGCTGCGGCGGCCCAACCCCACCCTGCACGACTACTTCCTCGCCGGCAGCCAACTGCCCTGGTGGGCGATTTCGTTTTCCATCGTGGCGGCCGAGACCAGCGTGCTCACCATCATCAGCACGCCGGGGCTGGCCTTTGGCGGCGATCTCGGCTTTCTGCAACTGGTCTTCGGCTATCTGGTGGCACGTATTCTGATCAGCCTGATCCTCATCCCCGCCTATTTTCGCGGCCGGCTGCTCACCGCCTATCAATTGATTCAGCAGCGCTTCGGCACCGGGGCCAAGACGGCGGCGGGGCTGATTTTTCTGGTGGGGCGATCGCTGGCCGAGGGCGTGCGGGTTTATGCGGTGGCCATCGTGGTGGAAGTTATCCTCGACAGCCTGCCGGCGGGCTGGCACCTGCACCTCAGCCCGATCACCGTGCTGGGGGTGATTGCGGTGCTCACCCTGATCTACACCTTCGAGGGCGGGCTGCGGGCGGTGGTGTGGACCGACTTCATTCAGATCTGCATCTACATCGCCGGGGCGGTGCTGAGCCTGGTGCTGCTGGTCAAGGCGCTGCCCGGAGGCTGGCAGACGGCGGCGGCGGTGGCCGCCGCCCACGGCGACAAGCTGCGGATCTTCCACTTCAACTTCTCCTGGACCCAGACCTACACCTTCTGGTCGGGGCTGGCGGGCGGCACCTTCCTCACCATGGCCACCCACGGCACCGATCAGTTGATGGTGCAGCGGCTGCTCGCCGCCCGCAACCAGCGCGACAGTACGGTGGCGCTGCTGTCGAGCTGGGTGGTGATCTTTCTGCAGTTCAGCCTGTTCCTGCTGATTGGCATCGCGCTGTTCGCCTTCTATCAGACCCACGCGCTGCACCTCGCCGCCGGAGCTTTCGGGCGCTACGACCGCCTGTATCCCCAGTTTGTGGCGCAGCATTTGCCTGCCGGTGTGGCCGGGCTGGTGCTGGCGGCCATTCTGGCGGCTTCGATGTCCAACCTGAGCGCGGCGCTGAACGCCCTCAGCTCCAGCACCGTGTTGGACTTCTATCGTCCTTTTTTTGCGCCCGGCCGCAGTGAGCGGCATTACCTCTGGGTGTCGCGGCTGACCACCGTGGGTTGGATGGTGGTGATGGGCGTGGTGGCTTACGCCAGCCGCCACTCGCACTCGGTGCTGGAGTCGGGTTTGGCGATCATCTCCTATCCCTTCAGCGGGCTGTTGGGCATGTTCCTGCTGGGCACCCTGACGCGGCGCGCGACGCAGACGGGCGCCATTGTGGGGCTGGCGGTGGGCATCGGAACCACGGTGGCGCTGTCGCGGGCCGGAGTGGCCTTCACCTGGTTTGTGGTGGCGGGAACGGTGGTGACCTTCGGAGTGGGGTATCTTATCAGTGTCTTGCAGCCCTCCACCCGCAGCGTCCGTCGCCAATCCGCCTGAGCGCCCATGAGCACCTCGCGCAGCGCCGCGCCCGCCACCGCCAGCGATGGCCTGGTGCGCGCCCTCGGACCCTGGGCCAGCCTGGCCATGGTGGTGGGCACGCTGATCGGCACCGGCATCTTTTTTGTCAGCAAGGACATGGTCAATGCTCTGCACAGCATTGGCTGGATTCTGCTGGCCTGGCTGGTGGGCGCATTCTTATCGCTGGCCGGAGCCCTGGCCTACGCCGAGATGGGCACGCTGCGGCCGCAGGCGGGAGGCGAGTACGCCTATCTGCGCGACGGGCTGGGGCCGCTGTTCGGTTTCCTGTTCGGGTGGGGGATGTTCTGGATCGTGCGCCCGGCGTCGGTGGCCACCATCGGCGCCGGGTTTGCCCTGGCGGCCAGTTTTCTCTGGCCGGGGCTGAACCAGCCGGTCATCGCCGGCTGGCCGGCGTTCAGCGGGCTGCATCTGGTGGGCGCGGGGGTGATCGCGCTGGTGACGCTGATCAACTATCTGGGCGTGCGCCACGGCGGGCATGTGCAGGCGCTGTTCACCGGCCTCAAGCTGCTGCTGGTGGCCGGACTGACCATCGCCGCCTTCGCCTGGGGCAACGGCAGCTGGGCGCACTTCAGCGAACAGATTCCGGGAGCGGTGGGCATCGGCGGCTTTGCCACGGCGCTGGTGGCGGCGCTGTGGGCCTACGACGGCTGGAACGACCTGACGCTGGCGGGGAGCGAAATCCGCGACCCGGGGCGCACCATTCCGCGCGCCATGATCGGCGGCATCGCGGTGGTGTTCGTCTTCTACGCCGGCATCAACCTGGCCTACTTCTACGTGCTGCGGCCGGTGGAGATCGCCGCCTCGAACAACGTCGCCTCCAGCATGGCGGCGCGCTTCCTGGGGCACAGCGCCGGGGCGCTGGTGGCGGTGGCGATCATGATCTCCGCCTTCGCCACCCTCAACAGCTCGATTCTTTCCGGCGCGCGGGTGCCCTTCGCCATGGCCCACGACCGGCTGTTTTTCCGCCGGCTGGCGCATGTGCATCCGGTGCACCGCACGCCCGACGTCTCGCTGCTGATTCAGGCGCTGTTCGCCATGGGCTTCTCGCTCAGCGGCACCTACCAGACCCTCTACACCCTGACCATCTTCGCCGAGTGGCTCTTCTACATGCTGGCCATCGCCTGCCTGTTCGTCTTCCGCCGGCGGGGCGAGCGCGCCCCCTACGCCAGTTGGGGCTACCCGGTGCTGCCCGGCATCTTCATCGTCGCCGCGGCGGCGCTGCTGGGGATGACCTACTGGCAGAACCTCAGATACTCCAGCATCGGGCTGGCCATCATTCTGGCGGGCGTGCCGGCGTACTTCTACTTTGCCAAGCGCAAACGCGAGGCGACGGCGTAGACTTACCGGCCGGCGGCGGTGGCGGGGACGGCGAGGGGGAGCAGCGGCAGGGCGACGTAGAAGATGCTGCCGCCGCGCTGGCGGCCCTCGGCCCAGATGCGTCCGCCGTGGCGCTGGCAGATTTCGCGGCAGATGGCCAGGCCGAGGCCGGTGCCGGCGGGTTTGTCGGTGAGCGCGTTGCCGTGCTGGTGAAACTTGTCGAAGATGCGCTCCTCGTCGCCGGGGGGCAGGCCGACGCCGCTGTCGGAGACATAGATGAGCAGCTCGCCGTCGCGGGCGTGGGCGCCCACCTCGATGGTTCCCTGGTCGGTGAACTTGAGGGCGTTGCTGAGCAAGTTGCTGAACACCTGGCGCAGGCGGTCGGGGTCGGCTTCGATCAGCGGCAGTTCGTCCTCCACCCAGTTGCGCAGCGTGATGCCCTTCTGGGCGGCCAGCACCTGCACCACGTCGAGCGCTTCGCGCACCAGCTCGGCGATGCGCACCGGCTGGGGGCGGAGTTCCAGCTTGCCCGCCTCGATTTTGGCCAGGTCGAGGACATCGTTGATCAACCGGGTGAGGCGGTCGCTCTCCTGGATGATGATCTCCAGGAACTCGCAGCGCGTGGCGGCCTCCTCCTCCGGGTAGCGCAACAGGATCTCGGAGAAGGAACGGATGGACGTCAGCGGGGTGCGCAGCTCGTGGCTGACGCTGGCCAGAAAGCTGCTCTTCAGTTCGTTGAGACGGCGCAGGTCGGCGTTGATGCGGCGCAGATCGTCGGTGGCCTGCTCCAGTTCGCGGGTGCGCTCGCGCACCAGGTGTTCGAGGTGGTCGCGGTGCAGGCGCAACTCGCGGCTGGTGGAGGCCAGCTCGCGGTTGGCGGTCTGCAGCGCCTCCGCCTGGCGGTTGAGGGTGAGGGAGAACTGGGCCAGGCTGAGACCGATGAGGGCGTAGCCGATGAGCGTGCCCACCCCCAGCGCGGCCAACAGGACGGCGGGCTGGCGGCTGGCGGCGAGGGAGGCGGCAAATTGCCGGTCGACGGCCAGCAGCAGGGTGAAGTTGGCGGCCGTCAGGGCGGTCACCCACAGCGCCGCCGGGCGGGGCAGCACCATGGTGGCGTAGAGAATGGTGACCACGTAGAACAGCAGCGCCAGCCAGGTGGTGGTGTGGCCGAAGTGGGCCACGGCGGTGATCAGCGACAGTTCGCAGGCGAAGTAGCTGAACTCCAGGCGGTTGAGGCGGGCTTCGTCCACCGCCACGGCGCTGACCTGCACGAATCCCCAGGCCAGCACCGCCCACAGGGCGAGCAGCACCAGCACCATGGTGGGCACGTCCCACCCCAGCACCCGCAGCGACAGCGCCAGCGCCAGCAGCACCGCCAGGGCCAGCTCGCGGTACTGATTGATGTAGGCCAGGCGCAGGCGCGCCGCGGCGATGCCCTGGCTCATGGCTACACCTCCTCCGGCGGCGGCGCCTCCGGGTCACGGACGCGATAGCCCACCCCGTACACCGCCTCCAGCCACGCCTGCGGTTCGCCCAAGTGCTCCTGCAGTTTGGCCTTGAGGCGGCTAAAGTGGGCGTCCACGGCGCGGTGGTAGCCGTCGTAGGAGAACCCCCAGGCCTGGGCGAGCAGGTTCTCGCGGGTAAAGATGCGGCCGGGGGCGTTCATCAATAAGCGCAGCAGGGCCATCTCCTTGGGGGTGACGCGGATGATGGTGTCGCCCACCTGCAACTGATGGCGATCGCAGTCAAGCACCAACTCGCGGCCCACGCGGATCAGCTCGGAGGAGGAGGGTTGGATGACCTCCGAGCGGCGGCGCAGGGCGCGGATGCGGGCTTCGAGTTCGGCCGGGCTGAAGGGCTTGGCCAGATAATCGTCGGCGCCGAACTCCAGACCGGTGATCTTGTCGAGGTCGGAGCCGCGGGCGGAAATGATAATGATGGGCAGGTCGCGGCGCGCCTGCCGCAACTGCTTGCACAGCGTCAGGCCGTCCAGCCGGGGCAGCATGAGATCCAGCACCACCACGCAGTAGCGGCGCTGCAGGGCCTCCTCCAGGCCGCTCTCGCCGTCGTCGCAGCAGGTGACGTGGTAGCCCTGGCGCTGCAGCTGATAGGTGACGCTGCGCTGAATGTGGCGGTCATCCTCGATCAGCAGCACCGGGGAGGCGGGGGTGGAGACGGCTCCGCCCGGCTCGTCGCCGGCCAGCACCGTGGGCGGCGGCAGCAGAGGTCCCGAATCCAACGCTGACATGGTGGTGGCCATGGTTCACTCACTTTCACGGCGGAGTGACATGGTTAGAGTAGACCCGAACCTGTGGCGTTGCATAGCCCCGCATTTGGGGTGACTCCGGCTAAACACTGGAAACCGCTTAGCGGCCGGCATAGAGGGTGAGAAAGGCCAACTCGGGCGGCGCACCCACCCTCATGGGGACGATCACCTTACCCAGTCCGCGGCTGACATACATCTGAGTCTGATCCAGGCTCAGCAGTCCGGCGGGCAGATAGCGTTGATAGAGGGGGGCGGCAAACTGTCCCAGGCGGATCTGGCCGCCGTGGGTGTGGCCCGACAGCACCAGATCCACGCCGCAGGCGGCGGCGGCATTCAGTTCCATGGGGTTGTGGGCCAGCAGCAGGGTGAAGTGGCGGTCGGTGGCGCCGCAGGCGGCGGCCACGTCCGGGTGCTGGCGGGAATCATCCACCCCGGCGATGCGGATGGCCTGGCCGCCATAGTGCAGCAGGCGGCGCTGGTTGCGCAGCACCTTGATGCCGCGGCGGCGCAGCCCGCGGGTGACCACCTCCGCCCCGGCGCGGAAATCATGGTTGCCGAGCACCGAGTACACCCCCAGCGGCGCCCGCAGTTCGGCCAGCATCTCGGCCAGGGGGTCAATGAACACCGGCGACTGGGTGACAAAATCGCCGGTGATGCAGATCAGGTCGGGCTCCTGCTCCTGGGTCAGTTCCAGCACCCGCAACAGTGAATCGCGGGAGAGGAAGAGGCCGTAGTGAATGTCGGAGAGGTGGGCGATGCGCAGGCCGTCAAAGGTTTTGGGCAGCCGGGGGAGGGCCATCTGCAGATGGCTGATCTGCGGGTCGCGCATGCGCGGACGGCGGGAGTGCAGCAGGGTCTGTACCTTCCGCCAGGAGCGTTGGCGCATGCGGGTGCGGGCACGCGGGGCGGCGGGGGCGGCGCGCCGGTGCTTCTTCATGAGCGCCGCCCCTGCAGGTAGGCGGCAGGCGGGGGCAGGGGCGCCACCTCCTCGCCGGGGCGGTCGAAGAGCGCGGCAAAGGCGGCCAGCAGCGTGGGGTGCAGCGTGCCGTTGCTGGCCAGTATCTCCGGACTGTAAAGATGGTGAGCCTGACCGAGCATGTCGCTCACCCGCCCGCCGGCTTCGGTAACGATGAGCTGGCCGGCGGCGACATCCCAGGGCTGGAGGTTGAATTCCCAGAAGCCCTCGAAGCGTCCGCAGGCGGTGTAGCAGAGATCGAGGGCGGCCGAACCCAGACGCCGCATGCCGTGACTGTTGAGGCTGAAGTACTGATAGAAGTGAATGTTGGGGTTTTCGTGGCGCTTGCGCGACGGGAAGCCGGTGGCCAGCAGCGAGGCGGCGATCTGATCCTGGGCGGATACCCGGATCGGCTGTCCGTTCAGGCAGGCGCCGGCGCCGCGAACGGCGGTGAACATTTCATCCAGCACCGGGTTGTACACCAGGCCGGCCACCGTCGTGTCGGCATCGGCCAGTCCCATGGAGACGGCAAAAAACGGCAGGCCGTGGGCAAAGTTGGTGGTGCCGTCAAGCGGATCCACATACCAGCAGAGACCGGCGCCCTCGGTGCGGGTCCCCTCTTCCGCCACCATGGCGTGCTGGGGGAAAGCGGCCCGCAAGCGGGCGGTGATGTGCCGCTCGCTGGCGCGGTCGGCGGCGGTCACCAGGTCGGCCTCACCCTTGTACTCGATACCCACCCGGCCGCGATGGTCGAGCAGAATCGCGCCCGCTTCGCGCGCGATGACCTGGGCCGCCGCCAGGGTGGCGTGGATATCCTCAGCGGGCATGAGGGCCCGTGGTGGTTATGGAGGAGGCGGAAACGGACTCCAGCTTTTGCAGGGAGCGGTGCAGCTTGCGCTGGCGGGCGGCGAGGGTGAGCACATAGAGCATCAGCACTCCCCAGGCAACGGTGTAGGCGGCGATCAGACTTCCCATAGAGCTTCTCCTTAGGATTCCTCCAGCAGCAGTTGGCGCTGGCGCAGGGCGGCGAGGCGGCCGCGGGCCATCTCCTGGCGATAGCGCAGCCAGACGAGGCAGCCCATGACCGCCAAAAACGCGGCCATCGAGATGAGCAGCGCGGTCATCATACGCGGCGCCAGGCCGGAGTCGGGACCGCCGAAGAGCACCGGCGACGGATGCTGAGTGCGCCACCAGCGAATCGACATGTAATCAATCGGGATGTCGGCGGCAAAGAATACCGCCAGCGCGGCGGCCAACCGCGGTTGCAGGCTGCCGGGCGGGGTGAGCTGGCGCAGGATGAGATAACTGGCATACATCACCCACATGGCCAGCGTAAGCGTCAGGCGGGCATCCCACACCCACCACACGCCCCATACCGGGCGGGCCCAGATGGGACCGGTAATCAACACAATGGTGAGGAAGGCGAGGCCTACCTCAGCGCCGGCCACCGCCAGCGCGTCGGCGGCGGGAGAGCGGCGGATGAGATACCAAAGGCTGGCGCCGGCGTTGAGCAACAAGGCCGTCCAGGCGGCGGCGGCGGAAGGAACGTGGTAATAAAAGATCCGCTGGATGGTGCCCATGGTGGCTTCCGTCGGCGCACCGATCAGATTCCACCACAACGAGACGATCAACAGCCCCAGGGTGGCGGCAAAAACCCAGGTGGAGGGAGAGCGAAGAGAGGAAGTGGAAGCCATGCTACTCGATATCCAGCACCATGTCGGCCAGCGCCCAGGCGAGGACGGTAAAGATCACGTCGTAGCCGATGAGGAGCTGCAACCAATAGTTTGCCATGCCCTCGCCGGTGAGGTAGACCTGGGTGGCCTGCACCATGGCCAGAATGGCGGGTATGGACACCGGCAGCAGCAGCAGAGGCAGCAGCAGGGCGCGCTGGCGGGTGTGGGCGCACATGGCGGAAAAGTACGTGCCGTTGGCGGCCAGCGCCCAGGTGCCGAGCAGCGCGGTGATGATGATGCCGCCCCAGTCGGCGCGGCGCGGGGTGTTGAACAGCACCGCGAACAGCGGCATCAGGAGGGCTTCGAGGCCGAGGATGATGGCGTAGCTGGCGGCGAACTTGCCCGCCAGAATGGCGGCACGCGAGGCGGGCGCGATCTGCAATCCGACCAGGCTTGACTCTCCGGCTTCGCGCAAAAAGGCGCGGTCGAGGGCGACGAGCGCCGCGAACAGAAACGCCACCCACAGCAGCCCGCCGCCGGCGCGCAGCGTCAGCGAGGCATCCGAGCTGAAGGCAAAGCTGAAGATCACCATCACCAGCAGGGCGTAAAAGCCCATTGCCAGCAGCGCCTCGCGGGTGCGCAACTCGATGCGCAGGTCGCGGGCGCAGACGGCGGCGGCAATGCGCCACTCACCCAGCTCACGCACGCGCCACCTCCGGCGACGAGACGCTCAGGCGGCCACGCTCGAGCGTGGCCTCGCCGTCCAGCAGCCCCTCCACCTGTTGCCGGTTGTGGCTGCTGAGCAGGATGGCCAGACCCGCCCGGCGCAACTCCAACAGGCTGGCGCGCATGTCGCCCACCGTCTGCAGGTCGAGGCTGGCAAAGGGTTCGTCGAGCAGCAGCAGCCGCGGCTGGTGGAGCAGGGCGCGCGCCAGGGCGGCCTTCTGGCGCATGCCCTGCGACAACTCGCCCACCCGGCGCGCGGCCAGATACTCGCCCCGCACCTGGGTCAACGCGCCGGTGACGGCGGCGTCAGGATCGGGCAGCTGATGCAGGACAGCGTAAAAGCGCAGGTTCTCGGCCACCGTCAAATGGGGATGGAGCAGGCTCTGGTGGGAGAGAAATCCTGTCTGGCGGCGGGCGGCGGCGGTTCCCACCGCGGCGCCGTTCACCGTTGCCGTGCCCAGCGAGGGGCGCAGCGCGCCGGCGAGGATGCGCAGCAGAGTGCTCTTGCCGGCGCCGTTGGCGCCCCACAGCGCCAGGCACTGGCCGGCCTCGCAGCGCCAGTTGACCTGACGCAGCACGGCGGTCTCGCCAAAAAAGCGACTGACGCTTTGACACTCCAGCAGAGGCACAGGAAACAGCTTAGTTCATGCTGCCGGCAGCGGTGGTATGCGGCTGGCCGGCCTGACGTACGCCCTTGGGCTCATATTTGGAGGCGCATTTGGCCTGCACGCCATCGGCACGGAAACTTCCGTTGGCGAGCAGATGGCCGGCGGCCACCGCCTGGGCGTTGTCCACGAAGGTATCGGGCAGGGGGTCGGTGCCCACGTAGGCCACTTCGAGCTGGTGGCCGCCCTGGGTGATGGCAAAGTCGGTTTCGGTCGCACCCTTGTGGATGCTGCCCGGCACGACATCGCCCGAGACCCGCAGGTTGCGGCGCTGCGCCTGGGTGGCCGGCATCTGCTGCAACTCGGTGACGGTCACGAAATACGCGCGCGTGTCGCGCACGGCGGTAAAGGCCAGCCAGGCGAGGGTGGCTAAAACGACGCCGATAACCAGGCCGAACTTCAACTTGGTGGAGCGCATGGCGTTCACTGCTCAGTATATCCGATCAGGAAGTCTGCGTTCGCCCGGCGATGTGGTCCATGCGGGAGTTGATCTCGGCTCGCAGCGCCTGATACTCGGCCTCGGGGATGCGGCCGGTGTGGCGGCGGACTTCGAGGAGGAAGAGATCATCTTTCAGCCGGTTGAGATCGTCGGCCGCAGGCAGCGCGGCACGATAGGGCGTGCCGGTAAGCTGGGTGGGCGGCGGCGCGTTGAGCGCGGCGGTGGCGTGATAGGCCAACCCGGGGGCGTTCCGCACCGGCTCGACGGAGGGCATGGGGATGGCGGAGACGGGAATGACCTCCGGCTCGGGCTTGGCCAGCAGCATCCCGAGTCCGGCGGCGGCGGCCAGCGCCAACAGGATAAAGATGGTCCAGCGGTTGCGCTCCAGCAGCGTGGGCGCGGGCACGGCGGCGGCCGCAGCCGGGGCCGCGGCGACGCTATTGGCCGCGGCATCGGTCGCCGGCGCCGCGCCGGAGGCCGGGACGCCCGCATCGGGCGCGGCGTCGGTGGGCATGGGCGCATCCCCGGAGACGTTGAAGCGCAGCGTGGCGGCCACCGCACCGGGGGCGACGCCAAAGACCTTGTAACCCTGTTGCGTGCCGACCTGGGTGAAGCCGTCGCCGGCGAAGGTCATGGCATCGGGCACGTACACTTCGAAGTGGGCGGGCGCCGTCACCGGCGTCTCCGTGAGGGCGGCCTTGAGGCCGGCATAGGGAACGCGATAGGAGATCTGCACCCGCGTTTCGCCCGGCCGCAGCGGCGCATCCACGCTGTAGATGTCGTGATCGGCGGTGGGGGTGGCGGTGCGGGCCAGCGGCATTTCGCCCGGTCCGACGACCCGCACCATGTCCACGTGGGCGCCGGCGGGAACGCGGAAACGGAACATGCCTCCCGGGGCCGCCAGCGTGCGCAAGGGCTGCAGGCCGTTCTCGATGCGGTACTCGTTGACGATGGCCAACTGTCCCTGGTCGGGCTGCAGCACCATGATCTCGGCGTCCACCCGCAGTTGCGCGGCATCGTGGCTGACGTCGTAGACCTGCACGTTGGTCTCGGTCTGACCCTCGGCGACTTTGGCGAAATAGGCGACGCCCTGGTACTGGGTCTGCACCATGAACGGCCCAGGGGCGTTCTCGCTGAAGCGATAGTGACCGCTGCTATCGGTGGCCGTGGTGGCCAGAGTGTTCATGCTGCCCTGCAGCTGCACCAGGCTGACGGTGGCGTGCGGCAGCGGTTGCCCGCTGGTGAGGTTGAGCACGCTGCCGGCGATATTCTGGCCGGCGCCGGCGGCCTGGGCGGCGGCCAGCGCGCTGGCCGCCAGCAGGATTAACAGCAGAGATCGGAGAGAGCGGGTCATTGCGCTTTTGCCGGCGGCGCCGGGGGCCGTGCCTCTACCGGCGGATGCAGTTGCCATTCTACCGCTTGCAGCTCGGCGACCACCGTCGCGGCCTCGCTTTCGAGCATGGTACGGGTGCGCTCAAAATCGGCATCGGTGAGCTTGCCGGCCAGGTGCTCGAAGTGCAGGTCCTTAAGGTTGTCATACACCGCCTTCTTGCGTTCCCCCAGTGCCTGACGGCGGGCTTCGAGCGGCGAGGCGGCGGGAGGGGCGGGAGCGGCGGAAAAAATCCAGTAGCCCAGGGCCACGGTGAGGATGAAGCAGGCGGCGGCGATGAGCGGCATGGGCTTAAGGGTGCCGGCGGGAGCCCAGCTCGCGCTCCAGTTCGGCGGCGATCTCGGCGCGGATGCCCTCCACCGGCGGCGGCGGGACAGAGGCGGGCGACGGAGTGGCGGCGGCGGGACGCAGGCGCCAGCGTTGAATGAAGAACAGGGCGGCGATCAGCCCCAGCCCCAGCGCCACCCAGGGCATGATCCAGGCCACCAGGTTGAATCCCTGGCGGGTGGGCACGGCCAGCACCTGGGTGCCGTACTCCTGCACGAACGACTGCAGGATGAGGCCATCGGAATCGGTGGACTGGGCGCGGGCGGAAATTTCGGCGCGCATCTGCGTCACCACCGGACATCCGACGTGGTTGCACACCAGCGCCCCCTGGGTGCACCCGCAGGTGCAGATCAACTGTTGCCCCAGGCGGCGGGCGCGGGCGCCGAAGTCGGCATCGCCGCGCAGCGCCACCGATCCGGCGGCCAGCACCAGCAGCAGCGACAACATGACACGGCTACGCCCCAACCGGCACCTCCTGGGATTCGGCGGCGGCCTGGCGCGCCGTCTCCGCCGCCGGGCGTGCCGCCTCCGCCTTGCGACTGGGCAGCAGCGCCACCAGCGTGCCGAAGACCATCACCAGGGTGCCGATCCATATCCACATGATCAGCGGGTTGAGGTAGGCGTGCAGGATGGGGGTCCGGGTGTTGGGGTCGTCGCCGGCGTAGACCAGGTACAGATCCTCGAGCGGCCGCGAGCGGATGGCCACGATGGACTGCGCCTGGTTGCTGGCCTTGTAGAAACGGCGCGCCGGATACATGGTGGCCAGATACTTGCCGTTCTCGCGCACCTCGATGATCTCCGCCTCGCTGGAGACGTTGGGGTTGTCGTCCTGGGTGTACGACTGCGAAATCAGCTGATAGGGGCCGATGTGCATCGAGGCCTGGTAGGGCATGGGGGCTTCCACATCCTTGTTGAAGGCCGCGCCGGTGATGCCGATGGCCATCAGGATGATGCCCACATGAATGATGTAGCCGCCGTAGCGGCGGGTGTTGCGCATGGTCAGGTGCACCAGCGCCGCCGGCAGCGAACGGCCGCGCCGGGCAATGACCCGCGCACCGCGGGCAAACTCCATGGCGATGATCACCAGCACGAAGGCGCACAGGCCGAAGGAAACCAGGGGATAGGGATCGCGCATGCCGCCGGCGATCAGTCCAGCGGCGGTCAGCACCCCGGCCACGGCGGGAATCAGAAAATTGCGCCGCAGGCTGCCCAGCGAGGTACGGCGCCAGGCCAGCAGCGGCCCCACGCCGGTGAGGAACAGCAGAAAGAGGAACAGCGGGATATTGATGCGGTCGAAGAACTCCGGTCCGACGGTAATCTTCTCGCCCTGAATGGCCTCCGACAGCACCGGGAAGATGGTGCCCCAGAGGATGGCAAAGGCCATCACCAGCAGGATGAAGTTGTTGAACAGGAAGCCGCTCTCGCGCGAGACGGTGGATTCCAGCTGGTTGTCGCCGCGCAGCATGGCCCGGTTCTGAAAGAACACAAACAGGCACACCGCCGCCAGCAGCGAAAGAAACACCACAAAATAATTGCCGATGGCCGATTGGGCGAAGGCGTGCACCGAGCTGACGATGCCGCTGCGGGTGAGGAAGTCGCCGAAGATGGTGAGAAAGAAGGTGGCGAAGATCAGCCCCACGTTCCAGATCTTCAGCATGCCGCGCTTCTCCTGCATCATCACCGAGTGCAGGAAGGCGGTGCCGGTGAGCCAGGGCAGGAAGGCGGCGTTCTCCACCGGGTCCCAGGCCCAGTAGCCGCCCCATCCCAGCACTTTGTAGGCCCAATACCCGCCCAGCACGATGCCGACCGTCAGAAAAGCCCAGGCGATCATCGTCCACAGCCGGGTGACTTGTATCCAGCGGTCGCCGGGCATGCGCTTGATGAGCGCCGCCAGGGCGAAGGCAAAGGGGATGGTGAAACCGATGTAGCCCAGATACAGGATGGGGGGATGAATATCCATCTGGGTGAACTGCAGCAGCGGGTTGAGGCCGCTGCCGTCGGCCGGAGTGCCCACCGGAATGGTGCTGAAGGGCGAGGCGACGAAGTTGTTGAGCAGCAGGAAGAAGGTTGTGATGCTGCTCAGGATGACCGCCACCAGGGGGCGAAGCTGCGGATGTTTACGCCCGCTGCTCAGCAGGGCGATGAAGCCGTAGCCGCTCAACAGCAGGGTCCAGAACAGCAGCGAGCCTTCCTGGCCCGACCACAGCACGGCAATCTTGTAGTAGAGCGGCAGGGCGCGGTTGCTGTGCTCGGCGATGTAGGCGACGCTGAAGTCGTTGTGCAGGATCAGGCCCAGCAGGCAGATGGCAGCGGCGATCACCGCCGGGAAGATCATCAGATAGGCGCGTTCGGCGCTGGCGATGAGCCGGCTGCGCTTGAAACTCAGGCCCGCAATGCCCGCCAGCGCCCCATAGGCGGCGAAGACAAAGGCGAGCAGCAGGGCGTAGGCGCCGAATATCTGCATGGGAAAGAGCTGCGTGCGGCCGGGAACTCTCGGCCAACTCCCTATTCTACAGCTTCGCCGCCGGAGTAGGGAGGCCCTCGGCTAGTGCCGCGCCGCCACGCAGGCTACTTCCCGGCAAATAGGAATCTATATAGCGGGTCAAAAGCGGTCTTCCCGATCCTCTAGTACCGCGTCGCTCAGGGAAACTCCGGGAATGTTCAAGGGCTGCATCGGCGTCAGCTTCCCTTTAGGCCGCGTCACCGAACCTGCGGCATAGAGCTTCTCCAGGGCTGCTTCCATAACCGATTTCGGGGGCGTGATGACCAAGGTGCGGCCTTGGCGCAGCAAAGCCAGATACTTGCCCATCCGCAATTTGAGCTCTCGGGCGCCCACCGCTTTATGTGGCCACATTAGCACATCATTGTCGCTTTCATGTCTGCTGCGCCGCCCTGGCTGCGGACTACAATGACCGGCAGAATTGCTGATCGCGGTGGGCGGGAGGTGAGTATGCAAGCAGAGGAAGTGAGCAGGGGGCGCGCCTTGTGCCTGTCGGGCGGCGGCATTCGCTCCGCCACCTTCGGCCTGGGGGTCTTGCAGGCGCTGGCCGGGGCCGGCGAGCTGGGG
>DATBPS010000275.1:0-1591 GCA_036561225.1 Terriglobales bacterium
GCGGCCGAGCAGTGGAGGGAGGCGGCGATGCAGGCGGATGGGATCGAGGAGGCGCTGCGCGCGTGGCGGCAGGCGCATCCGGCAGCGAGTTGGGATGAGATCGAGACCGAAGTCCAGCGGCACCTCGCGGGATTGCAGGCCGAGTGGATGGGTCTGGTGGCGCTGCCAGCCGAGGCGGCGGCGGCGGCGGCGGCGGTGCCTAGCTGCCCGGGGTGTGGGGAGGGGATGCGTCCGTGTGGGCAGCGGAGCCGGACGCTGCTCACGCGCATGGGCCGCCCCGTCACGCTGGAGCGCGCGTACTGGGTATGTCCGGCCTGTGGGGCCGGGCTTTTCCCCCCTGGATGAGGCGTTGGGCTTGCCCGCCTCCTCCCCGTATAGTCCGCAGGTGCTCAGTTGGCTGGCCCGGCTGGGAGCCACGCTGCCCTTTGCCCAGGCGGCCGCGCTGTTGGCCGAGTTGACCGGGCTGCTCGTCAGCGCGGCGACCCTGCGGCGGCACACCGAGGCGTTGGGGGCCGCCGCGGTCGCGCAGGAGGAGGACCTGGTGGCCCGGCTGGAGCGGGACTTGCCCGCCCCGCCCGCGGGTCCGGACCGCCTGGTGTTCGGCGCGGATGGCGCGCTGGTGCCCCTGGTGGGCGGGGAGTGGGCCGAGGTGAAGCTGATGAGTCTGGGAGAACCGGTGGCCGTCGCGCCGCCCGGCACCGCGGCCCCCACCGTGCGCCCGACGGCCCTCTCCTATTTCGCTCGGTTGATGGATGCCGAGACCTTTGGCCGCCAGGTGCTGGGCGAGATGCGGCGCCGCGGGGTGGAGACGGCGCGGGCGGTGGCCAGCGTGCAGGACGGGGCGCTCTGGCTGCAAGGCGTGGTGGACTTGCACCGACCCGATGCCACGCGCATCCTCGACTTTGCCCATGCCGTCATGCACCTCACCGCGCTGACGGAAGCCCTCTTCGGCGTGCAGACCCCCCGGGCGCGCCAGGCGGCGGCGCGCCTCCGGGGGTGGCTGTGGAGCCAGGGGCCGGACCGCGTCCTGGCCGTCCTCGCCGCCTGGGCCCGCGCCCGTGCGGACTGCCCCGCGGTCGAGCGGGAGGTCGCCTATTTCACCCAGCGGCGCCTCCACCTGGACTATCCCGCCTTCCGCGCGGCGGGCTGGCCGGTGGGCAGTGGCGCGACGGAGAGCGGCCACAAGCAGATCATGCAGGCGCGCATGAAGCGGGCGGGCATGCGCCGGGCGCGCGCGCAGGTGAACCCCCTGCTGGCCCTCAGTCTGCTCGAACGCAACCACCGCTGGCCGACTGACGGCCCCCTCCTGCTTCACGCGCACCGTGTCCGTTCCACCCACCGCCGCCGCGCCCGCCAGCACGCGCGCCGCCTGGTGCGCCCGCTCCCACTCACCGCCCCCTCCACGACACTCCCAGCCCCCCGCACGGCCACCTCCTGCCTGCCCTCACGTCCGCCTGCTCCGCCCGCTCCGCATCCCTGGCGCCGCTACGGCGCCCCCTTGTCTGTAAAAACCTGACGCGCACCCAGGAGAGAAGTACAAGGCGCGTGCGGTAGAATGGGGTTGGCGCAATACCCTGCATGTGAATAGGAG
>DATBPS010000276.1:0-18450 GCA_036561225.1 Terriglobales bacterium
GCCGGGTCGTAGGCCACCTCGACCCCGGTATGAATGGTCGCCAGCTCCTTGCTCAGCAGAATCTGATCGCGATGGTTCTGCAGCGCTTCCCGATACGTCTTGCGCTCCACCTCGCCGGCATGTTCGAGCGCCCCCTCGACACTGCCATAGCGGCTGATCAACTGCTGCGCGCCTTTTTCACCGATCCCCGGCGCACCGGGAATGTTGTCCACCGCATCCCCCAGCAGGGCCAGATAATCCGCCACCTGCCCGGGCTTGACCCCCAACTTTGCCTCCACCTGCGCGTCGTCGAGCAACTGTTCGCGGCTGGGATTGAGCACCCAGATGCGCGGCCCCACCAGTTGCAGAAGATCCTTATCGCTGCTGACGATAACTACATCCTGCCCTGCGGCGGCGGCCTTGCGCGCCAACGTCCCGATGATGTCATCGGCCTCATACCCGTCGGCCGCCAGCACCGGAACCCGGTAAGCCGCCAGCGCCTGCAGAATGTAAGGAAGTTGGGGGCTCAGCGTCTCCGGCATGGGCGGCCGGTTGGCCTTGTAGTCGGCATAGCGCGCGTCACGGAAGGTCGGCCCCGCCGAGTCCCATACTGCCACCAAGGCATCCGGCTGGGCATCCTGGATCAGCTTGCGCACCATGTTCACCACGCCCAACACCGCCTGGGTGGGCAGGCCGCGTGCGTTGCTCAGCGGCGGCAGCGCATGGTACGCCCGGAAGACGTAGCCCATGGTGTCAATCAGGTAAAGCGCTCGGGTGGGCACGGCGGGGGACATCGGTGGCCCGATTCTAGCAAAGCCTCCAATGAGGTGGCCGTGCCACCGGTAACGCTGGAATTTTCCCCCTTATGTCCCAATACGACCTATAATAGAAGTCTAGCGCGCCGGACCTGAGTCCTGCTGCCGCCGGACTCAAACTGAATGCCATTCAAGAAGATTTTCAGCAAGCGACCCGATCGCCTGCTCATGATGTCGTTGTTGGGCATCGTGGTCGGTTTAATGGGCGGATTTGTGGCGCAGTTTCTGCTCACCGCCATCGCCTACATCAACAACGCCGTGTTCTTTGGGGTGATCTCGGGGAACTACCTGACCCCCAACGATTCTCACATCCATGGCTGGGTGATCCTCGTGCCCGCTATCGGCGGCCTCGCCGTGGGTCTGCTGATTCACTACTTCTCGCCTGAGATTAAGGGCGATGGCATCCCCGAAGCCATGACCGTGGTGCTCACCAGCGGCAGCAAGGTGAAGCCGCGGGTGGGTTTCTTCAAGCCCCTGAGTGCCGCCATTACGGTCGGTACCGGCGGCCCCTTCGGCGCCGAAGGTCCCATCATTCAAACCGGCGGGGCGCTGGGGTCCATCCTCAGCCAGTTCCTGCCGTGTTCGCCCTCCGAGCGTCGCACCCTGCTGGCCTGTGGCGCCGCCGCCGGGTTGGCGGGCGTGTTCAAGACCCCTTTCGCGGGTCTGTTCATGGCGGTCGAGCTGCTGGTATTCGAGTTCCGTGCCCGCTCCTTCATCCCCATCGCCCTGGCCTCGGCTTGCGGCACGCTGGTGGCCATGGCCTTCCGCGGCGCCGGCGCTGTCTTTCCTGTCGTCACCGACTTCACCTTGCGCGGCACCGAGCTTCCATTCTTCATCGTGCTGGCCGTGGCCTGCGCCTGCCTGGCCTGGATCATGACCCGCACCCTGTACGGCTGCGAGGAGTTCTTCGAGACCATCCAGCATCGCTTCAAAATCTGGTTCCCGCTTATCCCGGCCATCGGCGGTCTGATCGTCGGCGCCATCGGCATCTTCTATCCGGAAGTGTTCGGCATGGGCTACGGCGTCATTGCCGACCTGCTGAAAAACCCTCACACCCCCGTTCACCTGGTGGGGGTGGGCATTGCCAAGCTGTGTGCTTTCGCCATCGCGCTCGGCTCGGGCGCTTCCGGCGGAACCTTTGCTCCGGCGCTGATGATCGGTGGCAGTCTGGGTGCCGCCTTTGGCCATTTGGCCCACGCCCTCCTCCCCGCCGCCTCATCTCCCAGCCTCTACGGCATGATCGCCACCGCCGCGCTCTTCGGCACCATCTATCGCGCCACGCCTACCGCCATCCTGTTCATGCTGGAGGTGACCCACGCCTACAACGCCATGTTCCCGTTGTTTCTGGTGGCGGTCATCGCCGATCTCGCCGGCCACTATCTGATGGACAACACCATCAATACGGAAAAACTGGTCAAACGCGGCATCTTTGTGCCCGATGCGTATAGCGCCGACCCCATGCGGCTGTTCCGCGTACGCCAGATCATGACCACCGGTATCGAGAGTGTGCCCGCCAAAGCCCTCCTGCATGAATTTCTGGCGGCGGCCGTGGTGCATGACACTCTGCCGGTGATGGATGACCAGCAGCATCTGGTCGGGCTACTGCATCGCAGCGACCTGCTCCAGGCCAATGGCGATGCCACCGCCGCTTCGCTGGCTCACACCCAGTACCCGGTCGCCTATGCCGATGAGAGCGTGCACGAGGTGGCCATGCGCTTGCTCCAGCAAAAGGAGCACGCCTGCCCCGTCCTCGACCGCGAGTCGGGCGAGTTGGTCGGCTTCCTCACCCCCTACGATCTGCTCAAGGCCAAGCAGTGGGAGCATATGCAGGAGGTGCAGGAACCGGGCCGCATGTCGCTGTTCAGCATGTTGCGCGTGCGCTCCCACGGCGTGCAGTCCAGTGCGGAGGAAGAGCAGCGCGACGCCGCCTTGGAGACCGAAGCTCACCGTTAGGCCAGCTGCGTTGGCCACAGAGCGTCAGATATACTGAAGCCGCGATGAAGCTCTGTGTGGTGGGAACCGGCTATGTGGGGCTGACCACGGGTGCCTGTCTGGCCGCCGTTGGCCACGAGGTCACCTGCACCGACTCGGACGCGGCGAAGATCGCCCAGCTGCAGCAGGGTGGCATTCCCATCTTTGAAGAGCGCCTCCCGGAGGTGATCCGCGCCGGGGTGGCGGCCGGCCGCCTGCGTTTTACCGGCGACAGCACCACGGCTCTGCAGTCGGCGGAGGTCGTCTTCATCTGTGTGGGTACGCCCCCCGACGCCGACGGCAAGGCCAACCTGGCGGCGGTCGAGGCGGTCACCCGGCAGATTGCCTCCCAGGCCAGCGGCTACCGCCTGATTGTCAGCAAGAGCACCGTGCCGGTGCATACCGGAGAGCAGATCAAGCGCGTGCTCGCCGCCTACGGTGGTGCGCATCTGGATTTTGACGTCGCCTCCAATCCCGAATTTCTCCGCGAAGGCACCGGCGTCTACGATTTCTTTCATCCCGACCGCATAGTCACCGGCAGCGAGTCGCCCCGGGCGGCGGCAAGGCTGCGCGAGATCTATGCCCCGATTCTGGAGGGCCGCTTCCATTGCGGCTGGCATGATGGTCCCGCCACGGCGTGCGTGGAGAAGGCGCCGGTGTGGGTTTCCACCAGCATCGAAAGCGCGGAGCTGATCAAGCACGCTTCCAACTCCTTCCTCTCGCTCAAGATCAGTTACGCCAACGCCCTGGCGGACATCTGCGAGCTGGCCGGCGCCGACGCCGAGGAGGTGCTGCGCGGTATCGGACTCGACCACCGCATCGGCGCCGAGTTCCTGCGGCCGGGACTGGGATTTGGCGGCTTCTGTTTCCCCAAGGACCTGAGCGCCTTCATTGAGATGACCGCCGAACTGGGCTACGACTTCCGCCTGCTGCGCGAAGTACAGGCCATCAACGCCCGCCGCATTGATCACTTCCTCCGCTTGGTGCGCAGCGAGCTGTGGGTGCTGGACGGCAAAACGCTGGGGGTGCTGGGACTGGCTTTCAAGGCCGGTACCGACGACACCCGGCTCTCGCCCGCCTACGGCGTGATCCGTGAACTGTTGCGCCTCGGCGCCCGGGTGCGCGCCTATGATCCTCAAGCCATGCCGCGGGCGCGCCAGGAACTGCCCGGCGACATTCATTTCTGCAGCTCGGCGGAAGAAACCGCCGAAGGTGCCGAAGCGCTGCTGATCCTCACCGAATGGCCGCAGTTCCGCCAGGCGAACTGGCCCGCCATGGGCGCCCGCATGCAGCGCAAGCTGGTGCTCGACGGACGCAATCTGTTCCGGCCTGGCGAACTGGAAGCCCACGGCTTTCACCACCGCGGTATCGGCCGCGGCGCGCTGGTTCAACCCGCCCCTGCCATTGCCCAGGTGTAATGATCGCCCGCCGTTGACCACTGGCTGGGAAACCGCCTATAGTCAGGCACGGTTCCCTCCATGCCGTCGCTGCTGACCACGGCAGTTCTCGCTTTCCTGCTCGCGCTCGCCTTCACTCCGGCGCTGCTGGGCTTGCTCCGCCATTTGCCTCCGCCCACCCGTCGGGGAATCGCCTCGGCGGCGCCGCGCCTGGGCGGCGTGGCCGTGATGGCGGCCGCTGCTCTGGCCCTGTTCCTGCCCGGGTGGCTGCACTGGCCCATGTTGGCGGCCAATACCAACGACCTGCTGCTGCGGCTGGGCCCGCCCACCCTGCTCGTCCTGCTGGTGGGCGTGGCCGACGATCGCTGGAACCTGCGCCCCTGGGCAAAACTGGCCGGCCAACTCGTGGCCGCCCTGTGGGTGGTGGCGGAGGGCTTCCGCGTCAACGCAATTTTTTATCACAATTTGGGACCGGTCACCTCCAGCCTGCTGGCCGTGCTGTGGCTGCTGGGCTGCAGCAATGCCTTCAATCTGATTGACGGTTTGGACGGCCTGGCCACCGGGTTGGCGCTCTTCGCCACCGGAACGGTATTGGCGCATGCGGTGCTGATCGGCGAGCCGGCGCTGGCCATGGTCATGGGGGCGCTCTTCGGGGCCTTGGCTGCTTTCCTGCTCTTCAATTTCCCCCCCGCTTCCATCTATCTCGGCGACGCCGGCAGCCTCTCCATAGGCTTCTTGCTGGGTTGCATGGCGCTGGCCTGGGCCAACAAGGCCACCACCGCCATCGGCCTGCTGGCGCCGATGTTTGCCCTGCTGGTCCCCATGCTGGACACCGTCGTGGCCATTCTGCGCCGCGGTCTCACCGGCCAACCGCTGTTCGCCGGCGATCAGCGCCACATCCACCATCGCCTGCTGCGCCGCGGCCTCACCCCGCGGGGCGCGGTGCTGGTGCTCTATGGAGTCGCCAGTCTGGGTGCGGCCGCCGCCCTGCTGCTCGCCGACGTGCGCCAGCGGCAGACATTTTCCCTCGTGATTCTGCTCTTCATTGTGCTCACCGGCATCGGCGTGCACCAGTTGCGCTACGTCGAGTTCTCCAGCGTGGGCAGCCTGCTGCGCCGCGGAAGCTTCGATCCACGCCGCAGCCTCAACGCCCAGACCGCCCTCCGCCATTGGAGCCAGGAGATCGCCACCGCCGGCGATTGGGAGGCGGTGTGGGCCTGTCTTTGTCAGGCCGCGGCCGCGCTCGACTTCCACGGGCTGGAGTTCGTTCCGGCGGGCGCGTCACCCAGTGTCCGGCATCGCATTCACCGCCTGCTCCCGGCGGCGCCAACTCCCCAGGAAGCCGCCTTTCAGGGCTGGATATGCCGCCTTCCGCTCGGCGAGCACGGCACCGTCGTCTTCTGGCGCGCCCTCGATCCCTCCCACCCGGGCTTCACCGACGAACTGGCCTCCGTCCTGGGCGCGGCTGTTGGCCAGCGCCTGGAGGCCTTTTCTCCCTCCACCCGCGCCGCCGGCGCCGGCCGCGTCTAAGGCGATACAATCAAAGCTGCGTGCCTCGCCCTCTGCGCTTCGCCCTGGCGGCCCTGGTCGCCGCCGTCCTGGTCTACGTCGTCTGGACCAGCCTGCATACCGCCAATTTCCGGGTACAGGTATGCGTCAGCTATCAGGGCCTGAGCGCCTGCCGCGCCGCCGAAGGCCGCACCCTCGCCGAAGCCACCCGCGCCGCCCACGACAACGCCTGCTCACAGATCACCTCCGGCGTCACCGGCACCCTCGGCTGCCAAAATACCCCCGCCTCCAGCGTCACCCGCCTGCGCTAGTCTTTCAGTCCCCTACAGCTTGCTCTCCGGGCACTGATTGCATTAGGCTTGCCAGCATGCAACCACTCCGTCGCATGCTGCCGTTGTTGCCCCTCTTCTTTGTAGCCGCGGCCGGGGCTCAATCCACCGGCGGCTTTACCGTCCGCCAGGTGATGGACTTTCCCTATCCCAGCTCACTCACCGTGGCCAGTCAGGGTGAACACGTGGCCTGGACCGTCGACCTGCGCGGCGTGCGCAACGTCTTTGTCGCCGATGGTCCCGCCTTTCAGCCGCGCCAGGTGACCCATTACACCCTCGACGACGGCCAGCCCATCGCCGCGGTGCGCATCACCCCCAGCGGCCGCACCGTGGTCTATGCTCTGGGCAGCGAACATAACGCCATCGGTAACACCGCCGATCCCGACAGCGATGTGGTCAAGCCCGAACAGCAGGTCTGGTCGGTCACCGACGGCAAAGCTCCGGTGCTGCTCGGTGAAATGGGTTGCGATCAGGAAGACTGCGAAAACATTCAAATGTCGCCCGACGGCGCTTGGGTGGTCTGGCCGGCGCGGGAACAGATATGGCTGGCCTCGACCGACGGCAAATCGCAGGCCCGTCCGCTGGCCTGGGTCCAGGGCGACGATCTCGATCCGCAATGGTCGCCCGACGGCAAGCACGTAGCCTTCGTCACCCGCCGGCCCGGCCATTCCCTCATCGCCGTCTACGACCTGGGCGCCAAGTACATGCGCTATGTCTCGCCCTCGGTGGACAACGACTCCTATCCCCGCTGGTCACCCGACGGCAGCGAGATCGTCTTCGTCCGCCAGCGCGGTCTCACCCACAATCTTCCTCCCCCCGATGGTCCCGAGCAAGCAGACCTGGAGCCGGGCAGCATCCCTGCAGTGGAACTGCCCCGCTGGGAACTGTGGGTGGCTGACGCCCAAACCCTGACCGCGCACCGCTTTTGGGAGAGCGGAACCCGGCCTCAGGACGCGCTCTACCGCACCACCGAAGATGCAGCCCTCCAGGTCGGCCCCGACCACACCGTATTGTTCAGCTCCGAAGCCGATGGCTGGAACCACCTCTACTCCGTCTCCGACCTCACCAGCGGCGCGCCCAACCAGGCCAAACTGCTCACTCCGGGGGAATTCGAGATCGAGGACGTCACTCTGATGCCCGGCGGCAAGACGGTGGTGTTTAGCTCCAATCAGGACGACATTGACCGCCGCCACATCTGGCGGGTGCCCATGGACGGCAGCGCCGCCCCACAAGCCATCACCAAGGGCGAAACCATCGAATGGACGCCGGTGGTGACCGCCGATGGCAAAGCGATCGTCTGCCTCGGTTCCACCGGCACCTCGCCCGCCATGCCCTACCGGATTGCCGCCGACGGCCAGCGCACCATGATGGGATCGCTGCCTGCCGATTTCCCCTCCGACAAGCTGGTGGCTCCGCAGCAGGTCATCTTCCCCTCCACCGACGGCCTCCAAATCCACGGCCAGCTCTTTCTGCCGCGGAACGCCGCACCGGGTCCCCGCCCGACGCTGATCTTCGTGCACGGCGGCTCACGCCGCCAGATGGTGCTCGGCTTCCATTACCTCGATTACTACCACTACGCCTACGCCGAAAACGAGTACCTCACCAGCCTGGGCTTCAACGTGCTCTCGGTGAACTACCGTACCGGCATCATGTACGGCTATGCCTTCCGCATGGCGCCCCACACCGGCCGCCAGGGCGGCAAGGAGTACGACGACGTGGTGGCGGCGGCCAAGTATCTCGCCACCCGCCCCGATGTGGACGCGCACCGCATCGGCATCTGGGGCGGCTCCTACGGCGGCTATCTCACCGCCATGGCGCTGTCGCACAACTCCGATCTCTTCTCCGCCGGGGTGGACTACCACGGCGTACACGACTGGAGCACCATCTACGCCGGCGGCGGCCCGCCGCGCCCGGCAGCGCCCGGTCGTGGGGGCCAGCCGCGCCCCGGTGAACCCGGACCCGGCCAGCTCGGCAATCTCGCCTTTGACTCCTCGCCTGATGCTTACGTGGCCAACTGGCGCTCACCGGTGCTGCTCATCCAGGGCGACGACGACCGCAACGTGGACTTCGGCCAGATGATTGACCTGGTCCATCGTCTCCGTGCCGCCAAGGTGCCCTTCGAACAAAAGGTCATCCCTGACGAGATCCATGGCTTCCTGCGCTGGATCAGCTGGGTCGAGTCCTACGAGGCCACCGCCAACTTCTTCCAGCGCGTGCTGCTGCAGGGGCAGACGATCTCTACCTCCAACTAGTTTTGGCCTCCTGCGCCCTGGCGCGCTCAACGCGCCAGGGCGTCGATACGGGCGGCCAGGATGAAGTCGTTTTCGCTCAGGCCGCCGACCGAGTGCGTGTAGGTGGTTACCTCCACTTTGCCCCAGCCCAGCCCGATGTCGGGATGATGCTGCTCCTGCTCGGCAATGGCGCCAATGCGATTGACGAATGCCAGCGCCTGGGCAAAGTCAGGAAACTGAAAACTGCGGTGCAGGTCGTGGCCATTGCGCACCTGCCAGTCCGGCACCTCGGCTTGCAGGCGGAGCGATTCTTCGCGGCTGAGCGGCGGGGTTCCGGCCTTTACCGGTGCGCTGTGGCGTTGCGCCAGTTGCGATGCCATATTTTTCTCCTCCCCGCCACAGTAGCATCCGTCCCGGGTAGTTGCGCATGCCGGACGCACTTTGAGCTCCGCCTGTCCCAACCTTCCCCCGCGACTGGGCATCCTCTTGTTCAGAAGCAGAAAGTTAGCAGAAAGCCCGAACCCTCAGGGATCGCACCCTGTGGGCACCCAAAGCCACTTCTTCCTCGGGCTGATGCGAAGTCGTGTATTGAACAGGAGGAACATGATGGCTAAGAAAAACTCGCCCGTTTGGGTCTATTTGACCGTACTGCTGGCAGCCATGGTCGGACTGGCCATGACCCCGTTGGCGGCGGCTCAAAACCCTGCCGAGCAAAACCCCGCAATGCAGCAAGGACAGCAACAGTCGGTGACCGCCACCGGGTGCCTGCAAAAGGCCACCTCGGGCAGCGGCTACCAGCTGACTGATTCGTCCACTATGAAAACCTATGACCTCACCGCTGCCAGCAGCGATGTGGATCTCAGCGCCCATGTCGGCCACACCGTCACCGTGACGGGTACGCCGACGGCCGCTTCGGCCAGCAGCGCCAACCCCTCCGCCAATCCTGCCAACCCGTCCAACCCCTCGAACCCGGCCAGCAATCCGGCCGAGAGCCAGGCGGGGCAGCAGCAGGCCCAGCAACTGAGCGTCACCAACGTGCAAGTGGTGAGCAACAGCTGCGGAGGCGGCATCCTGTAGCCATCCGGTTGCAGCAACTCACAAAAAAGGGCGGCCTTCGGGCCGCCCTTTTTTGCTGTTCCTCACGCCCGATCTTATTCCGGCACCGGGACCTGGGCGGCGATTTCGGCCAGCACCTGCTCGGCGGCCTCCGGCTTCTCTGTCCGGCCGCGCACCACCACGCGATGCGCGCAAGCCGGCCCCCAAAGCTGCTTCACATCGCCCGGCACACAGAAATTGCGGCCCTCCAGCAGCGCCCACGCCTGGGCGGCGCGATGCAGCATCAGCATGCCGCGCGGGCTGACACCCAGCTCCAGCGCCGGGTGCTGACGGCTGGCCGCGGCCAGCGCCAGCTCATAATCCACCACCGTCGCCTCCACCCGCACCGCTTCCGTTTGTTGCTGCCAGCGGCGCACCTCCTCCAGCGACAGCACCGGCTCCATCTGCTCCAGCCGCGCCAGCCCGGCATCGCCCCGCAAAATCGCCCGCTCATCGGCCGGGCTGGGATAGCCCATGCGAATGCGCAGCAGAAAGCGATCCAGCTGCGATTCCGGCAGTGGATAGGTGCCGTGATGCTCGGACGGATTTTGGGTGGCGATCACCCAGAAGGGCTGCGGCAGCGGATAGGTGTGGTGGTCCACCGTTACCTGGCGCTCGTTCATCGCTTCGAGCAGCGCCGATTGTGTCTTGGGCGTGGTGCGATTGATCTCGTCCGCCAGCAGCACGTGGGCAAATACCGGCCCCGGGTTGAACTCAAAACGTCCTTCCGTCTGGTTGTATACACTGACCCCGATAACATCGGAAGGCAGCAGGTCGCTGGTGAACTGGATGCGTGAAAATCCGCAGTCCATTACCCGCGCCAGCGCTTGCGCCAGTGTCGTCTTCCCGACCCCGGGTACATCTTCGATCAGCAGGTGCCCTTGCGCCAGCACCGCCACCAGCGCCATCCGCACCGCCGGTCCCTGGCTGCGAACCACCGCCGCCAGCGCCTGTTCCATGCGCGCTAGTTGCGGTTCAGCCGCCAGTTCCGTCTCCAGGCTGCGGTTCGTGATGATCGCTCCTCGGCGCCGTGGCTGCGCGTTGGCTTGATTTTACCATCCGCACTCGCGCGCCCATAAAAGACCCCGCCCTTTCCTCCCGCTGGCTAGGGCGAAGGGAAAGGGCGGGTTCGGTTGGAGAATAGCTTCGAAGATTACCCGGCAAGAAGGGTGCGAATCCCGGCTGGCCAGGGGCATTGCCCCGAAACCATCAATGGGGAGCATCTTACGGTTGCCGCGCGCAGGGTGTCAAGACGAAAAGCAAGGCCGCAATGATATTTTAAGTCTTTTACTATCAGCTACTTACCGTCGCCCCGGGAGCCCGCATGGGGGAATTGTGACCCTTTACCTTCTAGATGCAGGCGAACCAGGTTCTCCGGCCGCCGGCGTTGGAACCGCTCCGGAAGCACCTTTTCCAGCATCACCGCCGTGGTGCCGCTCAACACACCCACCACGATCGCCACCCCGATGATCAGAGCGCAGAGCAGGAAGATACCCAGAATGAGCGCCGGCAGACCCTCCACCCCGACCGGAACCGGCGGCACCTTGGTAATCTCGGCGTCGTAGTTCACCGCTTGCAGCAGCGGCGCGGCGGCATCGGCGCTCAACCCGTGCACCAGGATCACCAGCGGCCCGCTGCGCCGTCCCGGCGATTGCGCCGCCTTCTCCAGCCCCTCCAAACGGGTGCGCGCCATGGCGGGCGTCGGATAGGAGATCACCAGCAACTCCGCTCCCGGCGGCGACATGGGCAGGTCATAGGCGGCCAGAGCCGTCTCGGCGCCGTGGTCGAAGCCCACCGCCGCGGCGGGCAGCCAGTCACAACTGGCGGCAAAACCCGCCGGCCCTTCAGCGAAGTGCAACGTACCGGATTGCCTACGATCGCGCGGCAGGTAATACGGCAGGTCGGGCAACGACAGCGCCGGATCGCCTTGCACGGGTATGCGCGCGGCCAGATCGCGCATCTCCGCGGCGGTCATCCCCGTCAGCTCATCCATCTGCACCCGGATCAGCCACTCGCCGCGGGTGAAGAGGATCGAAGTTCCACCCGACATCGCCTGTTCGTTCTTCTGACCAATGTCGAAGGCTGTGAAATTCTCCGGCCTGAAGAACGTAAAGGCGCCAAACGCTCCCCGGCTGTCGCGAAAGCGCATCCCCTCCACGTGAACCTGCCGGTCGCCGCGCTTATACAGGTCGCGTTCGACTCCGACCAACCCATACTCCGCCATCGCCGCCGCCTGATTCCCGGGCAGCGCCGCCTGCGCCGGCGTCAACTGCTGGCTCTGCACCTTCTGCCACCCGGCAAACTCCGGCAGTGTCGGCACCACCGCCGCCGCCGCCGCCATGGCCAGCAGGAAAATTATTCCTAGAGCCCTCTTCACCCTCTCAGTTTACAGAAGCCCCTAAACCGGCGCTGGCCACCGGGCGCTGGACACTCTCACCGCAGTTCCGCCGCGCGCTCGCCGCTGAGCGAAAGGATGTAGCTCCGCAGCCCCTGGTACAGCCCCTCGGCCAATCGCTGCCGATAGGCCGACTGCCGCAGCTTCTGATCGTCGGTGCGATTGCTCAGAAAAGAAATCTCGGCCAGCACCGAGGGCATCTCGGCTCCAATTAGCACCACAAAAGGGGCGGTCTTGACCCCGCGATCGGCCTCGCCTGTCGCCGCCGCCAGACTGTGCTGCACATCTTCGGCCAGCTCACGCGACTCCGCCAGCTTGTCGTTCAGAGCGATGGTACGTACCAGCTTGGGCAGGTCATGGATGCTCTTGTCGCCATCAGCATTCTCCCGTGCCGCAACCGCCAGCGCCTGCGGATCACGGGTCAGGTTCAGGTAATAGGTTTCGACTCCCCGCGCGGCGCTCGCCGGGCTGGAGTTGGCGTGAATGGAGACAAACAGATCGGCGTGAACCCGGTTGGCGATGGCGGTGCGCTCCTGCAAGGGGATGAAGGTATCGTCGTTACGGGTATAGGTGACCGCGATGCCCATGCGCTGATGGAGCAGCTTCCCCAGCCGCAGCGCCACGTCCAGCACCACATCTTTCTCCAGCAGGTTTCCCTCTCCGATGGTGCCGGTGTCATGCCCACCGTGACCGGCATCAAGCACGATGCCGTGGATCTTCAGTCCCAGCGCACGGGTCAGCGAATCGCCGCCATCGCTCAGCGGAGCGGCCGGGCGAGCCGGCGCGGCGGGCAGTTGGAGGGCGGCAGCCGCGGCCCCACCGCGCACTCCCACGATCAGCCGTTCGGGGTTGGGAAAGAGGCCGCCCCGGTCCGCGTTCGCGCCCGCGGTGGTTTGAATCACCACCCGGGTAAATCCTGGCCGGTTGTCGGCCACGCGGATCTGCACCACGCGCCCGTCGCGCACCCGCAAGGTTTTCGATCCTCCCGCATCGGCGCCCTTGCGGCTGCTGATATCGAAATACACCAGGTGGCGTTTGGGCAGTTCGCCGCGCTGAAAGCTTACCGGTTGTCGCAGGCCTATCACCACGCTGCTGGAACGCGAGGTGGTATAAACCTGCACCTGGGAGATGTTGCCGATGTTCACCGTCCAACTCTGGCTGGCGGGGCCGTCGGGGGCAGCGTCGTTCGGCGCGGGTTTCAGCGTCGCCGCGGCGGGTGGGGTCGGAGATGATTCGGCGGGAGCCCGCGCCGCGCCCGGCACGGTGGCGGCGGGCTCGGGCGCCAGCAGGAAGGCGGGCTCGGACACCTTCTGGCCGCGCAATTCGAGCTGGGCCACCGCCACCCGCGGATCGGCGGGATAGTCGTGCACGAAGCTCTTGAGATTGGCCCGCGCTCTGTCGGCCTGATGCAGGTGGAAAATCTCGATCTGCGCAAGGGCAAACTCGACGTTGCGGCGATAGGCGCTGTAGGGCGAATCCTGCAGCAGATCGCGCAGGGTGCCAGCGGCCTCCGCATAGGCCTTCACATCGCCCAGGTCGCGCGCCATGGCCACTTCCAGGCTGGCGTAGGCGAAGCGCGCATCATCGGCGGAGGCCGCCTTGGGGTCGTGCCATAGCGGCGGCAGCAGCTGGAGGATACGCTGGTACGCGGCGGCGGTGCGCTCGGCCTGGGGTTTGCGCTGCAGCGCCAGATGGAGCTCGTGCGCCTGGCTAAGCACGGCGGCTCCCGATGCGGCGGAGCTCTGCCCGGGCGCCGCCTTCCACAGCAACAGCGGGAGCAGCAGGAGGATCAGTCGCCAGGGGCGACGCTGGGAAAGGGCCGGCGACAACTTGCTTTCATTGTGAGTGAGCGCCCCGCGCCCCGGCAACCGCTTTTTGCCCGCCACGGTTGATGGACTGGATACGCGCTAGCGCACGCCCACCGCATGCCGGATCTTCTCCATCCGCGGCGCGGCCAGATCGCGCGCCCGCTCCGCGCCGCGCCGCAGCACCGCATCCAGCGCCCCGCGGTCCGCCATCCACTGTTGGTACCGCGTCCGCGCTTCGCCCAATACCGACTCCAGCGCCTCGAACAGCGCTTGCTTGGCCGCTGCCCAGCCGGTGCCGCCGGCGCGCAGCTGCGCCGCCAGCGCCTCCGCCGTCTCCCGCCCCACCATATGCCGATACAGCAGGAACACCGGCGCGCTCTCCGGATCCTTGGGCGCTTCCACCGGGGTCGAATCGGTGGCGATGCGCATCACCAGCTTGCGCAACGGCCCGCTGTCGAGAAACAGCGGCAGCGTATTGTCGTAACTTTTGCTCATCTTGCGCCCGTCCAGGCCGGGGATGGTCTCCACCTCCTCCTGGATCACCGCCTCGGGCACGGTCAGCAGCTCTCCGTACACGTGATTGAACCGCTGCGCGATGTCGCGGCATATCTCGACGTGCTGCTTCTGATCGCGTCCCACCGGCACCACCTCCGCCCCGAAGGCCAGAATGTCGGCCGCCATCAGCACCGGGTATGTATACACCCCCGCGCTCACTTCGCGGCTCTGCGCCAGCGCGTCCTTGTAGGCGTGCGCCCGGTCGAGCATGCCCTTGCCGGTAAAGCAGCTGAGGATCCACGCCAGCTCGGGAATCTCCGGCACATCCGACTGGCGATACAGCAACGCCTCTTCCGGGTTCAGTCCCAGCGCCAGCCAGGTGGCGGCCAGGGCGCGCGTATGCTCGCGCAGCGCCTTGCCGTCATGCAGGGTGGTCAGCGCGTGGTAATCGGCGATGAAGTACAGACAGCGATACTGCGCCCCGAGCCCCAGCGCCGGTCGAATCATCCCCAGGTAGTTGCCCAGATGGGGATGCCCGCTGGGCTTGATGCCGGTTAGCGCAATTTTCATCGGTAAATGGTGCGCCTGGCAGGAGTCGAACCTGCGACCTCTCGCTTCGGAGGCGAACGCTCTATCCAGCTGAGCTACAGGCGCTCATGTTGTCCCTCTTATTCTACCGCTTGCCGGCCGGCAGAGCCTCCCGTCCGGTCACCGTCGCCCGCAGCCGCCGCGGCTCCCCATCTCCAGAAAACGCGGCGGAGCCCCGCGCCAGGTACCGCGTCCCCCTTCGGGAGTGCGGGGTTGGGGCCATGGGGCCCCCAACCCCGCGTCACTGGCGGTTCATGAAAAGCGGGATGTCGGCGTAGCCGACAGGGGCCCGCGCCCATAAACAGTAAACAAAAAATCAGTCAATTACCGGGTGGCAACTGCCGATATTGTGAGTACAATCTGACCCAGTTGCATTGTGAGCGCCGCTTGATTCACCTACCCACATCCGCCGCCTCATGCCGGACCCGCGTCTTGGGTCTGTGTGTTCTGTGTCTCCTTGTGGCCCTGCCACTGGGCGCACAAGCCAAGCGCCGCAAGCGAATCAGGCCGGTCGTACAGACTTGGACCGCCAAGCCGGTGGCCTTGGGATTGGGCGACGACGACGTCACCGGAGGTGACGATCCGGTCATTCGTCAGGCCGCCGTACAAGCGCTGGGCGATCTCAACGGGACCGCCGTTGTAGTGGATCCCAACAATGGCCGCATTTTGGCCATGGTCAACCAGTCGCTGGCGCTTTCGGCCGACTACCAGCCCTGCTCCACCACCAAGATGGCGGTCGCGCTGGCTGCCCTCGATCATGGCGTGGTCACAGAAAACACGCCCATTCGCGTCGCCGCTCACTGGTCGGTGGACCTGACCCAGGCGTTGGCTTACTCCATCAACGCCTATTTCGAAAACCTGGGCGAAAAGCTGGGCTTTGCCACAGTGACCGGTTTTGAACGCCAGATGGGCTTGGGCGAGACGGCCGGCTGGAATATCCCCGGTGAAGATCCCGGCTCAGTGCCCACCGAACCAGGTCCCGGCGGGGTGGCCAAATTGAGCAGCTTCGGTGAGGGCGTTCACATCTCGCCACTGCAGCTCGCCGCCCTGGTCACCGCCATCGCCAACGGCGGCACGCTCTATTACCTGCAGCATCCCACCAACCCCGAGCAGGTGGAAGACTTCACCCCGCGCGTCAAGCGCCAGTTGCCCATCGCCGCCCTCACGCCGGTCGTCAAGGACGGCATGCTGGCCGCGGTGCAGTACGGCACCGCCAAGGGCGCCCATCTGCGCGACGAGCAAATCCTCGGCAAGACCGGCACCTGCAGTCGTGACGGCACACGCTTTGGCCTCTTCGCCAGCTATCTCGGCATCGAGCACCCGCAGTTGGTGGTGGTGGTGGTGCTGCGTGGCGACCGTTCCGTAGCCGGCCCCCGCGCCGCCCAGGTCGCCGGCCGCATCTACAAGTCGCTCGACCAGGAACACTTCTTCGCCGCCCGCGTCCGCAACCCTTGGCCGACGCTTTCCACCGCCTCCCCCTCCGGCGGCGGCCTCTACTAGCTCAGCTCACGCCTCCCGCCCCCCCGCCCTGAGCCGGTTCACCGTTCACTGTTCACGGTTCCCTGTTTTAACTGTCCCCTGTTCCCTCTTCCCTGTTCCCTTCCCCTTGACTTTTCGTATTTTCTTCGCCTATGCTCAGGCGCATGGTTCTGACCAAGCGCCAGCACGACACGCTGCGGTTCCTGCAGGATTTTTTTGAGGAGAAGGGCTTCTGCCCCAGCTACGAGGAGATCGCCGCCGGGCTGAACCTGACCTCGCTGGCAACCGTGCATGCCCATCTCACCGCGCTCGAGAAGAAGGGCTGTTTGCGCCGCGGTTACAACCAGAGCCGCTCGATCGAATTGCGGCGCGCCCACGCCAAGCGTCCGCCCTCGGCGCAGTCGCTGCCGCTGGCCGGGCGCATCGCCGCCGGCAAGCCGGTGGAGGCGGTCGAGGGCACGGAAGAGATTTCGCTCGCCGACATCACCCGCAACCGCGCCAGCTTCGTGCTCGAGGTGCGCGGCGACAGCATGGTGGATGACCATATCCTCAACGGCGACTACGTGATGGTGGAGCGCCGCGAGCAGGCCGATGACGGCCAGATCGTAGTGGCGCTGGTGGACGGCGTGGAGGCCACGCTCAAGCGCATCTATCACGAGAAGGGCGGCATCATTCGCCTGCAGCCCGCCAACGAGGCCATGCCGCCGATTCGTGTGCCCGCCGCCAGCGTGCAGGTGCAGGGCCGTGTCATTGGAGTGTTGCGCAAATATTAGGTCGCGCGCCAATGCGCGCGTGCTATATTCAGGACTCGACTTCATGACCTCCGCCGCCGCATTCCGATTTAGCTATTGGTATTACCGGAACAGCGGGAGGGGTCTGCCTTAATCCATTTTCACAGGACAGATTGATACCCACCCCGCTGAATCGAACTTCAGCGGGGTTTTTGTTTGCCTACAGGAAAACTCCGATGTTGATCCACATGCGAACCCAGGCCAGCCCGCAACAGACCGGCGCGGTGCGGCAATTCCTCGAACGCCTTGGCTACGAGACGGCGCCGCTGCCCTATCTCGGCCCGGGCGTGTTTGCCGCCCTGCCGGGCGAGGATCAAGTCTGTCTTCCCGACGCCGACCCGCTGCCGCGCCTGCGGCGCGAGTGTCAGGCGGCGCTGGCCATCGCCCGTCTGGAACCGGCCGCCGCCCACGCCCTCACCGGCCGTGCCCGCCGCCCGGGGGGCACGCTGGTGCGCGTGGGTCCGGTCGCCATCGGCGGCGAGGCCGTGGTCGTGGTGGCCGGACCATGTTCGGTGGAGAGCCTCGATCAGCTCTGGGCTACCGCGCAGGGGGTGAAGCAGGCGGGCGCCCATCTCTTGCGTGGCGGCGCCTTCAAACCCCGCACCTCGCCTTATGCCTTCCAGGGCTTGGGCCGCCACGGCCTGAAGCTGTTGGCCGAGGTGGGCGCGCGCGTCGGCATGCCGGTGGTTACGGAAGTAATGAGCGCCGAGGACGTGGCACTGGTCGCCGACTACGCCGATATGTTACAGGTCGGCGCCCGCAACATGCAGAATTTCCCCTTGTTGAAGCGCCTGGGCATGGCGGGGAAACCGGTACTGCTCAAACGCGCTCCCAGCGCCACCCTCGATGAATGGCTGGGGGCGGCCGAATACCTGATGGCGCGCGGCAATGACCAGGTGGTGTTGTGCGAGCGCGGCATTCGCGGCTTTGACGCCCACACCCGCAATACGCTGGATCTGGCCGCGGTGGCGGCGGTGCGCGAGCTGACCCACCTGCCGGTGCTGGCCGATCCCAGCCACGCCACCGGCCGCCGCTCGCTGATCGCCGCCGCCGCCCGCGCCGCCGTGGCCGTCGGCGCCGACGGCGTCTGCATCGAGGCTCACATCCGGCCCGAGGAATCCATCTCTGACCGCGAGCAGGCCATTTCTCCCTCCGACCTGGCCGCCTTCATGCCCTCCCTCGCCGCCATCGCCCAGGCCGTCGGCCGCACTCTCGCCGTTCCCTCTTCCCTGTTCCCTGTTCCCTTGCCGCCCTACTCCACCACGTGCCGGGCGGTGTAGCTGTCGCGATAATCCAAGGCGAACTTCAGCTTCTTCCCCTTCGGGTCCACCAGCTGCAGGGGCTTGCCGTCGGGGGCGACCAGCTCGACTTTGACCTTGCGCTCGGTGCCATCCAATTTCTTGTTGGTGGGCACGTAGCTGAGCATGTACTGGCTGCGCACGTCGGCGGAGATGTCCTTGAACACGTCGGGGAAGCCGCCCTGGAATCGGGGCTGGTAGTAGCGGCCGCCGGTGGCGCTGGCGAAGTAACGCATCTCGTTGGCGCCTTGCAGCAGTGGCATCTGCGCC
>DATBPS010000277.1:0-1769 GCA_036561225.1 Terriglobales bacterium
CTTCTCCTCGCCCATCACCCGCGCCGAACCGGATGTCGCCAGGTCAATCACCTGCATGGGCGTCAGCCCGGCCTGGACATAAAGTTCCAACTCGCGGTGCAGGCTGACCGCCGGCACCGACTTGTCCGTCCCGGCCACCAGCGGCACCCCGGCGTCATACAGGGCCTTCACGATCTGGAACGAGCGCGTCAGGTTCTCGCCGCGCCCGCTGGCCGAGCCGATCATGCTCTGCAGCGCATAGGGGGCGCGCGCGAAGCCCGGCTCGAAGCTGGCAATGGGGGTCTCGGGCCGATGCGACAGCAACTCGCCCCAGGCGAGGGTCGGGTCCACCACGGTATGGTGCTGTACCAGAAAATCCACCGTGGGCTGCAACCCGACGGCGCGCACCTCCTGGGCCACGTACCCCAGGTGGTTGATCTGATCCATGCCGTGCTCGACCCCTTCAAACGCCGTCATGCCCCGGGGGATGTGTCCGGTCACGGTCATGCCCAGGCGGTGGGCCTCGCCGGTAATGGCGGTGAGCACGTCGGGCTTGATGTAGTCATAGACCTTGATCTGCACAAACCCGGCGGCGTGGTACTTGTCCACCATGGCGCGGCCCTGTTCCGGGGTATCGGCCCAGTTGGTGGTGAAGGTATTGGGCCCGCTGCCATCGAGCAGTCCGGCCATCAGCAGGTTGGGGCCGAGACCCGGCTGCCGCAGCAACAGCCGATGCAGCGCCACCAGGAACTCGAACTCGCCGCCACAATCGCGGGCGCTGGTGACCCCGGCCGCCAGATAAGCCGGCCCGTACTCGACCTGGGCCATGTGGGCGTGCATCTCCCACAGCCCCGGCAGCAGGGTCTCGCCCCGGGCCTCAATCACCCGCGTGTGGGGCGGAATGGCGACCGCCCCATAGGCGCCGGCGGCGACGATGCGCGCGCCCTCGACCAGCACCGCGCTGTCGGCGATGGCGGCGCCGCCGCTGCCATCAATCAATTGCGCATGGACAATGGCATATCGGCCCGCTGCCAGCGGCGCGACCGCGCCCTCTCGCAGCCAGGCCATGCGGTCCTCGATGGCGCTGCCGATCAGCGTCTTTAAATCCGCCTGATACTCCGGCCGCACCGCCTCCAGCGGCAGGTTGCCGGCGTACGTGACTGCGGCGGCCAGGTTGTCGTGTGGGTCGAGCCACAGCGCCTCTTCGCCCCACACCACCCCGCCCACCGCATAGCGCCGCAGGCGCACGCCCGCGACGACATCGGTTCCCGTCTCTCGAATCTCAATGTCATCTCCAGCGGGCAGATGCCTCATCCGCGCCGGCCGCCCATGCCGCAGCCAGTAGCGCAGCATAATCATCTGCACCGACAACGGCGGATACGACGCCACCGTAAAAAAAGCCCCCTTCTGATCCGTGGGCGTGACCGTGGCATTGACGCTAAACGGCCGATACACCTTCCCATGCACGTCGTAGTAAGTCGGCGTCCAATCTCCCTTAAAGCGCAGCGTCCCCCGCGTCTCAATGGTGGTCCCGCGCTCGGAGTACTGAAAATGGGCCCTCAACTCGCCCCCAGCCAGCGTGTAGGTCTCCTCCCCCACCGGCACCTGCTGAAAATAAACCTTCAGCTCCTGCCCCACCGCCCCCACCACCAATAGAAAAAGTATGGCTATCACTCGCCTCATGCCGTTCCCCCGCCGCCAGCATACCCCACCCCCCCTCGTCCCCCGTTCACGGTCCCCCGTCCCCCGCCCCCCGTTCCCCGTTCACGGTCCACCGTCCCCTGTTCACT
>DATBPS010000278.1:0-10839 GCA_036561225.1 Terriglobales bacterium
ACGCCGGAGCACAATACCTAGGATGGCGACCATTCGCATCAACAACCTGGCCAAGGAACTGGAAGTCAAGTCGCGCGTGATTCTGGACGCGCTGGCGGCCATCGGCTTTCAAGAACACAAGACCCACTCCAGCTCCCTCGACGAAGATGTCGCCGTGCGGGTGCGCCGCTACCTCCAGGGCGAGGAACCGGCGGCTCCGGCCCCGGCGGAAAAACCTGTGCCGGCCGCCCCTCCTGCCGAGTCGGTAGCAGCGCCTCCGGTGCCGGCGGTGAGCACTCCGGTGGAACCGGCCACGCCACAGCCGCGTGTGCCCACCCTGCGCCGCGCCGCGCCCAGCGCTCCGGCGCCGGCCGCGCCGGCGGCAGCTCCCCGGCTTCCCACCGCGCCCGAGCGGCCCAGCTACCGCGCCCCGGTGCATCCGCCCGCCGCGCCGCCCGCACCGACGCCTGCCGCCACCCCTGTGGCGCCCGTTCGCCCGCCCGCACCCGCGCCGCCGGTTGCGCCCCCGCGCCCCGCGGCTCCCATGCCCGGGCGGCCGCTGGTGCCCGCGCTGCCCCCCACACCGCCCCCGCCGGCGCCCACCATCCGTCGCCCCACGCTCAACGTGGCCTCCCCGGCCGCAGGAGCGCCCGCGGGCCCCGGCGGGCTCGGAGCACGGCGCGTGATTGTGCCCGTGGCCCCCACCCGCCCGACCTATACCGCGCCGGAACGGCCCGTGCGGCCCGCGCCCGGCCGCCCCATCGTTCCCGCTCCCGGACGTCCCATCTATCAGCGCACCCCCCTGGCGCCGCGCCCCGGCGCGCCCCGCCCCGGGGTCGGCGCGCCCGCCCCCGATGGCCGCCGTCCCATGCACCCCACCCGCCCAGGGGCCGGACGCGAGACCGCCGCACCCCGCGGCCCGCACCATCTGCGCCGCGAACCGCGCCATAAGGAAGGCGCACAGAAATTCCAGCCCTCCTCCGCAGCCACCCCGGTGATGGCCACCGCCAGCGCCATCACCATCAGCGAAGGCGTCACCGTTAAAGACCTCTCCGAACGCCTCGGGCTGCGCGCCAAGGACGTCATCCGCAAGCTCCTCGACCGCGGCCTCTTTGTCACCGTCAACCAATCGCTCGACACCGAGATCGCCACGCAGGTCGCCAAGGACTTTGGCGCCGTCGCCACCACGGTGAGCATCGAGCAGGAAGCCCTCGGCGCCGAGGCCGCCACCGAAGAAGTCACCGACGGTCAGGCGGGAGCCAACCTCGTTCCCCGCGCCCCGGTGGTCACCATCATGGGCCACGTGGACCACGGCAAGACCTCGCTGCTCGACGCCATTCGCGCCACCAGCGTGGCCGAGGGTGAGGCCGGAGGCATTACCCAGCACATCGGCGCCTACCAGGTCGAGATCAGCGACAAGGCCTCGCCTGCCTACGGCCGCCGTGTGGTGTTCATTGACACCCCCGGCCATGCCGCCTTTACCCGCATGCGCGCCCGCGGCGCCAAGGTCACCGACATCGTCGTGCTGGTGGTCGCCGCCGATGACGGCGTCATGCCCCAGACGCTCGAAGCCATGGACCACGCCAAGGCCGCCGGCGTGCCCATCGTCGTCGCCGTCAACAAGGTGGACAAGCCCGACGCCCAACCCGACCGGGTTAAAAAGCAGCTTGCCGACCGCGGCCTGCTGGCCGAGGATTGGGGCGGCACCACGGTCATGGTCAACGTCAGCGCCCGCGCCAAGACCAATTTGAATCTCCTGCTGGAGATGATCCTGCTGGTCAGCGATCTGCAGGAACTCCGCGCCGACCCCGAGCGCCCCGCTCAGGGCGTGGTGCTCGAAGCCCAGCTCGACCGCGGCCGCGGTACCGTCGCCACCATGCTGGTGCAGAACGGCACGCTGCGCGAGGGCGACACCATCATTGTGGGTTCGGTCATGGGCCGTGTCCGCGCCATGTTTGATGATCGCGGCCGGCCGATCAAGGTCGCCGGCCCCTCCACCCCCGCCGCCGTGCTCGGCCTCGATGGCGTGCCCGGCGCCGGTGACAACTGGCTGGTGGTCAATGACCGCCTCAAGGCCAAACAGATCGCCGGCTTCCGCGAGGAGAAGGAACGGGAGGCGGCCATGTCCCGCTCCTCCCGTCTCAATCTCGAAGCGCTCAGCCAGCAGTTGGCCCGCGGCGACGTCAAGGAACTCAACCTGGTCATCAAAGCCGACGTGCAGGGTTCCGAGGAAGTTCTGGTGGACACGCTCCAGAAACTCTCCACCGACAAGGTCAAGCTGCGCATCATCCACTCCGGCGTGGGCGCCATCACCGAAAGCGACGTGCTGCTCGCCTCGGCTTCCCACGCCGTGGTCATCGGCTTCAATGTGCGCCCCGAGCGCAAGGGCGCCGATTTGGCCGAAGCCGAAAAGGTGGACATCCGCCTGCACTCCATCATCTACGAGCTGAGCGATGAAATCCTGAAGGCCATGCAGGGGCTGCTCGAACCCACCTTCAAGGAGACCGTTGTCGGCCGCGCCGAGGTGCAGCAAATCTTCCGCATCCCGCGGGCCGGCACCATCGCCGGGTGCCTGGTGCGGGATGGCAAACTCTCGCGCGACTCGCAGGTGCGGGTGCTGCGCGACGGCGCCGTCGTCCACACCGGCAAGCTCGCCTCGCTCAAGCGTTTCAAGGACGATGCCAGTGAGGTGCGCTCCGGCATGGAGTGCGGCGCTTCCCTGGCCAACTTCAACGACATCAAACCGGGCGATATTCTCGAAGCCTTCACCGTCGAGAAGGTCGCCACCCTGCTCTAGCGGGAGATCCGGCCATGGCGGTGGGTTGGGTGCGGTTGGACATCGTGCTTCCCGAAGCGGCTTCCCTCAAGGATCGCCGCCAGGTGGTGCGCAGTGTGCGCGACCGTCTGCGGCAACAGTTCAATGTTTCCGTCGCCGAGCTGGACGAGGAAAAGGATCTTTGGCAACGCGCCTCCCTGGGCATCGCCGCCATCAACGGCGATACCCAATATCTGGCCGGTCAGCTGGAGAAGGCGGCCGCCGCCGCCGAACGCATGCTCGTCGGGCAGGACGTCCGCCGCGGCGCGGTGGAGATACTGAGCTAAGGAGTAGCCATGCCTCACCGCCAGGAGCGCATCTCGGAAACCTTGCGCGATGAACTCAACGAGCTCATTGAGGGCGAGCTGGCCGACCCCCGCATTGGGTTGGCCACGGTCAGCGAGGTCAAACTGGAACCGCCCATGCGCTTGGCCCTCGTCTACGTCGCCGTCGCCGGCGACGAACGCGAGCAGCAACGCTCTCTCGAGGGTCTCATGGCCGCCCGCGGCTTCCTGAAAGCCGAACTTGCCCACCGCTTGCAGGTGCGCCGTGTCCCCGACCTGCGGTTTGAGCTCGACCGTTCCAGCGAGTACACCGCCCGCCTCGACGCTCTGTTGCGACGTTCGCGGCAGCGGAATCCCGAAAATTTGGACCAGTAGGAGAATTGATGGCTGATGTCACCATTACCGTGCGGCGCAAGGGCTCTCTCAAGGTGGAGGGTCCATTTCGCCTGATTGACAGTGAAGGCAACGATATCCCCTTGCCTACCAACAAGCCGGCCGTCTCTTTGTGCCGCTGCGGGCAATCCCGCAACAAGCCCTTTTGCGACTCCTCCCACCGCGACTGCGGCTGGGACGCGCCCGAAGCCCATATCCTCGCCCGCGAAAAGCTGGCGGCCCAGGGCACACCCAAGTAGTGGAGCATTCTCCCCTTTTCTCATTTTCGGGAAATTGGCCAAAAGTTTTTATTGATTTTAGGATTTCCACGCTACACTTGGCTTATCCACACACTTGACCGTGCCTCCGCAAGGAGCCACGTTTTTGACGCCGGAGCGCGCAAGGCACTCCGGCGTTTTTTTGCTCAGTCGTAAGATGGAGGCATGACCTATTCGAGCAAGTTTCTTGCCCCCTTGGCTGAAGTGGACCCTGCGGTGGCCGACGCCATCGCTGCCGAGGCCGAACGCCAGCACGAACACTTGGAATTGATTGCCTCGGAAAACTTCGTCAGCGAGGCGGTGCTGGAAGCGGCCGGGTCGGTGTTCACCAACAAATATGCCGAGGGGTATCCCGGCAAGCGTTATTACGGGGGCTGTGAATACGCCGATCAGGTGGAAGATTTGGCCCGTCAGCGGGCCCGCGAGTTGTTCGGCGCCGAGTTCGCCAACGTGCAGCCCCACTCCGGTTCGCAGGCCAACCAGGAGGCCTACGCCGCCGTGCTGCAGCCCGGTGACACCGTCATGGGCCTCAACCTGGCTCACGGCGGACATCTCACCCACGGGCATCCCCTCAGCTTTTCCGGCAAGACCTATCACATCGTGCCTTACGGCGTCGACAAGGAATCGGAGACGATCGATTACGATGCGCTGGCGGCCAGCGCCCGCGAAGCCCGCCCCAAGCTCATCATCGGCGGCGGCAGCGCCTACCCGCGCATCATTGACTTCGCCCGCATGCGCGCCATCGCCGACGAAGTCGGCGCCCTCTATCTGGTGGACATGGCCCACTTCGCCGGCCTGGTGGCCGGGGGCGCGCACCCCAGCCCCGTGCCCCACGCCCAGATTGTCACCACCACCACCCACAAAACCCTCCGCGGACCGCGCGGCGGCATGATCCTGGCCCGCAACGAATACGGGCCCGCGATCGACAAATCCGTTTTCCCGGGCTCCCAGGGCGGCCCGCTGGTCCATATTGTCGCCGCCAAGGCGGTGTGCCTGCTGGAAGCGGCGCGGCCCGAGTTCCGCGCCTATGCATCCCAGGTGGTGGCCAATGCCCAGGCGCTGGCGGATCAGTTGCAGAAGGAAGGCTTCCGCGTCGTCTCCGGAGGCACCGACACCCATCTCATGCTGGTGGACGTCTTCAGCCAGGGCATCCGCGGCAAGGAGGCCGAGAACGCCCTGCACGCCGCCAACATCACCGTCAATAAAAACGCCATCCCCTTCGATGTCAATCCGCCCATGAACCCCAGCGGTATCCGTCTCGGAACCCCGGCGCTCACCACCCGCGGCATGGGAACCGGCGAAATGCGCCAGATCGGCGCTTGGATAGCCCAGGCACTGCATCATCGTCAGGAAGCAGTCGAATTGCAGAAAGTCCAGGCCCAGGTACGCGAGCTGGCCCAGGCATTTCCGCTCTATCCGCTTCGCCGTACTGCCGGCCAGGCGCGCTGACCTGGCGCGATATTTGCAACGTGGGGGGACACATATCCATCCAACCTCTTAGAGGAGGAAGGGTGCTATGGGTTTCCGCGGACGCGCTCCACAGTTTCTACTGCTCGGTCTGAGTCTGCTGTTGGCGGTGAGCATCGCCGTCGGGCAGTCCCATCCCGGGGCTCAGGCTTCTTCGGCCAAGGATCATCAGCTGCAGGCCGAGGTTCAGCAGAAGATTGCCAAGAAGAAGGACATGGGCCAGGTCCAGGTCACAGTCGAGGACCGGGTGGCCAAGCTCAGCGGTACGGTGTCCAACCTGCGCGCCAAGCTGGAAGCCGCCAATCAAGCGCGCGGGGTGGACGGCGTGGATGGCGTGGTCAACCAGATCGCCGTGAACACTGAAACGGTTCCCGATGCCCAGCTCAAGCGCGAACTGGCCGACCGCTTGACCTACGACCGCATGGGCATGGGGCAGACCTTCAACGCCCTGACGGTGGGCGTGAACCACGGCATCGTGACCGTCGGCGGGCAGGTACGCGACTACCCGGATCGCGACTCAGCGGTGGACATAGTTGTGGACACCAAGGGAGTCAAGGGCGTGGTGGACAACATTGAAGTAGCCGCGCTCTCTCCCATGGACGATCAGATCCGTGTCGCCGCCGCCCGCGCCATTTACGGCAACCCGTCCATGATCCGCTACGCCAATGACCCCGCCCACCCCATCAGAATTCTGGTGGAAAACGGCCGCGTCACCCTGGTCGGGGTGGTGGACTCCCAGGTGGACAAGTCCGTCGCCGGCAACGCCGTACGCGGCTTGCCAGGCGTGCTGGGCGTCAAAAACGACCTGGTGGTCGCGGGCGGAGCGTAAACCTCACCCATTCGCGCCGTTGGCAAGTATCGCCAGAAACTCGGCCACGGCGCGAATGCCGCCCTGAAAGCACGAAAGCGCAAACTTTTCGTTGGGGCTGTGCAGGCCGTCGTCAGGCAGGCCAAAGCCCATCATCACGGTGGGCACCTTCAACTCCGAGTCGAACAAAGCCACGATGGGCACCGATCCCCCAGAACGAATAAACACCGGCTCTGCCCCAAACGTCCGTTGCAGGGCCGTGACCCCAGCCCGGACGAACCGATTCCGCGGGTCCACCAGCACCGGATCGGCCGCATTCAGCAAATTCACCGTGGCGTGAAATCCCGGTGGCGTGAGCCGCTCGACCGCCGCTTTAAACAGAGCGAAGATCTCTTGCGGCTTCTGGTTGGGGACCAGCCGCATGCTCATTTTGGCTGAGGCCCGCGCCGGAATTACGGTCTTCGACCCAGGGCCGGTGAAGCCGCCCGGCATTCCGTGCACGTCGAAAGTGGGCCGGGACCAGGTACGCTCCTGCACCGAAAATCCCGCCTCGCCCACCAGCGCCGAAGCGCGGACTTCCTTCTCTTGATACTCCTTCTCGTCAAACGGCAGCCTCTTCCACGCCGCCATCTCCTCCGGGCTGGGCGGTTGCACACGATCGTAAAAGCCGGGGATCAGTATCTTCCCTTCCGGTGATTTCAGGCCGGTGATCATCCGCGCCAGGGCTTCAAACGGATTCGGCGCCACCCCTCCGTAAAGCCCGCTGTGGAGGTCGCGCCCAGGCCCCTGGACTTCAACTTCCGTATACACCATACCGCGCAGTCCCACATCAAGCGACGGCAAACCGGGGGCGAACATCGCGGTATCGCTCACCACCACACAATCACAGGCCAGGGCCTTCCGGTTCTGGCGAACGTAGGCGTCCACCGCCTCACCGCCCACCTCCTCTTCCCCTTCGATTAGAAACTTGACGTTGACCGGCAGCTTGTGTTCGCTCTGCATCCAAGCGTCCATGGCCTGTACCTGGGCGTACACCTGGCCCTTGTCATCGGCCGCGCCGCGCGCGTACAGGTTGCCGTCCCGAACCGTGGGCTCAAACGGCGGCGTAATCCACTCCCCCAACGGATCCGGAGGCTGCACATCGTAATGCCCGTAGAACAACACGGTAGGCTGTCCGGGTGCATGCAGCCAGTCGGCGTAGAGGATTGGGTTGGCGTGGTCCAATCCCTTCGGCGCCACAGCTTTTACATGTTCCAGGCCAATGGCGGTCAGCCGTTTGGCCAGAAAATCCAGCGCTCGTGCCATGTCCGGCTTATGGGCAGGCAGGGTGCTGATGCTGGGGATGCGGAGAAAGTCCTTCAGCTCTGCCAGCGAGCGATCAGCGTTCTTGTCCAGATACGAGGTGAGGGCCTTGGGAAGTGTGCTCATGGAGATGGGGTGCAATCGGCAGCAACATTATAGGCGCAACGCAGCGCTTTTGATTGCCGCTCATCCCGATGACCTTGCGCTTGGCGCCTGGGGCTGGGTGGAACGCCACCGCGGTCCCCTCACAGTAGCCTATTTGACCGACGGTGCTCCCCGCGACCCGCGCTGGCGCGCCCCCGGATTTTCCTCCCGCGCCGCCTATCGAGAACGGCGTCGGAGCGAGGCCGAGGCCGCCTGGCGTTCCCACCCCTCGGCCACCTTGCACTTCGCCCCCATCCCTGACCAGCAACTCAGCCTTAATCTTCCCTTGGCCGAACAGTGGTTGCAGACGCTTGCCGCATCGCGACCGCCCGCCATTATCCTCGCCCCCGCCTGGGAAGGCGGCCATCCTGACCATGACGCCGCCAACCTTCTCGCGGCGCGTATCGCCGCCTGCTTCGGCTCTGAAGTCCTGGAGTATGCCCTCTACACTGCTCGCCGCGGCATCATCGTGCGGCAGTGCTTCCCCGAAGCTCCCGACACGCTGGAATATCTATCCCCGGCCTTGACAATCGCCAAACGCGCCGCTCTCCGCGCCCACGCCTCCCAGTGGCAAACGTTGCTGCCCTTCGATCCGGCGCGCGAGACCATCCGGCCGCTACCCCGCCACGACTACCGCCGGCGCCCCTGCCCCTCGCCTTGCGTCTATGAACTCTGGGGATGGCCGTGCACTGCCGACCAGGTCACCGCGCGCTTTGCCGCCTTTCTCGCCCCTGCCTCATGACGCTATTGCTGCTCACCTATCCTCTGGTGCCGGTTCGCCGCAATGCGTGTGGCGGAACCGAACAAATGGCCTTCCTGCTGCTCCAGCATTTGGCACCGGCCCGCAACCTCAAGGTCTTCTGGGTGGGCGCCGCCGCCAGCCAGCGGTTTCCGGAGGTGGAATTCATCTCGTGGCCGCGTTTATTGGCCGCATGCGGCCTGCCCCCCATACCTTCATCACCCATTCCCCAGGTCGCTCTCGATCAATGGCTCGCTCACTGCCGCAGCGCCGCCCACCGGTTGGCGCAACGGCTGGCCTCCAGCGTTGGCCTGGATGTCATCCACAGCTTCGGCGGCCTGTGGAGCGCCGATCTCTCCGGCTTCCCCGCACCGCTGCTATTTACCCTCCACCTGTCGCGCAGCCTCTACCCGGCTGGTTGGGGGAGGGTCCGTCAATCAGGCTTGCATCTGCAATGTGTCAGCAGGTCCCAGAAATCTGATTACGGGTCGGCCGCCTGTTGCGGCGTGGTCGCCAACGGGATCAACCTCACTGCCTTTGCTCCACCTCGCCGCCCCATCCCCGCTAGCGCGCCGCTTCTCTACCTCGGCCGCATTTGCCCCGAAAAGGCTCCTCACGCCGCCATCGCCATTGCCCGCCAGGCTCGGCGCAAGCTCTGGCTGGTGGGCGGGGTCGCGCCCTTCCCCTCCCACCGGCAATACTTTCGCCGTGCCATCGCGCCCCACCTGAACGCGGATATCCGCTGGATGCCGCCCCCTCCCTTCCGCACCAAACGCCGCTTGCTCAACAGCGCGGCCGCCCTCCTCCTGCCGTCCCGCATCCCGGAAACCAGTTCCATCGTCGCCATGGAAGCCGCCGCCAGCGGCCTGCCCGTGCTGGCCGCCAGCGTGGGATCTCTCCCGGAAATCGTGCAAGAGGGCCAAACCGGCTTCCTCGGCGACGATCACACCCTCGCGCGGGCGGTGGATCATCTCTCCGCCATTTCTCCCGCCGCCTGCCGCCGCTGGGCCGAACACCACTTCCCGGCCGATCGCATGTGTGGTCAATATCAGGATCTTTATCGCCGCCTGGCGGCCGGCGTCCACCATTAGCTGCGCCAGTCTAGAATTGAGCCATGCTTTCGGGCCATGTCCGCATCGTGCTGGTGCGGGTTCGCAACCCTCTCAACATTGGCGCAGCGGCGCGGGCCATGGCCAACTTCGGACTCGACGATCTGGCCTTGGTCGAGCCCTACGACGCCGCTTGGGAAACGGTACGCTCGGCCCGCGCCGGCATGGCCGTACTGGAAAAGGCCCACACTTACACCTCCCTAGCCGACGCCATAACCGGCTTTGACCTGGTGGTCGGCACTACGGCCGGCAGCGGCCGGGTGCCCGAACTGCCGTTGGAGGAATGGACCGTCGTGGCCGCTTCCCTGCCGTCCCGACCCGTCGCGCTGGTGTTTGGTTCTGAAAAAACCGGCCTGAGCATAGATGACATCAGCTTCTGCCACCGCCTGGCACGTATCGGTACGCGCCCCGAAGCCCCTTCGATGAATCTCGGGCAGGCGGTCGCCGTATGTGCCTATGAGCTGTCTCGCCCGGTCGCGGCGGCCGCGCCCGCTCCTCCTCCTGCCGCGGTTGATGCCGCTCAGCGGGAACGTTTGGTGGACGCCTGGATGCCTCTCCTGCAGCAGTTGGGGACGGTGCAGCCCGAACACCTGGCCGGACAGCGGCGCATCGTCCGGGAAATGCTGAATCGCTGGGCGCCTACCCCCGCCGAGGCCCGGCGCCTGCTGGGGGTGGCCCGCCAACTGGACCACACCCTGGGGGGCCGTAGGGCCACCTAACCGAATCTCCGGGCCTGCGTCTTATGCAGCAGATGACGAACCTGGTCGGCGAAGTGAGCGCGGATTCATCGCCCGCCGCTCTCGCACCGGAGCTCGATTTGAGTTCCAGCGCCGACTTCCGTTCGGTCGTCGAGATATACAGCACCCGTCTCTATCGCCTCGCTTATCGCATGACTGCCAATCGCCAAGACGCTGAAGACCTCGTGCAGGAGACCTTTCTGCGGGCCTACCGCAGCCGCGCCCGCTTCGAGGCGCGCGCCGGTGTCGGAACCTGGCTACACCGCATTTGCGCCAACGCCGCCCTCGACCTCCTGCGCCGTCACCGTGTCCGCCCCCAGGCCACCACGGCCACCGACTCCGAGATGGACGTCGCAGAATTGCTCCCCAGCGGTGATGCCTCTCCCGAACGCCTGCTGCTGAGCGAGGAAGCGCAGCGCCGCATTGGCACCGCCCTCAATCTGCTCACCCCCGTGGAGCGCGCGGCTTTCGTGCTCCGCCACTACGAGCACCTTTCGATCGAAGAAATTGGTTCAACGCTGGGTTTGAGAACCTCGGCCACCAAGAACACCATCTTCCGCGGCGTGCGCAAGCTGCGGCAGCAGTTGGAGCAGGCGCGATGAAGCACCCTCGAGACAAGCAGCTGGTGGCCCATGCCATGGGCTTCGGCGACCCGGCCACCTCTGCTCACCTGCAGAGTTGCTCCGCCTGTCAGGCGCGCTTGCAGACTTGGCAGCAACCGTTGACAACTGCCTCGCAGTGGCCGGCGGCAGACCCCGACCCCACCTTGGTGGCGCGAATCTGTAACCAGCTGGCAGAGCCTGTT
>DATBPS010000279.1:0-9404 GCA_036561225.1 Terriglobales bacterium
GCCGAGGTCATCCTGTATTCCGCCCTGGCGGGCGGCACACCGCCGTTCCGGGATGTCTGGCCGCATACCGGACCCTCGCTGCGCTGGGTGCATTCCTTTGAAGCCGGGGTGGACAAGCTGCTGACACCGGAGCTGCGCGCCAGCCCGGTAACCGTCACCAACGCCGCCGGCGTCTATGCCCCGCCGCTGGCCGAGTTTGCCGTGCTGGGGGTGCTGTTCTTCTATAAACGGGTGCGCCGCCTGCTGGCCAGCCAAGCCTCCGAACGGTGGGACCAGCACGAGGTGGATACGCTCCACGGCAAAGTTTTGGGCGTGGTCGGTTACGGTGGCGTGGGCCGCGCATGCGCGGAAGCCTGCCGCAAGCTGGGGATGCGGGTTTGGGCGCTGCGGCGACATCCAGAACGGCGGGAGCGGGGCGTCGAACGGACGTTTGGGCCCGACCAGTTGCACGCGATGCTGGCCGGCGTGGATGTACTGCTGGCCGCCGCCCCGCTCACGCCCCAGACCCTCCACCTGCTGGACGCGGCCGCCTTTGCCGCGCTGCGGCCGGGAAAGCTGGTGATCAACGTCGGCCGCGGACCGGTGGTGGACGAAGCCGCGCTGATCGCCGCGCTGCAGTCGGGACAGGTGGCCGGCGCGGCGCTCGATGTCTTCGAGCACGAACCCCTCGAGGCCGGTCATCCCTTCTGGAAGATGGAGAACGTCCTGCTGTCGCCGCACTGCACCGATCGCACCCTCTCCCCCTGGTGGGTGGACGTGGGTATGCAGTGCTTCGTGGACAATTTCCGGCGCTACCGCGCCGGCAAGCCCTTGCGGAACGTGGTGGATAAGGGGGCGGGATACTGAGGACAGACAGGGAAGAGGGAACAGGGGACAGGGGACAGGGTGGACCGTGAACGGTGAACGGGGAACAGAGTGAACAAGGTGAACGGTGAACGGTGAACAGGGGACAGAGAAGAGGGAACGGGGCGAGAGGACTGGTTCCGCCCCTGCTGTTCACTGTTCACTGTTCACTGTTCACTATTCCCTGTTTTTTCCTATTCCTGGGCGATGACGATTTTGGGGCCCTTGGAGGACATGGCCTGGTTGAAGGCCGGGATGACCGTGGCCTTCAGTTGATTGAAGCCGGCGCGGGCCGCCTTGATCTCCGATTCCACCTTGGCCACGGTGCGGCGCTGGGCCACGGTGGGGGTATAGTCGAGGCCTCCGGCTTCGTCGCTGGCGCCCTGGCCGACGCCGCCACTGAGCCAGATCAGGTTCATGTAGACCTTGTAGGCGGTGGGGAAGTATTTGTCGTCGCTGAGCATGGACTCTTCGCTGACCAGCTGATGCTCGACCTGTAGCACCTGGGTGTTCAGCTTGCGGAGCGCGGCGCCGGTTTCGGCATCGTCACTCTTGAGCTGATCCTCGATCTGCTTCCGCCACTTCTCCATCTGGTTGACCATGTTGGAGGTTTCGGTGATGTCCTCGCGCAACTGCAACTGCAGCGCGGTGGACTCGCGCAGCACGGCATCGCTGGCCTTCACCGCCGGATCCTTCGCCACGGTGAACGGCTGGGTGTAGCTCCGGCCGTTGACGGTGAGCTTCACCTCATAGCGCCCGGGGGCGGCCATGGGGACGCCGGTGGTGGGGGTGATACCCCAGTGGGTGATGGTGCGAATCTCCTTGCCCTGGAACCGCGGCTCTTCCCAAATGTGCGGGTTCTCGGGCGGGGTGGTGCGCAGTTCAACCAGCTGCGGCGGGGTATAGAGCAGATCCCAGTAGGCGCCGTTGAGACCCTGGTGGGCGTCCACCGGCATCGTCTTCACCAGCTTGCCGGCGCTGTCGAGGATCTCGAGCGTCACCGGACCGCTGGGCGCATCGGCAAGGTAGAACTGGAACTGCGGACGCGCCGGTTCGGCCTGGGAGGGGTAGACGCTGCGCGCCTGCCGGAAGATCTCGTTGGGCTTATACAGGCGGGTGGCGCCGCTGGTGGGCGCATCCGGGCTGCCCGTCTGCTCCAGCAGGGAGATGTCGGGCAGGATGTGCAAGCCGCGACCGTAGGTCGAGACGTCCACGTCGTGGAAGCGCTTCTCGACGTTGATCCAGCTCACCGGCGCCGGCGGCAGGCCGTTCTTGAAGCGGGTCCAGTGGGCGCCGTCATCGAGCGTGTAGTAGAAGGCATGGGCGGTGCCGGCGAAGAGCATGCCCTTGCGGTTGGGGTTCTCGGCCACCGAGAGGGTGTAGTCGAGCGGATTCGACGACGGGATGTCGCCGTTGATGTTTGTCCAGGTGGCGCCAAAGTCGGTGGTCTTCAGCAGGTGGGGCTTATAGTCGTTGTCGCCCGCCATGCGGAAGTCCACGGCGATGTAGGCGGTGCCGGGATCGAAGCTGGAGGGTGAGATCTGGTTGATCTCTCCCCAGGGCGGCAGATGCAGGTTGGCGGTAACGTCCACCCAGGCGCCGGCCGCCTTCGACTCGGCGTCCTTGGTGTACCAGAGCTTGCCGTCGTTGGTGCCGGCCCAGAGCAGACCGCGCTGAATCGGCGAGAAGGCCATGGACCAGACCACTTCGCCATCGTACTGGGCCAGGTTGTCACCCTCGATACCGCCGTTGTTCATGACGCGCGACGGATCCTTGGTCGAGAGGTCGGGGCTGAACTCCATCCAGGAGTGGCCTTCATCGGAGGTGCGCAGCACCATCTGGCAGCCGTAGTAGACGTTCTCGTGGCTGAAGGGGTCAATCACCAGCGGCGAGGTCCAGTGGCAGCGATACGGAACCTGGGTCGGGGGTGAGTCGAGGGTGATGGCGCTGGGTTCGACCGAGTGCGCCGTGCCTTCGCGATTGTCGAAACGGGTCAGCTTGTTGCCGTAGCAGGTGGCCCAGACGATGTTGGAGTCGGTGGGATCGGGAACGGTGAAGCCGGACTCGCAGCCGCCGATGCCGGCCTGGTACACATCTGTGGCGACGCGGGGCGTGCCGAAACCGGGGCCGGCCACCGGCGCGGTGAGGTTGTTGGGACCGAAGGCCCAGCCCTGCGGCGCTTTCTGCGCCTTGGGATAGGCATCCGCCTTGGCCTGATCCACCGCTTCCCCGCCCCGACCGCCGCGACGGAAGAAGCCGCGGCCAAAGCTGCCGCGCGGCATGAAGTCGGTGGACGGCAGCATGCCGTCGCCGGTGGAGTAGGAGCTGTCGCTCTGCACCCGCATGGTGCCGTCGTCCTGGCGGTTGGAGTAGATCCAGTAGGGCACCTGGTTGTCGCTGAGCACGTGGTAGTTCTGGCCGTTGGGCAGTGACACCTGCAGGGCGGTGCCGGCGCCGGTGGCAATCGCCGCGCCGCCGTCATCGGTGAGCATGTAATGCGCCGAATCGGTAGGGTCAATCCAGATGTCGTGGCAGTCGCCGCAACCCGCCGCACCGTAGGGTTTGGCGCTGGTGCCGCCGTTGCCGGAGAAGGTCTTGCCGCCGTCGTCGGAGGAGTGCAGGCTGCTGGAGGTAATCATCAGCCGGTCGGCGTTCTTGGGGTCCACACCCAGGCGGATGTAGTAGCCGGCGCGGCCGATCAGCGAGCGGTCCCAGCTCACTACCTGGAAGTTCTGGCCGCCATCGTCGCTGCGCCACAGCGATCCCTGATCGAAGGTCTGGATCAGCGCATACACGCGCTGCGGGTTGGAGGGGGCGATGGCCACATCAATTTTGCCCACCGGGGGCTTGGGCAGGCCGCTGGTGACCTTGTTCCAAGTCTGGCCGTTGTCGTGGGAGACGTAGACGCCGCTGCCCGGGCCGCCGCTGGCCTCGACCCAGGTGCGCTGCTGCACCTGCCAGGTACCCGCCACCATGTCGTTGGGGTTGTTGGGGTCCATGCTCAGGCCGCTGCAACCGGTTTCGGGATTGACGAACAGGGTGCGCTTCCAGGTCGTCCCGCCGTCGGTGGAGCGGAACACGCCCCGATCCTGCTGGGGGCTGGTCAACCGGCCCTCGGCGCAGACGAAGACGTTGTTGATGTCCTTGGGGTTGACGATGATGCGGGCGATGCGGCCGGTGTCGGTCAGCCCCATGTGCTGCCAGGTCGCACCCGCGTCGGTGGATTTGTAGACCCCGTCGCCGATGATGTCGGCGGGGCGGATCACCCAGGGCTCGCCGGTGCCCACCCATACGGTGGAAGGATCCGACTGCGCCACGGCGATGGTGCCGATGGCGGCCGCATCCTGATTATCGAAGATGGGCTTGAAGGTGTGCCCGCCATCGCTCGATTTCCACAACCCGCCCGAGGCTGACCCGAGATACACGGTGGACAGATCGCCGGGCACGCCCGAGGCGGAGGCGACGCGGGCGCCCGGGGCCGGACCCATGTAATGGAACTGGAGAGCCGGAGGCGTGGTGGCGCGCTCCGGACCGGCCGGCCCACGGCCAAATTGGGCGGCGAGGGGCAGGGAGAGGGCGGTGGTGGCGGCGAGGGTGAGAACCAACGAAAGACGGTTGACGCGCATGGGTACAGGCCTCCGCAGGCAAAAACAACCATATGGTAGGCGTGCTCGGCCCCAAGTGCAACGCAAATTTATACATTATTTAGAGGTGGATACTCCACACCTGACTGGGGTCGCTCCCCGGCAGCGGGCGCCCGCTCGGCTCAGGGCGCCTCCTAGACTGCCGCGAGGTGGGGGTGGAGGAATACCTGCAAGCCCGGGGTCAGGGTACCGCCCCGAATGATGGCGCCGTAGGCTCCGGCACGGTTCTGATTGGACTGGACGATGGCTTTCTGCACCGAGGGCGAGGAGGCGGCAGTTTCGGGGTCCAGATTCACCATCGAACAACGGATGTCGTGCTGGGTAATCGCCACCACCGGCGCGGCCGGCCCCTCGCCGAAGCTGAGCAGCGACCCCAGCCAGGCGTCTTCCTGAAAGGCGGCGGGGGCGTCAAGGCGGAGTACCAGGTTGGGGCGGAAGCGGCGTATGTCGAGCGCGAGACCGGCGAGGCGGCCAATTTCGCCGACCGTCGCGGTGCTGATTACCGATAGGTTGGCATCGTCGAACATGCCGTGGCTCAGCTGCATCATGCGTACCGGAACGCCGCAGAGTTGCCGCACCTCGGCCGCCAGTTCGTCGCCAAACACCGGCATGTCAGCACCGGCGGGAGTGCGAACGTGGGTGGGCAATTCCGAATCAGGTTCCTTGTAAGTCGGAACGTAACGAACCAGCTCGGGCATGCGGCTGGCGCTCAGCCAAGGGCGGCCATGGTCCACATCCAGGCGGTGGAAAGCCAGGCGGCGGTCGCCGCGCAGTCCGTGAAAGCCCAGCTCGGCCACACTGAGCGGTTCGGCGGCCATGGATTTGACCGGGTAGCGGAAAAGAGCGGCAATCACGCCGAGTGGCACGGCCACCTCCGTGGCTTCGCTCCCCGGCAGCGGGCGCCCGCTAGGCTCAGGGCGCCTCCGAGCTGCCGCGCCTGGCTCATGGCGCTTCCAAGTTGCCGCGTTCGGCGGGGGCATGCCATTTAGGATAAAGGCTGGGGGTTAGCATATGGAAATGAAGGTATTGGTCACTGGAAGCACGGGAACGGTGGGGTCACGGGTGATTCCTGAGCTGCTGAAGCGGGGAGTCGAGGTGCGGGCACTGGTGCGGAAGACGCCGGCTGCGGGAAAACTGCCGGCGGGAGTCGAGTCGGCGATAGGCGATTTGATGGACCCGCCGTCGCTGGCCCCGGCGCTGGCCGGGGTGGACAAGTTGTTCCTGCTCAACGCGGTGGCGGCGGATGAACTGACCCAGGCGCTGATCGCCTTGGGCATGGCGCGACGCGCGGGGGTGAAGCACATCACCTATCTGTCGGTGTACAAGGTGGATGCCTTTCCCGAGGTGCCGCACTTTGCCTCCAAGCTGGCGGTGGAAGGCGCGCTGCACGCCGGCAACACCGAGTTCACCATTCTGCGGCCCGGGTTCTTTTATCAGAACGAGTTGGGGATGCAAGCCGTGATGCAGTCGGCCGGCATCTACCCCATGCCCATCGGCTCGGCAGGGATCGCGGCCGTGGATGTGCGCGACATCGCCGCAGCCGCGGCCATCACGCTCACCACCCCAGGGCACAGCGGCAAGACCTACAGCCCGGTGGGACCGGGCCAGTTGAGCGGCCCGCAGGCGGCCGAGGCCTGGAGCGCGGCGCTGGGGCGGAAGGTTGTCTATCCGGGTGAAAACTGGGAGGCCACCGAAGAGCAGATGCGACAGTTCATGCCCGCCTGGCGGGCCTACGACCTGCGGGTGATGCTGGAGGCCTACCAGCAACGCGGGTTCGCCGCCGAGGAGGGTGACCGGGCGGCCTTCACCGCGCTGCTCGGCCATGCGCCCCGAAGCCATGCCGACATGGTGCGGGAAGCGGTGTCGCAGTGAGCCAGACTCCGGCACCGCCCCAGGCGGCGCGCCTGCCGGTGGCGACGGTTCGCCACGGACGCACGTTCAGCGACGACTACGGCTGGCTGCGGGAACGCGGGAACCCGGCGGTACTGGAGTATCTCGAGGCCGAAAACCACTACGCCGCGTCCATGACGGCGGCGTTGCAGCCGCAGGCGGAGTCAATTTATCAGGAGATGCTGGGGCGCATCCAGCAAACCGACCTGAGCGTGCCGGTGCGGCGCGGCGAGTACTACTATTACAGCCGGACAGTGGAGGGGTTGCAGTATCCCATCCACTGCCGCAAACGCGGAAGCGTAGAGGGGGAAGAACAGGTTCTGCTCGACCTGAACCAGTTGGCGGTGGGAGTGGAATTTTTGAGCCTGGGATCGTTCGATGTCAGCGACGATGCGCGGCTGCTGGCCTACACCACCGACAACACCGGGATGCGCCGGTACACCCTCCATCTGAAGAACCTGGAGACGGGCGCAACCGAGGCGGGGCTGGCGGAGCGGGTGACCTCGGTGGAGTGGGCGGCCGACAACCGCACGCTGTTTTATACCACCGAGGATGAGACCACCAAACGCAGCGACCGGTTGTGGCGGCTGCGGCTGGGCGGCGGCGCGGCGCAGGAGATTTACTACGAGCCCGATGAGTTGTACCAGATCGGGGTGCAGCGCACGCGGGACCGCGAATTCCTGCTGCTGGGGATCGGAGCCACGGATTCGACCGAGTTTCACTATTGGCGGGCGGCGGAGCCGGAGAGCGCGCCGCGGCTGTTCCTGCAGCGTGAGCGGGACCACAAGTACGACCTGGATCATCGCGGGGGATTGTTCTACATCCGCAGCAACCGCGGGGCGAAGAATTTCCGCCTGTGGACGACGCCGGTTGACCAACCGCAGGAGAAACACTGGACGGAACGGATTGCCCACGATCCGGCGGTACTGCTGGAGGGGGTGGAACTGTTCCGCGACCATGCCGTGCTGGTGGAAAAGCATGAGGGGCTGGAGAGGCTGCGGGTGATGGAGTTCGCCAGCGGAGCGGTACGGACGATTGGCGTGCCGGAGGCGGTGTATGCGATGTTTCCAGGCGGAAACCCGGAGTTCGACACCACGCACTTCCGCTACCAGTATGAGAGCCCGCTGACACCGGCGAGCGTGTTCGAGCACGACATGGCGACGGGTGAAAGCCGGCTGCTGAAACAGCAGGCGGTACTGGGAGGCTACGACCCTTCGCGCTATGAGTGCGCGCGCCTGTGGGTCACGGCGCGCGACGGAACGCGGGTGCCGCTATCGGCGGTATATCCCAAGGGCTTCCGGCGTGACGGCAGCGGGGCGGTGCTGCTGTACGGGTACGGATCGTATGGGTACGGGCTGCCGGCGACGTTTTCGAGCGCCCGGCTGAGCCTGCTGGACCGGGGTATGGCGTACGTGATCGCCCACGTGCGCGGCGGCAACGAGTTGGGCGAGCCGTGGCACGACGCCGGCATGCTGATGCACAAGAAGAACACCTTCTTCGATTTCGTGGACGCGGCCGAGTACCTGATCCAGGAAAACTGGACGCGGCCGGAGCGGCTGGCGATCGAAGGCGGCAGCGCCGGAGGGCTGTTGATCGGCGCGGTGTTGAACCTGCGGCCGGATCTGTTCGGGGCGGCGCACCTGGCGGTGCCCTTCGTGGACGTGATCAACACCATGTGCGACGAGACGCTGCCGCTGACCACGGGCGAATACCTGGAGTGGGGCGATCCGCGGCAGGAGACCGCGTTCGAGTACATGCTGTCGTACAGCCCTTACGACAATCTGAAGGCGACAGGCTACCCGGCAATGCTGGTTACCACCAGCCTGCACGACAGTCAGGTGATGTTCTGGGAACCGGCGAAGTATGTAGCCAAATTGCGCCGCCTGAAGACCAACGACACGCCGTTGCTGTTGAAGACGAACCTGGCAGCCGGCCACGGCGGGGCCAGCGGGCGCTATGACCGGCTGCGGGAGATTGCGTTTGAGTACGCGTGGCTGATGCGGGAGACGGGAGTACTAATGATTGGCGCGGGGCCCCGCTCGGCTACGCCGAGCGACCCGCTTACGCTCAGCCGGCCGGGGACCCCCTAGAGCCCCGGCCTCGCGGTGCCGCGCTTCTTCCTTGCCGGGGCTCGCGTGGGCTCGCCGGGGGCGCACAGGCCGCAACTGCGGCCTGTGCCCGTTCCGACTTTGGCGGCCTTACGGCGCGACCCCCGCCTTTAGCGGTTGGCGGTTGGCGGTTGGGCGCGGCGGCGGCGGTCGGACACCAGCGCCAAGCCGAACAGGGCCAGGGCGCCCGTGGAGGAGAGCAGCCAGGTGGCCGGTTCGGGGGTGGTCACCGGCGGCGTGGTGGACCAGGTGCCGTTGGCGTAGGCGTAGTATTGGACCGAGTTGCAGCCCTGGCAGGGCGAGAACGAGGTGTCGTCAAGCTGGTCGCCGGGGAAGTTCAGGGTCAGCAACTGCATGGTGGGAGTGGCGCCGTAGTTGGTCTGAATGAAAACCTCCCATTGGGTGATATTGGCGCTGCCGTCGGTGCTGAAAATGAATCCGGTGTTCAGGTTGGCGGTGGCGTTGGTGACGGTGTCGCTTGGGTCGCCGTCAGTGAACTGAAAGCTGGTGGGGGTGACGTCAGCGTTGTTCAGATTGGGGGCGAGCGCGGAGGCCAGCGTCATGGTCACGTCGAGGTAGCAGGGCTGGCCGGCGACGCACGTGTAGGGGGCGTTGGCGGTCGGCGGATAGTTGCTGTAGAGGTTGTAGGGCGTGCCAGTGTAGTAGTAGGTGATGGGGCTGGCCTGGGCGAGCGGGCCCGTGGCGACCATGACGAAGGTGACAGCGACGATGCCGAAAAGGGCGCGAGTGGCAATACGCATAGAGTGGCGCCTCCTTTGCGCCTGCACTGGCAGGACGCGAGCAAGTTGCATGCCAACCCAGGAACGTTGAAAAGGCGAAGCTTAGGTCCCGTTTACCGGCGGCCGATATGCAAGCGCTTGCGCAGAGATGGTAGTGATCGGGCGACGCGTTAGCGGTT
>DATBPS010000280.1:0-18584 GCA_036561225.1 Terriglobales bacterium
GGAGACGGAGATATCCAGTGAAGACCAAGGGCATCGAACCACGCGGGCAGTTTGACCGCTTTCAGACCGCGGTGGCGGGGATCCGCTTTGTGCCGACGGCGATCGGCAACCGCTTCGACCCCTACCACGAGCCGGCGCGCAAACCCAGCCAGAGCCGCGAGCAGATGGAGCGGGTCGAGCGGGTGGACGTTTAGGCGACTGTCAGGCCGAGGCGCGCAGCGCCGACAATCCGCTTTCCGCGTGGACGAGGCGCACCAGCAGGTGGATGGTGGGGGCATCGAGGGGGCCGAAGCGGCCTTCGAGCGGATCTCCGGCGAGCACCACCTGCACGCGCGGGGTGGGGGAGCCGACCACCCCGATCACCTCGCCCACCAGGCCGTAGGCGGCCAGCTCGCGCCCCTCGACGCCGCCCATCTGCTGGCGTTCGAGCCGCGCCCAGCCGCGCTCGCGCAACTGCCGCACAAAGCCCTCGGCGCGCAGCAGCGAACCGGGGCGGGTGCTGGAGGTTTCCCCCGCCAGACAGAGCTGATGGCCGCTGCTCAGCCAGTGCCAGAAGCTGACCCGGCGGGCCCGGGTACAGTGGCGGATGGCGGTGTGCAACTGCGCCAGCGCCTCGCTCGGCGGGGCCTCGAGGCTGAGCCGCTGGGCGGTGTGCAGCAGCAGGGCCAGGCCGCCGTCGGTGGCGGGTAGGGGGTCGCCGGCGCTCATCTTGCGCATGAGTTCGCGGGCGGAGTGCACCTGGGCCTTGCGGTAGATGGTTTTGAGGTAATCCTTGACGGTGTTGACGCTGAGCTGGAGTTCGCGGGCGATGTCCTTCACCGCCTTGGCCTCGCACAGGGCGCAGACGATCTGCCGTTCCCGGCGGGAGAATTCTCGCTGCATTGTGGTCATTGACTTACCTTTCTTTCCGGCCATGACCGCCGATTGACTGCGGCCATGACTAACGCAGTGACATTGAGCCGCATTGTGACACCGATATCCACGCCGCTTGCACGGGATTTGCACGCAGATTTCCGCAACAATTCCGCAACAATTTCTTCGCTTTTTGTTCGCGGGGGCGGGCGGAAGAGCCGGGGGGGCAGGTGGCGGAGAGATGGGGATTCGAACCCCAGATACCCTTTCGGATATACACGCTTTCCAAGCGTGCGCCTTCAACCGCTCGGCCATCTCTCCGCGGCAGGCAGACTCCTAGTATAGCCACCCGCACGGCTCCTATACTCGCTTATGCGCGTGGTGGGAGGCGAGTGGAGGAGCCGGCGGCTGCGGGGGCCGGGTGAGGGGGCGGGGGTGCGGCCCAGCAGCGACCGGTTGCGGGAGACGCTGTTCAATATTCTGGGACCGGGGGTGGGGGGGCGCGGCTTTGTGGATGCCTACGCCGGCACCGGGGCGGTGGGCATTGAAGCCTACAGCCGCGGCGCCCGGCCGGTGGTCTGGGTGGAGGGGGCGCGGGGGGCGGCCGAGGGGCTGGAGCAGAACCTGCGCGACCTGGGGGTGGCGGGAGTGCCGGAGGCGGTGGTGCTGAGGCGGCGGCTGCCGGCGGGGCTGCGCCAGGTGGCGGCGGTGCCGGGGCTGCCGGGGGCGGGGTATCTGTTCTGCGACCCGCCGTATGACGATCTCCACGCACCGGAGCGGCTGCTGCGCGAGCTGGCGCTTTATCCGGAGTTGATGGCGGACGACGGGCGGGTGATCATCGAGACCCGGCGGGGGGCGGAACTGGCGGCGGCGGTGGGGCGGTGGCGGCGGCAGAGGGTGCATCCGCAGGGGGACAGCCAGTTGGTGTTTTTCGCGGCGGAGGATTAAACCCGATTTTCGGGTGCGCGTCAAGCGGCTGCGGGTCGCCGGGTGGGGGAAGACGCCGAAGCAGGTTGTCACGGCCCCGGGCAGGGTGTATCCAATAACTTGAGCATGGATGTGAACCCCAACCCGATGCCTCTTGGCGCGCCCGCCCCGCGGGCGACCGGCTTTGAGGCACCCGAGCAGGAAGCCGCCTTTTTCTTCGGGCTGTTTCTGCGCGGGTACAGCTACCAGGACCTGCGGCGGGACATCGAGGTGCCGGCCGAGGTGCAGACCCAGTGGCAGCGCACCGCGCTGCGCGACCCGGGGTTCGCCACGCTGGCCGAGCAGATGCTCGCCTACCGGCGGCGGGTGCTGGCCATTTTTCAGTCGCTGGTGGCGAGCGAAAGCCCGGTGCAGTAGAGGGGTTAGGAGGCCGAAGGCGAGCCGGGAGCGGCCTGGGCCTGAACAAACTCCCAGCCGCCGCGTCCACATTTGTTGCGGCACTCGGGCAGGGTCTGGCCGGCCTCGAACTGGCCGGGCAGCTTGCACACACTGCACCAGTAGATGCCGGTCTGGGGGGCGGTGACGCCGGGTTTGAGGGCCATGGAAGAGTGTCTCCTGAGGGGATTGCCCTTTTATTGTGGCATTGATGGGCGCGGGACCCGGCCGTGTACGGCCTCGAGCAGCGCGCGGTGCAGTTCGGGGAAGCTGTCGGCCATCCAGTCGGGGGGCTGGGCGCGCAGGCTTTCGGGGGCGAAGCCGTAGCTGACGCCGGCTGTCCATACGCCGGCGTTGCGGCCGCAGCGTACGTCCACGCCCGAGTCGCCGATCATCACCGCCTGGCGTGGCGCCACCTCGCAACGCTCGAGCAGGGCGTGAATGCCCACCGGGTCGGGCTTTTTCTGCGGGAAGCTGTTGCCCCCGAGCACCGCCTCGAAGAGCGGCGCGATACCCAGGTGGGCGACGATCTGGCGACTGGGCACCACGGGCTTATTGGTCAGCACCGCCATGCGCGCGCCGGCGGCATGCAGGGCGCGCAGCCCGTCGCCCACCCCGGGATAGAGTTGGGTGCGGTCGAGCTTGTGGGCGGCGTAGAACTCGAGGAACAGTTCGAGGGCGCGCGCGGCGAGCGCGGCGTCGTCGGGGTCGAGCGTCACTGGGGGCGGGGCGGTGCGTGCCGGGTCGGGAGGGGGGGCGAAGCCCAGGGCGCGCTGCATGAGCAGCGCCGCCCCGTCGCCCACGTAGCCGCCCACCTGTTCGTCGGGCAGCTCCGGGCGGTCGAGGGCGGCCAGCGCCAGGTTGACCGCGGCCACCAGGTCGGCGCGGGAATCTATCAGGGTGCCGTCGAGGTCAAAAATGAGTAGCGAGAGACGCGCGGGGCGGGCCAAGGCGGGCTTACTTTTTCTCTTCCGCCGCCGCCGCCGGCTTGGCCGGCTCGTTGCCTTCGGCGCGCGCCTCGGCCATGGACTTTTTGAACTCGCGGATGCTCTCGCCCAACCCCCGGCCCAGCTCGGGCAGCTTTTTAGGCCCGAAGATCAGCAGACAGATCACCAAGATGATGATCAGGTGGGTGGGTTGGAAAAGGCCGTCAAACATGGGTACTCCAGACCGCCGCCCTGATGCGGCAGCGGCAGCTGTCGTCAGTATACAGGATTCGCCAACCCCGTAACCCGATCGTGGGATTGACCCTTGTGGTGCCGTCAAGCTACAATTAGCACTCGTGAAGGGAGAGTGCTAAGCCGAGCGCGGACAGGTGCCAGGAGGCACCGCGCGGGCCGGCCCTCCCGCCATTTCAATTAAGGAGAAACCCACGATGGCCAAGGTAAGACCACTACACGACCGTTTGCTGGTCAAGCGGATCGAAGAGCAGGAGACGCAGCGGGGCGGGATCATCATTCCCGACAGCGCCAAGGAGAAGCCGCAGGAGGGCAAAGTGATTGCCGTCGGCAAGGGCAAGGTGACGGAAGAGGGCAAGGTGCTGCCGCTCGATGTCAAGGAAGGCGACCACATTCTGTTCGGCAAGTACTCGGGGAGCGAGATCAAGCTGGACGGCGAGGATCTGCTGATCCTGCGGGAAGAAGAAGTGCTGGGCGTGCTCAGCAAGTAAGGCCAGGAATTTATTTACAAGGATTGAGGAGACACCAAGGACATGGCAAAGCGAATCGTACACGGAGAGAGTTCCCGGCAGGCGATCCTGCGCGGGGTGAACACGCTGGCGGATGCGGTCAAGATCACCCTCGGCCCCAAGGGGCGGAACGTGGTGATCGAGAAGAAGTTCGGGTCCCCGACCATCACCAAGGACGGGGTGACGGTGGCCAAGGAGATTGACCTGCCGGACCCGCTGGAGAACATGGGGGCGCAGATGGTGCGCGAGGTGGCGTCGAAGACCAGCGACGTCGCCGGCGACGGCACCACGACGGCCACGGTGCTGGCCCAGGCGATCTTCCGCGAGGGGGTGAAGAACGTGGCCGCCGGGTCGAACCCGATGGCGCTGAAGCGCGGCATTGACCAGGCGGTGGCGGCGGCGGTGGAGGCGGTGAAGAAGATGTCCAAGCCGGTGCAGGGCGAGATGATCGCCCAGGTGGGGACGATCAGCGCCAACAACGACTCGACCATCGGCGGCATCATCGCCGAGGCGATGAAGAAGGTGGGCAAGGACGGGGTGATCACGGTCGAGGAGTCGCGCACCATGGAGACGCTGCTCGAGGTGGTGGAGGGGATGCAGTTCGACCGCGGCTATCTGTCGCCCTACTTCGTCACCGATCCGGACCGCATGGAGGTGGTGCTCGAGGACCCCTACATCCTGATCCACGAGAAGAAGATCAGCTCGATGAAGGACCTGCTGCCGCTGCTGGAGCAGATCGCGCGCGCCGGCAAGCCGCTGCTGCTGATCGCCGAGGACGTCGAGGGCGAGGCGCTGGCCACGCTGGTGGTCAACAAGCTGCGCGGCACGCTGCACGCCGCCGCGGTCAAGGCGCCGGGATTCGGCGACCGCCGCAAGGCCATGCTGCAGGACATCGCGGTGCTGACCGGCGGCGAGTTCATCAGCGAGGAGCTGGGGGTCAAGCTGGAGTCGGTGCAGTTGAGCCAGCTGGGCCGGGTCAAGAAGGCGGTAATTGACAAGGACAACACCACCCTGGTCGAGGGCGGCGGCAAGACGGCGGAGATCGAGGGGCGGGTGAAGCAGCTGCGCACCCAGATTGACGACACCACCAGCGACTACGACCGCGAGAAGCTGCAGGAGCGGCTGGCGAAGCTGGTCGGCGGCGTGGCGGTGATCAAGGTCGGGGCCGCGACCGAGAGCGAAATGAAGGAGAAGAAGGCCCGGGTCGAGGATGCCATGCATGCCACGCGGGCGGCGGTCGAGGAGGGCATCGTGCCGGGCGGCGGTGTGGCGCTGATACGGGCCGAGAAGGCGGTGGCGGCGATCAAGGCCACCGGCGACGAGAAGATCGGCGTCGAGGTGGTGCGCCGCGCGCTCGAGGAGCCGCTGCGCCAGATCGCCCAGAACGCCGGCCTCGAAGGGGCCATCGTGGTGGGCAAGGTGCGGGAGAACAACGAAGGCGGCTACGGGTTCAACGCTCAGACCGAGACCTACGAGGATCTGGTCAAGGCGGGCGTGATTGATCCCGCCAAGGTGACCCGCTTCGCGCTGCAGAACGCCGGCTCCATCGCCGGCCTCATGCTCACCACCGAAGCCCTGGTGGCCGAGATTCCCGAGGAGAAGAAGGACTCGGCGGCGCCCGGCGGCCACGGCGGCATGGGCGGCATGGGGGGGATGTACTAAAAGCAGGGAACAGGGAACAGGGCACAGGGAATAGTGCACTGTGAACAGTGAACGGTGAACAGTGCACAGTGAACAGTGCACAGTGAACAGTGCACTGGGGCCCGGGACCCGCGAGGGGACCGGGCCTTTTTTTAGTTGCCAGGCAGGACCGTGTAGTGGTGGTAATTATGGATGATGGCCGCGATGGTGATGGCCGAGAGTACCGTGGCCACGCCCACGATCACCCACTTCAGCGGCATGCCGAAGATGTGGTGACCGTGATGGGTGGTGGCGGCGGGAGCAGGCTCAGTCTGCGGAGCGGCGGGCGCCGGGGCTGGCGCGGCGCGGGCGGTCGCCCGGCTCCCACCGGCGGCGGCCTGCCCGGGGGCGGGCACTTGCGCGCCGGCGCCAACAATGATCGCGAGCAGTAGACAAGCGAATGTGATCAGCCTTTGTGGCATCTGTCGCGCTCCTTCATTGCAGGGCAGGGCGCTAGGGCATGGGCGCGGACGGGTGTGTGACCGAAGTGTAGTCACGATTGTTCTTGATGGCGGCTACCGTGATCGCCGTCAGCACCGCGGCGACGCCCACGATCACCCACTTCAGCGGCATGCCCAAGATGTGGTGGCCGTGATGGGTGGTGGCGGCGGGAGCAGGCTCAGACTGCGGAGCGGCGGGCGCCGGGGCTGGCGCGGCGCCGGCGGTTGCGCGGCTCGCCCACGCAGCCACGTGGCCGGCAGCGGATGCGGGCCTTGCGGGCGCCTGGGCGTAGGCTGCGACGATGGCTGCCAGCAGCAGGAACACGAGCGCGGTCCATTTTTGGCGCATCCATCCACCTCCCGTCTTTTTCGGAGGGCCTTCGGGGGGCTTGGCCCGCCCCGCAGGTCATGGAATATCACGAGGCGATATCGTCCGTCAATGCGCGGGCCCGGCGGAACCTGGGCTCTGTCTATTCGCGGGCGGGTTCGGTGCGGCCGGCGACCGAGGCGCGGTCGCGGGAGCGTTGTTTGACGCTGTCGTCGATCTGGCGCCAGAAGCGCAGGAAGTAGGTGGAGGCGGAGAGCAGGGCGACGATGACCACAATCCAGAGGGCGATTGTGCCCAGCAGGCGCACGTCCACGCCGAGGCCGAGAAGGTGCAGATAGCCGTAGCGGTGGGCGACGATGATGATGCACACCGCCACCACCTGGCTGACCATTTTGGCCTTCCCCCATTCGTTGGCGGCGATGGTGAAGCCCTGGGTGGCGGCGATGCTGCGCAGGCCGCTGACGGCGAACTCGCGGCCGATGATGATGACCACCATCCAGGCGGGCACCAGCGCCGGGTCGAGTTGCACCAGGGAGATAAAGGCGGCGGCGATCAGCAGTTTATCCGCAATGGGATCGAGCAGGATGCCGAGGGTGGTGATCTGGCGGCGGCGGCGGGCAATGTAGCCATCCAAGAGATCGGTGATGGCGGCGGCCAGAAAAATCGCGGTGCCGATGATCTCCTTGTTGGGCAAGCGGGTGCTGAACAGCACCGCAATCAGCAACGGAACCAGAAAGATGCGCAGCAGAGTGAGACTGTTCGGCAGGTTCACGCCAATACCTTCTTCATTTGAACCCAGCCGCCGGGTGGCGTCAATTGCCCGCCTGGGGACCCTTGTTCTGGGTCTCGGCCTGAGGGTGGTCGCACAGGGAAGCCCGGGGCTGGCCTACTTCTATAAACCGCCGGTGGCCGTGCTGGGAGCGGTGGCGCCGGATCCGGCCAGCTTTCTGGCCCACCACTACCAGTTCATCATTCTGACCCACGCCGACGAGCAGTTCCGCGATGCCGTGCGCCGCGCCGGGTACCGCGGCCCGCTGTTGCAGTACATCGCGCCCAACGAAGCCGAAGGTCCGGGGCCCTATGCCAGCTCCCATGCCGCCTGTGATGCCCACTACCCCACCTACCAGCGCACCGTGGCGGACCGTGTAGGGGCATTTTGTCGCGACCTGCAGCCGCATGAGAGTTGGTTTCTGCACGATGGCCATGGCCGCCGCCTCTACGACCGCTACCAGTCGGCCCAGGGCGTCTGGCGCACCACCTACGAGATGAACCCGGCCAGCCGCGGGTGGCGCGACTACCTCATCGACCGCCTGCGCCAGTACCAGGCGATGGGGTGGCGCGACGGTTTCTTCCTCGACAACGTGGACCTCACGCGGGCGCGGTTTCTGCGGCAGGCGCCTGACGATGAGATGGCCGAGTTCCCAACCGACCCCGCCTGGTGTGCCGCCGAAGCGGCGCTGCTCGGGGCCCTCCGCCAGGCCTTCCCGCAAACCGCGCTGTGGGCCAACCTCACCTACGATCCGGAAACGCCGGGCGGCTGGGACCGCTATCTGCCCGATCTCGACGGCGTGATGGTGGAGGACTTCGCCCTGGGGTGGCGGCGCAGTCCGCTGCCCGAGGCCGCGCGGCGGGGGCAATGGAGCAACATTCGCGCCGCGCATCGCGCCGGCAAGGGGCTGTTGTTGGTGGCGCAAGGGGGGCGCGAGGACCGGGCGCGCCGGCAGGGCACCTTGCAGTTGGCGTCGTCCCTGGTTGATGGCGGGGCGCCGGTGTACTACCGCTATAACGACGCCGACAGCGACGACTACCGTCAGATCTGGTGGCCGCGGTAGAGGCTCAGATGCCGTGGCGGGCGACGTAGAGGGCGGCCTGCAGACGATCCTCGACGCGCAGTTTGTGGTAGGCGCGGTTGAGGTGGGATTTCACCGTGGTTTCGGTGATGGAGAGCAAGTCGGCGATCTCCTTGTTGCGCTTGCCCTCGGCCAGCGCCTCGAGCACGCGCTGTTCGCGCGGGGTGAGGCGATTCTCGGCGGCTTCGGCCCCGCCGGTCAGCGTCCAGGCGAGCTTGCGCTCGGCCCACACTTCGCCGCGGGCGACGGCGCCGATGGCCTTGACCAGCAGCGGCAGCGGGCTTTGCCAGTCGAGAAAACCGCGGGCTCCGGCGCGCAGGGCGCGGGCGGCGGTGGAGGGGCGGTTCTCGCCCAGCATGAGCAGGCGCAGGTGGTCATCGCGGCGCGCCCAGAGGGAGATGCGCTCCCATCCGGCGCGGCTGTCGGGGGGCGCCACGAGCGCCACCGTGGGGCGCAGGGGCGCGGCGGGCGGCGGGCCGGGCTGGACATGGATGCCGACCTCGAAACCGGGCGTGGCCGCCAGGGCGGTGGCCAGCAGATGGTTCCACAGCAGGGAAGGGAGGCAGCAGGCGATGTGCAGGGGCGGCGGCGGGGCGGGGGCGGAGAGGGAGCGCAACGAACGCGCGGCGAGGGGCATGGCGGCTGAGATGCGGCTCGGGGGCGCGGCTCTGCCCGGCGCCTCTCCAACCAAGGTTGGATTCTGCTCTCCACCCGGCGCAGGGCGGGGTTTGCAACCATTGCCTAATTGTTCTCTGCCGGCGGCGGTTCGTAGACTCAGAATCGTGGCCGGCAGGAGCCGGCCCGCGGGGGAGGAAACCAACTTGCGGCAAACGGTGCTGGGGGCGGGGATGACGGTGGCGCTGGTGCTCGGCCTGGGGGGCGTGGCGGGAGCGCAGACGCTGGCGGAACGCGCGCTGGCGGCGCCGGCGGAAGCCACGCTGCCGGCCGCCGCGCCGCTGACCATATGGGGCAGCGGGGGGGCGGCGGATCCGGTGGGTCCGGGAGATTTGCTGCAGGTGGAGGTGTTCGGGCAGCCGCAGCTGTCGAGCAGCCTGCGGGTGGGGCCGAACGGGGAAATTGCGCCTCCCTTCCTGCCCGCCGAGGGGGTGGCCGGACAGACGCCGCTGGCCATTCAGGCGCAACTGACCACCGCCTATGGAGCGCTGCTGCGGCATCCGCTGGTGAGCGTGCGGCTGGTGGAGAACAACAGCCGCAAGGTGAGCATTGACGGGGCGGTGCCGCGGCCGGGGGTGTACGCCTTCAGCGGCCAACTGACGCTGCTCGAGGCGCTGGGCATGGCCGGGGGGCTCGACCCGACACGGGCCTCGAGCGAGGTGCTGTTGTTCCATCAGCCGCCGGTGAGCGCGCGCCAGGACGCGCACGGGCAGATGGTGTTTACCGCCAACAGCGTGCTGGAGACGATCAACATTGACCGCATCGCCCAGGACCCGGGGCTGAACAAGCGTCTGCAGCCGGGGGATGTGATCGACGTGCAGCCGGCGCGCCAGGTGTACATCTCGGGCGACGTGATGCGCCCCGGCTCGATCACCCTCACCCCGGGGCTGACCCTGGGGCAGTTGATTAGTTACAGCGGCGGGCTGCTGCCGCAGGCCAACCCCGGCGGGGTGCGGGTGCTGCGGCTGCGGCCCGACGGCACGCGCCAGACGCTGATCGCCAACGTGGGCGCCATCCAGGAGAACCGGCGCGCCGATGTGGCGCTGGCCGCCGACGACATCGTGCTGGTGCCGGGGTCGGTGATGCGCATGGCGGGGCTCGAACTGCTGGACTTTTTCACCGGCACCGGACGCTGGCGGGTGCAGCAGACGGTGGCCAACCACATCCCCTGAGCGGCCGCCGCGCGCGCGCCGCCTTTGTTTGGAAATCGAGAGGAGTTCCCATGGCCTTTATCCCGCTCACTCCGGGCGCCACGCCGCCCGCTCTGCCGCCGCTGTACGAACTGGAGCCGCCGCCGGGGGCGGGGCCGCGCCGCCATCATCTGCACAACGCCCTGTATCGCCATCGCTGGCTGGTGGCGGCGCTGGTGGCGGGGTTTGTGGCGGTGGGCGGGTCGGCGAGCTGGTGGCTGCGCCCCCAGTATCAGGCCACCGGATCGCTGATCGTGCGCCACCCCAGCCTGCACGCCGCCCAACTGACGCCCCAGGACTATCCCACGCCGGTCGACCCGGACCGCGAGATGCAGACCGAGCTGACCATCCTCGACAGCCGCGCGGTGGCGCGGCCGGTGATGGCGCGGCTGCACCTTGAGGAACGTGATCCGGAGATCGCCCGCGCGCTGGCGCGGACGCGGCGCCAGCTGGCCAAGAAGGGGCAGACGCTGACCGCTGAGGCGGCGGCCGAGCAGGCCGCCGATATTTTTCACGCCCAACTGACCACCACGCCCGACAAGCTGAGCAGCACCGTGCACGTGAGCTTCCGCTCGTCGGACCCGGCGGTGGCGGCCGAGGTGGTGAACGCCACCGCCCAGGCGTTTCTCGACGAGACGCTGGCCGAGCGCGGCGCCCAGGGCGAGGAGGCGGCGCACTGGATGAAGCAGCAGGTGGCGGCGGCGGCCCAGCAACTGGCGGCCGACGACCAGGCGGTGAGCGCGTTCCAGCAGCAGCACGCCTATGTGCCGCTGCTCGAGCCCACCGGGGCGGGCGAGCAGAACCCGCTGCTGGCGCGGTTGGGGGATGCCAACCACGCCCTGGCGGCGGCCGAGGCGGAGCGCATCGGCGACGAGGCGGTGCTGGCCAGCTATCACGGCGGGGTGGTGGCGGCGCTGCCGGCCGAGCTGCGCGATCCCTCGATTGAGAGCGCCACGGCGCGGGTGGGCGCGGCGGAGGAGCAATTGGCCACGCTCGAGACCACCTATCAACCCGATTTCCCGCTGGTGGTCGAGGCGCGCCAGCAGCTGGCCACGGCGCAACAGAGGCTGGCCGGTTTGAAGACCCAGGTGGAGGCCGGGCTGGAGCAGCGGCTGGCGTCGAGCCGTGAGCGCGAGCAGCAGTTGAGCACCCTGGTCACCGATTTGAACCATCAGGCGGCGGCCACGAGCGGCCTCGAGATGGGCTTCGGGGTGCTGGAGGCGCGGGCCGCCGCGCAACGCACCCTGGTGGCCACCTTGCGCGAGAAACTGAACGAAGTCGAGTTGGAGGCCAGCCTGCCGCCCAGCAACATTCAGGTGCTGGACCGGGCGCTGACGCCCGACGAGCCTCTCTATCCGCGCCTCGGCCTCGATCTCGGCCTGGGGCTGGTGCTGGGGCTGGTGGTGGGGGTGGGGGCGGCGCTGGGACGGGAGCGGGTGAGCGAGACGCTGACCGGCGGCGCCGAGGTGCAGCGGGTGCTGGGGCCGGCCCTGGCGCCGCTGGGCATGATCGCCGAACTGCCGGCGCCGGGGCGGCGTGGGCAGGCGCTGCTGCCCGCCGCGGCGGGAGAGGCGGGGGAGGAGTCGGGGTATGCCAAGGTGGCCGCCAACCTGGTGGCGCGCGGCGGCACGCCGCCGCGCGCGGTGCTGATTACCAGCCCCAACCCGGGCGAGGGGAAGACGTCGAGTGTGTGCCGGCTGGGGCAGGCGCTGGCCGCCGCCGGGTGGCGGACGCTGGTGGTGGACTGCGACCTGGAGTCGCCCGGCTGCGCCCGCTTCTTCGGCCTCGCCGAAGGCGGCCACACGGCCGGACTGCAGGCGGCGCTGGCGGGGCGCAAGCTGACGCCCATCAGCCTCGGCCCGCACCTCGATCTGGTGCCGGTCGACGCGGGCGGCGGGGTGCTGCCGATGCGCGCCATGGCGGCGCTGCTTGAATCCTGGCGCGAGCACTACGACTATGTGCTGCTCGACTCGCCGCCGACGTCGGCGAGCGGCACCGCCGTGCTGCTGTCGTCGCTGGTCGAGGCGGTGGTGGTGGTGCTGCGCTGGGGGCGGACCCGGCAGGGCGAGGCGCAGCAGGCGGCCGAGGAACTGGCGCGGGCGCATGCGCCGCTGCTCGGCACGCTGTTCAACCGCGCCGATCCGCGCGCCCCCTCGTTCCGTCCCTATCGCCGCTCGCACTCGGCCGCCGCCTGAGGCGGGAGGGAGGAGAAGCCCGATGCTGGAAACCGAACAGGCAGGCAAGGGGGTGGGGAAGCGCGACGGCCGCGCGGCGGGCCTACTGAACGGCCGCACTGCGGGCATATTGAACGGCCGCTCTGCGGGCATATTGAACGGCCGCTCTGCGGCCGATGCGGCGCTGCTGCGCATGTTCACCCGGGCGCGGCGCGGGCGCCAGCCGCTGCTGCTGGTGCGCTGCGCGGCGCGCGGGGGGGCGGCGACGGCGCGCGCCGGGGCGGCGCTGGCGGGCGAGTTGCGGCTGGGCGATCTGTTGTGGCGGGAGCCGGGGGCGGAGTGGCTGGCGCTGCTCGAGGGGGTGACGGCGCCCTCGACCGCGGCCGCCGCCGTCGCCGCGCGTCTGGAGGCGGTGGTGGGTCGCGCCGGCGGGGCGTGCGAGTGCCGTGTGGCCGGGTTCCCGGCGCAGGGCATCACGCTGGCGGCGCTTTTGGAGGAGGTCGGATGGCCACACTGAAGCTCACCCCGGCGGCCGCCGCCACGCCCGCGCCGGCCCCGGAAGCCGCGCCGGGGGCGGCGCCCACCGCGCCCGACTGGTGCCATCCGCGGCGGCTGCGGCAGTGGGGGCTGCGCCGCGGGTGGCGGTGCCAGTTGCGGCGGCGGGAGCGGTGGGTGAAGCGCGCCCTCGATCTGGGGCTGTGCGCGCTGGTGGGGGTGCCGGCGGCGGTGATCGTCGCCGGGTTGGCGCTGGCGGTGCGCTGGGACACGCCGGGGAAGGCGCTCTTTGCCCAGCCGCGGGTGGGGCGCAACGGCCGCACCTTCCGCATGTGGAAGCTGCGCACCATGGTGATCAACGCCCAGGCGCTCGAACCGGACCTGCAGCATTTGAACGAGCTGCCCTGGCCGGATTTCAAGATCTCGAACGATCCGCGGGTCACGCGCGTGGGGCGTTGGTTGCGGCGCACCAGCCTCGACGAGCTGCCGCAGATCTGGAACATTGTGCGCGGCGAGATGAGTTGGGTGGGGCCGCGGCCGACCAGCTTCGGCCTCGAGCGCTATCAGTTGTGGCACACCGAGCGGCTGGCCACCCCGCCCGGGCTGACCGGATTGTGGCAGATTGTGGCGCGCGCGGAGTGCGATTTTGACCAGCGCCTGCGGCTCGATCTGGCCTATGTGCGCAACTGGCGCCTGGGTCTCGATCTGGCCATTCTCGCCGCCACGGTGCGGGCCGTGCTGCAGCAGCGGGGGGCGAAGTAGATGGCCTCGCGGACCTGGGGCGGTGTGGCGGCGGGCGGGGAGACGGCCGGCGGGCGGGGGGGCGCGTGGGGGGCGGCGGGGTGGTGGGCGGCGGGCATGGGGCTGGGGCTGGCGCTATTGGCGCTGGCGGCCCGTTTCCCGGAGCACTGGATGGGGCTGATGGTCACGCTGCCGGTGCTGGCGGCGGCGGCGGGCGTGGTGCTGTATCGCCCGGCGTGGGGGGCGTGCGCGCTGGTGCTGCTGGTGTACTGGAATGTCAGCGACGTGGTGACGGAGACGTGGGGCTTCGGGTGGGTGCTGCGGCTGGCGCTCGGCGGGGTGGTCGGGGCGTGGTGTCTCGACCGTTTGTTGCGGGAGCGGGCCGTGCCGCTGCGCTGGCCGCTGTGGCGGCCGATGCTGGCCTGGGGCCTGGTGCAGTTGGCGGCGGCGGCGGCGGCCGCCGACCGCACGGTGGCGTTGGGGCGGCTGGGGGAGTACGCCAAGGCGGTGGTGGTGTTTTACCTCATCGTCAACCTGCTCACCACCCCGCGGCAGTGGCGGTGGGCGATCAACGCGCTGCTGATTGCCGTGGGGCTGCTGGCGCTGCCGGTGCTGGTGCAGGGGTTGACGGGCACCCACAACACCTTCTGGGGCTTTGGCCAGATGGAGTACTCCGAGTTGGTGCGCGGCCAGTTCGGTTGGCGGCTGGGGGGGGCGCTGGGTGATCCCAACTTTTTGGCCATGGTGATGGTGGCGGCGCTGCCGCTGGCGGCGGTCGAGGTGCTCGAGGTGCGGGCCGGATGGTTAAGGCGGTGGCTGGGGCTGGGGGTGCTGGGGCTGGGGCTGGGGGCGACGCTGTTCACCTATTCGCGGGCGGCGGCGCTGGGGGTGGGGCTGTTGTTCGCGGTGCTGGTGGTGTGGCATCCGCGGCGGCAGTGGGTGGTGGGGGCGGCGGTGGGGGCGGTGCTGCTGGCCACCGCCATCGCCCCGCGCTCGCTGTGGGGGCGGATGGCGACGCTGGTCGAGAACTCCCTCGCCGCGCCCGGTCAGCAGATGACCGACAGCAGCTTCCGCAGCCGCCGGCATGAGATGTATACCGGCGTGCTGATGTTCCTCGACCACCCGCTGCTCGGCGTCGGGCCGGGCAACTACGAGGTCAACTACCTGCACTATTCCGCCCGCGCCGGTCTGTCGGGCGAGGACACGGTGCGTGATCCGCACAGTTTGTACGTGCAGATTGCCGCCGAGACGGGCGTCGCCGGCGTGGTGGTGTTTGTCTGGCTGCTGGCGGCGGCGCTGGCCCTGCTGGAGCGGGCGCGGCGGCGGGCGCGGCGGGCTGGGGCGCGGAACTTCGCCGCCTGGCTGGTGGCGTGTCAATTGAGTCTGGTGATCTATCTGCTGTTGAGCACCTTTCTGCACGACGCCTACTTCCGTCACTTCTTCGTGCTGCTGGCGCTCGGGGCGTTGGGCGCGGGCCTGGCGCTGCGTGCCGGCGGCATGCAACAGCAGACACTCACGACCGCATCCAGCTACTCCGGAGGCGGAGAGAACGAACCATGAAACCGAAAGTGGCGATTGTCGGGTATGGCTGGGTGGGGCGGGCCATGGCGGAGGAGTTTCCCGAGGCGGTGATCTACGACGAGCCGCTGCGCCTGGGCTCGCGCGAACAGGTCAATGCCTGCGAGATCAGCTTTGTATGCGTGCCCACGCCCAACCCGGCGCGGGGCGAGCTGGATACTTCCATCGTCGAGCAGGTGGTCGGGTGGCTGGCGACCGAGATCATCGTGCTGCGCTCGACGGTGAACCCGGGTTGCACCGACGCGCTGCGGCGGCGCACCGGCAAGCGCATCGTCTTTCAACCCGAGTACCTGGGCGAAACCGTGGCCCATCCGCTGCTGCGCATGGGCGAGCGCGGGTTCCTCATCCTCGGCGGCGAGCGGCAGGATCGGCGGCGGGTGATTGAAATTTACCAGCAGGTCTACAACGCCAGCCTGCGCATCCGCCAGACCGACGCTCTGACCGCCGAGCTGATCAAGCTGGGCGAGAACCGCGCCATTGCCCACCGCGTGGCCGAGGCGCAGGAGCTGTACGACCTGTGCGAGGCCGCCGGGGTGGACTTCTACGAGGTGCGGGAGGGCGTCTACCAGGACGATCCGCGCATGTCGCCCTACTGGACCTTCATCTATCCCGAGGCCCGGGGTTTCAACTCGAAATGCATTCCCAAGGACGTGTATGCGATTGCCGCCTATGCGCGCAAACTGCGGCGGCCGCTGGAGGTGACCGAGGCGCTGCTGGAGCGCAACGAGCGCTATCTGGCGCAGCCGGTGGCCCAGCGGGCGGCGATCAGCGCCTAGCCGTGCCGGAGGCGGCGGGGCGGCCGGTGGTGTGGCTGCTGGACGGGCTGGAGGCGGGGGGGGCGGAACGGCTGGCGGTGCAGTTTGCCTCCTCGCCGACGCGGTGGCCGGTGTGGCTGGTCGGTCTGCGGCCGCCGCGCGGCGTCTCGGGGCAGGCGGCGTGGGGGGCGGACTGGGACGGGGTGGCGGGACGGGTGCATGGCGCCGGGATGCAGGGGCTGCGCGATGTGGCCGGGTGGTGGCGGCTGGAGCGCTGGCTGCGGCATCTGCAACCGCGGTTGCTGCACGCCCACCTGCGCTACGCCACCTGCATCGGCGGCCGGCTGGCGCAGCGTCTGCGGGTGCCGCTGGTGACCACGGTGCATGTCGAACCCGCGCTCGAGCGCGGGCGGGGGCGGTGGGTGGCGCGCTGGGAGCGGGCCGAGCGGCGGCGGGCGGCGCGGGTCATCTACGTCACCGAAGCGCAGCGCGCGGCCTGGGGCCGGACGGCGGCGCGGGAGCGGGCCGTGGTGCTGGGCAACGGGGTGGCGTTGCCGGCGGCGGGCGTGGGGCGCCGGGAGCAGCGGCGACGGCTGGGACTGGATCCGGCGGCGACGGTGCTGTTGACGGTGGCGGTGGTGCGGGCGGCCAAAGGCTGGCGGACGTGGTTGCGGGCCGCCGAGCAGGTGGCGCTGGCGTGTCCGGGGGCGCACTTCGTGTGGGTGGGCGGGGGCGAGGAGTGGCCGGCGCTGCGTGCCGCGGCGGCACAGATGGTGGAGAGCGGGCGGATGACGCTGCCCGGGGCGCGGCCGGATGTGGGGGCGTGGCTCGAGGCCAGTGACCTTTTCCTTTTCCCCTCGCTGGGGGAGGCGCAGCCGACGGCGGTGATGGAGGCCATGGCGGCCGGGTTGCCGATCATCGCCAGCCGTTTGGGGGCCAGCGTGGAGGTGATGGGCGAGTGCGGGTGTTATGTCCGACCCGGGGACGCGGGGGAGCTGGCGCAGGCGGCGATGGCGTGGTGCGGGCCGCAGCGTGAGCGGGCGGCGCGGGCGGGGGAGGCGGCGCGGCGGCGCGCGGAGGAGGCGTGGAGCCAGGCGCGGTGGCGCCGGCGTTTGGAGCAACTTTATGAGGAAGTTCTGGCGGAGTGAGCGGCCGCCGGCTGGGCGCTGCCTGCTGCTGGTCGAGTTTTTGGGGCGCGGCGGGCTGCTGCACTATGCCGCCCAGTTGGCGCGGGGGCTGGCGTGGGAAGCGGCGCGGGGGGTGGAGGTGGTGGTGTTGTGCGGGCGGGCGTTGGAGCCGGGGGTGCGGCCGGAGGGAGTGCGCTGCCTGCCGCGACTCGCTACCTGGAACCCCCACCATCGTCCGCGCGGGGTGCCGCGCCGACTGCTGCGCGCCTGGCGCGGGGTGGTTTACGGCTGGGCCTGGGTGCAGGTGGCGGCCACGGTGGCGCGGCTGCGCCCGCAACTGGTTTTGCTGGGGGATCTCGAACACGGCGGCGATGCCTGGGGGGTGCGGTGGCTGCGCCGCCGTCTGCGGCGGCAGTCGCCTCCGGGGTGCCTGGCGGATGTCTGGCACAACCTGCGGCCGTTCGGGCGTCAGCCGGGGGAAGCGGTCGAGCGCCGGGCGGAGTGGCGTGTGCCCATGGCGCGCCAATTCGACACCGTCTTTGTGCACGGCGAGCGGCTGGCGTTGGAATTTGAACAGATGACGGGACGGCGGGCGGTGGCGATTGCCCACGGCAACCAGCAATGGCTGGTGGATCTGGCGGGTGAGGACCCGAAGCTGGACGAACGTCTGGGGTTGTCGCCCTCGGTGCCGTTGGGGTTGCTGCTGGGGGCGCTCAGTCCTTATAAGGGAATCGAGGTGCTGCTCGAGGCTCTGGGGCGCACCGCGCCGGAACGGCGGCCGCAGATGCTGATCGCCGGCCAGCCGACGGCGGGGGCCAGTTGGGGGGCCTGGCAGGCGCAAACGGCGCGTCTGGGTCTGGGCGGTTGGGTGCACTGGGACGGCCGGTATGTGCCCACGGCGGAGCTCGCCTGGTACTTTCGCCGCGCCGATTTCGTGGTGCTTCCCTACCGGGCGGCGGCGCAAAGCGGGGTGGCGCACCTGGCGCTGACGCTGGGCAAACCGCTGCTGGTGACACGGGTGGGCGGGCTGCCGGAGTTGATGGACGGCAACGGGTTGGTGGTGGCGCCGGGCGATGCGGAGGAATTGGGGCGGGCGCTGGAGACCATGGTGGCGGATGGGGCGCAGCGGCGGCGATGGGGGGAGCGGTCGGCGCAGCTGGCGGCGGAGCGCCATGCCTGGCCGGTGATCGCGCGGCGGGTACTGGAGGCGGCCGCGCCCAGCTTGTTACCGAATGCGGATGATTGCTACCAATGCACGGCGGCCAAGGAGGGTGCTGCGCCGTTCGAGGTGGCATCTGAGAGCTAGAGCCACGATGGCAGCGCCACTTCCTTCCATGACTTTGGGATATGTCTTGTCGCGTTACCCCCTGCTGAGTGAGACCTTCATCCTGCGCGAGATGTGGGAGTTGGAACGCCAGGGGGTGGGGGTGCGGATCTACGCGCTGCGGCGGGTGCGGGGGCGCCGCCACCCGCGGGTGGCGGCGCTGCGCGCGCCGGTGTACGCGGCGCCGTGGCTGGGGCTCAAGGGCCACCTCTACTGGCTGGCGCGGAGGCCGTGGCGGTATCTGCGCACGCTGGGCGTGGTGCTGTGGGGCAATCGTGGGGATGCCAAGCTGTGGGCGGGGGCGCTGGGGTACTGGGGCAAGGCGG
>DATBPS010000281.1:0-2886 GCA_036561225.1 Terriglobales bacterium
CGTCAGCAGACCGGTGCCGTCGTAGATCGCCAACTGCCAACTGCGGCGCAGCAGTGCCAGTCCGATGCGCGGCAACGAGGCGGCGGTGGAGGAGAGGTTGTAGGCAAAGTACTGCGGGTTCCCGAACCAGTAGCCGGTGTGATGGTGGTAGAACAAGAACCAGCCGGCCAGCGCCGCGATGGCCAGCAGCCAGCGCGGGTTGAAGTACCGGCGGCGTACCAGGTCCCACCCGAGCAGCGTGAGCGGCACAATGACCGCCGTCTCCTTCATCAGGCAGGCGGCGGTGAGCAGCGCGGCGGCGCCCCATCCCTCGCCCAGCGCCAGCGCCCACACGACCAGCGCCGCCACCGGCAGATCCAGTTGCGCCAGCGTGGACTGGGCGAATACCAGCGGCGTCAAGGCCACCAGTGCCGCCGCCAGAACGCCCACCCTCGGTGACAGCCGCGAGGAGGAGAGCCGGTAGACGCCGCACACCAGCGCCGCCGCCCACCCGAGCATGGCCAGCCGAGTCACCAGGGGATGAAATCCGCCCAGCGTCCAGGCCAGCGCCAGATAGAGCGACAACAGCGGCGGGTGGCCGTTGGCGAGCGTCGAGCGGGGAATCACCCAGCCATGGCGAAAGACATCGAGCGCTGCGAAGATGTAGTAGCCGGCCTCATCCCAGTAGTAGGGCAGCCGCAGCAGCGGCCCGTGCAGCGCCACCAGCGCCACCCAAACCCCGACCGCCTTGGCCGCTCCCCGCACCACGCCCCTGTTCCCTCTTCCCTGTTCCCGCGCGGCGCGGCGCGCCGCGCTACTGCACCGCGCCCGGCGGCTGCAAGGGCTGCAACTGCACCTCGCCGAAGGCCTTTTCGTAATTTTCGATGTGGTTCTTCAGCAGATGCAGCACCGCCTTGGCCTGCTGCGGGCTGAGGTAAATGCCCTGCACCATGCGCATCTCCACCTCGTCCGGCTGCCGCGGCTCCATGGTGCCGAACTGCAGCAGAAAGTCCCAGGTGCTGGGACGGATCTGCACCGTGTTGGCGTAGTTTTCGCGGTAGTCGGGGGTGAGGGTGACCCTCACGCGGGGCAGGTTGTTGGACGGGGTCATGGACTACACTCCGAGACGCTTCAGTTCTTCCTGGTAGTACTTGCGGTAGAGGATCTCCCACTCGTCGGAGCCCTCCAGAATGCCCTTCTTCTGCGAGCTGATCTTGGTGCGCACGGCTTCGTCCATGCGCGCCTCGCCGGCGAACAACTGTTCCAGAATGCGCCGCAGTCCCAGGCGCACGGTGTTGTGGTCCTGATGGAAGGTGACCGAGGGTTGCGCCGCCAGCGCCTCGGTGACCACGTGGGAGAGTTGAATGATCTTGTCGCGCGACACCCGCGCCGGCTTTTCGTCCATGTCCCGCGGCGGACGCATTACAGCACCACCTTGTGCTTGCGCACCAGCTCGGCCTTGATCTTCTTGAAGGCGTCGCTGTAGCTCGCCCCCAGCCGCTGCATCTCCTCGGCATGAGCCGACAGAATGGCCCGCGCCTCCTCGTTGATGCGGTCCTCGACCGCGAACTCGTGCTCGAGGGCGCGATGGACGGCCTCCACCACGACGTGGGGGTCGGGGGCGCTGATCAGTTTTTCCGCCAGGGCGTGCTCGCTGAGTACGCGGCTGAGATAGGTCATGTATTCACGGGCGATGCGCATGGGGGATCGGAGATAGTCTAGCAGGGTGAACGGTGAACGGTGAACAGGGGTGGACAGGGGACAGGGAACAGGGGACAGGGGACAGGGGACAGGGGACAGGGAATAGGGGACAGGGGTGGAGGCGGCGCTGGGGCGCCGCAGCTTCCTTTGATTTAGCCTGCCTGGTCTTCGCGGTTGATGCCCTCGTGAATCAGCATCTTCAGGTAGGTCTGGTAGCGCAGTCCTTTGCGCGCCGCCAGGCCTCGAGCCTTGGCGATTGTCACTTCCGGCAGTCGTATGGTGGTGATCCGGGTTGGACTTGCCAGTGCCAGCGCCACCTCGCCATGCGTGACTGCTCCCGCTGCCTCCGCTCTCCGGATTAGATCGTCAACCTCTTTGGTGTGCGTGTCCCACCATTTCGCCTCCTCGGCCTCCGAATGGAACGCAGGCACTTCCAGCCGGGTGGTGTGGAAGTTCCCGGCGCCCTCCCTTTTCTTCATTTTCGCCATTCACATCCTCCTCGGTTTGGCACCGTCATAGAAATGCTTCATCTCGCGCCGTGCTGGATACGCGGTCACCACGCGGAGCTTCCCTTGCCGCGGCGTCACCACCACGAATAACAGCCTGCCGTCTTCGTCCGGACCGACATAGGCGGTGCGTATTTCGCCCCCGGTTAAGCTCACCGCGTACTCACGCGGCGCTATGGTCACAGCTGCCTCCGCCTGCCGGCGTGAGACCCCGTGGCGCGCGATGTGGGTCTCGTTTGCCGTATCCCAGTCAAACGCCAGCATGAATACATTGTATGGCTATTGTATTCTCCGATCCGATGCCTTGGCCGACTGCAGGAGATCCAGTAGCGGCAGGTCGGCGGCTAGAAAGTCGTAGGTCGGCAGGCGGGCGGGATCTGCCCACTCCATGGCGGCGAATAGCGGCGGTGTGGATATTTCGCGCGGCTCGCCCAGGAAGGCGGCGATTTCGTAAAAGGCTATCTCCACTTCCCCACTCCCGGCGTAGCGGTGGCGCACCCGGGCGAAGAGGCTGCCCACTTCGGTCTCGATGCCCAGTTCTTCGCGCAGCTCGCGGCGCAGCGCCTCGGGCTCGCTCTCGCCCGGCTCGCACTTGCCGCCGGGGAACTCCCATTTGCCGGCAAAGCGCCCGGCGCCGCGTTGGCAGATGAGGATCGTCGCGCCGCGGCGAAGAATGGCGGCGACTACGAGCATGATCGGA
>DATBPS010000282.1:0-18491 GCA_036561225.1 Terriglobales bacterium
TCCATCGTCGTGCCCGGGTCGTAGTCCACGGTGATGTCTTCAAAGGAGGGGACAAAGCTCAGCTCCTGCAGCGCCTCCTCATGTTCCAGGACATATTTGTAGCTTTTGGTCGAGCCCTCATGGTCGTTGAAGGTAACGCAAGGCGAGATGACGTCCAGCATGACCGTGCCGCGATGGGCGAGCGCGGCTTTGAGGATGGCGGAGAGTTGGCGCTTGTCGCCGGAGAAGGAGCGGGCGACGAAGGTGGCACCGCTGAGGATGGCCAGGGCGCAGGTGTCAAGCGCCGGCAGATCGTTGATGACCCCGTTCTTCTGCTTGGCGCCCAGGTCGGCGGTGGCCGAAAACTGGCCTTTGGTCAGGCCGTAGACGCCGTTGTCCTCGATGATGTAGATCAACGGCAGATTGCGGCGCATGAGATGAATGAACTGGCCAATACCGATGGAGGCGGTGTCGCCGTCGCCGCTGACGCCCAGCGCTTGCAGGCTGCGGTTGGCCAGCACGGCGCCGGTGGCTACGCTCGGCATGCGGCCGTGGACGGAGTTGAACCCGAAGGAGCGGCCGAGGAAGTATGCGGGCGACTTGCTGGAGCAGCCGATGCCGCTGAGCTTGACGAAGTGGTACGGCTCGACGCCCATCTCGTAGCAGGCATCAATGATGCGCTCGCTGATGGCGTTGTGGCCGCAGCCGGCGCATAGCGTGGTCTTGGAGCCGCGGTAATCGGCGGTCTGCAGCCCGAGGCGGTTGGTGGCGAGAGCCATATCAGTTCCCCTCCCCTGATTCCTGTGCGCGGATGGCGTCGGTCAGCGAGCGTGCGTCCACCGGCAGCCCGCTGTATTGACGGACGGAACGCAGTCGTGCGCCGTCCCCGGCGCCCAGGTCGTTCAACAACAGCTCGTGCATTTGGCCGTCGCGGTTCTGGTCCACGACGTAGACCCGCTGGTGGGCGCGAACGAAATCAGCCACCGCCGAGCTGAAGGGATAGGCGCGCAGACGCAGGTAGCCGGCCGACAGACCGTGCTCGTCGCGCAACTGGTCGAGACACTCCAGCACCGCCGGGTGCGAGCTGCCATAGGCAATAATGCCGACCGCGCCGGCGCCCTCGCGCTCCCGCACCGGGGCCGGGAGATGCTCTCTCGCGCCCTCCCATTTGCGCAACAGCCGGTCGAGGTTGTGGACGTAATCCTCGGCCTTTTCGCTGTACAAGGCACGCTCGTTGTGACCGCTGCCGCGGGTGAAGAACGCCGCCGAAGGATGTTCGGTGCCCGGCAAAGTGCGGTACCCGATGCCATCACCATCCACGTCGCGGTACCGCGCCCAGTCGCCTTGCAGGCGTTTCAGGTCTTCGACCTCGAGTACCTTGCCGCGGTCCCAGGGCTTTTCCGGGTACCGGAAAGGTTCGGCCATCCAGTGGTTCATGGCCAGGTCCAGATCGGAAAGCACAAACACCGGGGTCTGAAAGCGCTCCGTCAGATCGAAGGCCGCCATACTCAGCTCGTAGCACTCCTCCACCGATCCCGGCAGTAGCAGCAGGTGACGGGTGTCGCCGTGGCCCAGAGTGGCGGCAAAGCTGACATCCCCCTGGGCGGTGCGGGTGGGCAAACCGGTGGAGGGGCCAACCCGTTGAATGTCGAAGATGACCCCTGGAATTTCGGCGTAATACCCCAAGCCGACGAACTCACTCATCAGGCTGATGCCGGGGCCCGAGGTGGAGGTCATGGCGCGCGCCCCCATCCACCCGGCGCCGAGGACCATGCCTGCGGCGGCGAGTTCATCTTCCGCCTGGACAACGGCGTAGGTGGCTTCGCCGGTGGGGGTGCGGCGGTATTTCTTCAAGTATTCGATGAGAAATTCGCAGAGCGAACTGGAGGGGGTGATGGGGTACCAGGCGACCACCGTCACCCCGGCAAAGAGGCACCCGAGGGCACAGGCGGCATTGCCCTCGATGACGATCTTGCCCTGGGTGGCGGCCATGCGCTGCAGTCGGCAACGGTCGGGCACGGGGAACTGTTCCTGGGCGTAGGTAAAGCCGGCTTCGACGGCGGCCCAGTTGAGCGCGGCGGCTTTCTTCTTTTTGGCAAACTGGCGCTCGAGGGCGCTCCGGACCTCGGCCATTTCCATGTTCATCAGGTGGGCGGCCACGCCCACGTAGATCATGTTGCGGACCAGTTTGCGGAGCTTGGCCTCGGGACAAACCGGAGCCACCAGCTTGTCAAACGGCACCGCGTACCAGGTCAGATCGCTGCGCAGCTTTTCCAAGCCCAGTGGCAGGTCGTACATTACGCTGGCCCCGGGCTCGAGCGCCAGGACATCCTCGCGCGCCGTCTCGGGGTTGAGGGCGATGAGGAAGTCTATCTCCTTCTTTCGGGCCACGTAGCCATGTTTGCTGGCGCGGATGGTGTACCAGGTGGGCAGGCCGGCGATGTTGGAGGGAAAGAGGTTTTTGCCCGAGATGGGGATTCCCATCTGGAAAAGAGTACGCAGCAGCACCAGATTGGACGACTGGCTGCCGCTGCCGTTCACCGTCGCCACTTGCAGGCTGAAGTCGTTGAGCAACGATGCGCCCCCGCCGGTGGCGGAGGACGAGGCGGCAAGCGTGCCAAGGCTGGACATGGGCAGAGGCGCTCCGACATCAGTATACGTCGCAGGGTCCCACAACCATGGCCGAGAAGGCCGAACTTACGCCAGCAAACCCTGATCGGTCACAAACCATCCATCAACGGTAGAGGTGGGGGATTTGCTCGAATCCTTAATGTTGTGGAACGAACCCAACAACCTGTCCCACTGGAACTTTCATCTGGATCCGGAGTGGCGGCAATTTTCCGCCTTGACCATTGCCGCCGCCCAAGCCGTGCGTCGCGTCAGCCCCGGCCTGCCGCTGGTGCTGGGCGGCATCTCGCCGATTGACCCGAAATTCCTCCAACTGTTGGCCCGGCAGGGCGTGCTGAGCGCGGTGGACCGGGTGGCATTGCATGGGTTCCCCCTGGACTGGAATCACTGGCCCATCCACGAATGGCCGCAGCGGCTGGCGGAGGCGGAGGCGGTGGCCGGCGAGGGGGTGTGGGTCAGTGAGGCGGGCGCATCTTCGTTTGGCGCCGAGGAGGTGCAGCGCTTCGGCCTGGCGACCACCGCCCGGCTTCTGTGCGGGCGGGCCGAGCGGGTGTACTGGTACAGTCTGTTCGATTTGCCGGCGGCGTGGGAGGCGACCACCCGCCATCGCGAGAGCGAGGGCTCAGCCTACTACCGTCATTACTACATGGGCCTGATCCGCGCCGATGGCACTCCCAAGCCGGCGCTCCAGGATTTTCCGGCGGAGCTGGGGATTTGCCAATGGTTCCACTTCGAAGACCCGCGTCTGGAGGATGCCGCTTCCTGGCTCCGGCGGCTGGGGGTGCGGCGGTTGCGCACCGGACTGAGCTGGGCCGACTGGTACCGCCCGGGCGCTGTCGCCTGGTTTGACCGCCAGATGAAAGCCCTGCAGGAGTTTGAGGTGAACGTGACACTCTGCTACACCCCCGCCCATCTGGGCACGGAGCCGCACTATGCCGCCCCGCCGCGCCCGGAGGCGCAGGCGGAGTTCGCGCGCTTTGCCGGCTGGGTGGCGCAGCGCTACGGCACCGGCACTCGGGAAGCCGGGGATGTGGCAGCCCAGGTGGCACGGCCATCTCTGGCGGGAGCACGGGCTCATGGCGTCGCCGAGTTGCCGCGTCGGGAGGCAGCATGAAGCCGAATGGCCGGGCCCATCGGGTGCTGATCACCGGTGGCGCGGGGTTTCTCGGTTCCCATCTGGCGCGCCGTCTGCTCACGGCGGGGTGGGAGGTCCGCCTCCTCGATTGCCTCGATCCGCAGGTGCACCCGGGCGGCGTGCCCGACTATTTGCCGCCGGAAGCGGAGCTGCAAATCGGCGACGTGTGTGACCCTTCCGCCGTGGACCGCGCTCTCAACGGGGTGGAAACGGTGGTGCACTTTGCCGCCGTGGTGGGGGTGGGTCAGTCCATGTACCAGATCGCCCGCTACACCCGGGTCAACCTGCAGGGCACGGCGGTGCTGCTGGAGGCCATGTTGCGCCGGCAGCGCCAACCGGGGAGCGGCTTCGAGCGCCTGTTGCTGGCCGGGTCCATGTCCATGTACGGCGAGGGACGCTATCACTGTTCCCACTGCCGGCAACCGCGCACCATCGGTGGCCGCAAGCTGGAACAGTTACGCCGGCAAGACTGGGAGGCGCGCTGCCCGGACTGTGGCCACGCGCTGTCGCCGCTGCCCACGGGCGAGGACAAGCCCCCACAGTTGGGTTCGGTGTACGCCCTCACCAAGCACATGCAGGAGCACATGTGCCTGCTGTTTGGGCGCACCTATGCGGTGCCGGCGGTGGTGCTGCGGTTCTTCAATACTTACGGTCCCCACCAGGCGCTCTCGAATCCTTACACCGGGGTGGCGGCGGTGTTTGCCGCCGAACTGCTCGCCGGGCGTTCGCCGCAAGTATTTGAGGACGGCCGCCAGTTGCGCGACCTGGTGTCGGTGCACGATGTGTGCGCCGCCTGTCAGCGCGCGCTGGAGAGCGCCCAAGCGGTGGGGGGAACCTTCAACATTGCCAGCGGCCAGACGCTCACCATCGCCGAGCTGGCCCGGCAATTGGCCACCGCCCTGGAGGTGGACATTGCCCCGAGCCTCACCGGCCGCTTCCGGCTGGGGGATGCCCGCCATTGCATTGCCGACATCCGCGCCGCGCGGCAGCAGTTGGGCTATACCCCGCAGGTCAGCCTGGCCGAGGGTCTGCGCGAGTTGGCCGCCTGGTTGCGCACCCAGTCCCGCTTGCGCCCGGTATCTGTCCCCGCCGCCCTCACCCAGGAGCGTGCCACCGCCGAGCTGCAAGCCTTCGGGCTCACCGGCTGATTTCCATGCGCATCCTGATGACCGCCGACGCCGCCGGCGGGGTAGGAGTCTTTGCCGGCGAGCTCGCCGCCGCCCTGCAACAACGCGGCCATCAGGTGCTGGTGGCTGTCTTTTCGCCTACCCAGCCCAATTGGGACGGCGACGAGGTGGAAAGAGTGTGGGCGCCGTTCCGTCTGGAATGGATGGATAGCGGCGGCGACGCCATCGTTCCGGCAGCGGAGGCGCACCGCGGGCGTGCCTTTCTGGCGGATCTCGGCCACCGTTGGGGAGCCGAGATCCTGCACAGCAACCAGTTTGCGTTTGTGGCGGCGCTGCCCCGTCGCCCCACGCTCCTCACCGTGCACAGCGACGTGGTGTCATGGTGGCGCACGGTGGCAGGGTCGCCGCCGCCCGACGATGCCTATCAGCGCTGGTACCGCATCCTGGCCGAACAAGCACTGGCGAGCGCCTCGGTCATCACCACCCCCTCTCGCCACGCCCGCGACGAGCTCTATGCCAGCTTTGCCTTCTCCCGGCCGATCGAGGTCATCCATAACGGTCGAGATCCCCGCCACTTCCCTTCCCTCGCCAAGCTGCCGATGGCGGTCGCCGCCGGACGGCTGTGGGATCGCGGCAAGCAGTTATCCGTACTGGGCGAATTGCCCCTCCCCTTACCGCTCGATGTCGCCTGGGCGGGAGATGCGCAGGATCCCGGGCAAGGCGTCTGCGTCTCACCCCCGGCCGGTGTGCGGGCCTGCGGGCGGCTCTCGGCGGCGGCCATGGCGCAACTCCTGGGGCGGGCCCGAGCCTATATCGGCACCAGCCTCTATGAGCCCTTCGGCTTGGCCGTGCTGGAAGCCGCGCTGGCCGGATGCGCCTTGCTGCTCAACGACATTCCCAGCTGGCGCGAGTTATGGTCGCCGGTGGCCGAATTCTACTCCACGCCGCATCAGCTCTTCTTGCTGTTGCAGCGAGTGGCGACCCAACCGCAGTGGGCCGAGGGGCGGGGGCGGGCGGCGATGCTGTTTGCCCGGCGCCGCTACTCCGCCCGCCGCATGGCGAGCCGGTACGAAGCGCTGGCGCGGTCTCTGGTGTAAGCCGTGAACCTGCGCTATTTCGCCCATTCCTGGTTGTCGGACTGGAACCACGGAAATGCCCACTTTCTGCGCGGCTTGATGAGCGCCCTGGCCGGCCGCGGACATCAAGTCCGGGTCTACGAACCGATGCCCACCCCGGACGGCGGCTGGTCGCTGCAGCAGCAGTGGCAGGAGCCAGGGGGTGCTGAAGCGGTGGCGGCCATGCGCCGGGCCTATCCGGAGATCCATGTGCGGCTGTTTGGGTGTGGATCTCCAAACGTGCGTCCGGCCATCGCCGACTTGCCCTGGGTGCTCGATTGGGGTGAAGAATTGCGTCACGCCGACGTGGTGGTGGTGCATGAGTGGAATGAGGCCGATCTTTTTGCCTGGCTGCTCGAGCAGCGCCGGCGCTACGGCTTTCGTCTGCTGCTGCACGACACCCACCACCGAGCGCTCAGCCAGCCGGAGATGCTCGATCGTCTGCCGCTCAAGGCGCTCGACGGTGTCCTGGCCTTCGGCGAGAGCCTGCGCCGGATCTATCACCGCGACGGCCGCGCCCCTCGCACCTTTACCTTGCACGAGGCCGCCGATACGACCCGCTTTCGCCCGCAGCCAGGGGCGGCCGCCACGCACGACCTGGTGTGGGTCGGCAACTGGGGCGATGAAGAACGAACCCAAGCCCTCGAACACTACCTTCTGACACCCATCCGCCGCGCCCAGGCGCGGGCGCGGATTTACGGGGTCCGCTATCCAGCGGCCGCCTTGCGGGCCTTGCAGGAGGCAGGGATCGACTTCGGCGGCTATCTGCCCAATCTCCGCGCGCCCGAAGTGCTGGCGCAGGCGAGGGTCACGCTGCACGTCCCGCGCGGACCCTACGCCACCAGCCTGCCCGGGATCCCCACCATCCGGGTATTCGAGGCTCTGGCGTGCGGCATGGCGCTGCTCAGCGCGCCGTGGGCGGATACGGAGGGACTCTTCACGGTCGGAGACGACTTCTGGATGGCCCACTCGCCGCAGGAAATGACGGCCCTGCTGGTGCAACTTCTCCAGCATCCGGCGCAACGAACGGCCTTGGGGCAGCACGGAGCGGCTAGCATTCGCGCCCGGCATACCTGTGAGCATCGCGCCCTGGAGCTGGAGGCCATCTGCCGCAATCTCGACTGAACGGAGCCGGTCACGGTCTGCGCCTGTTTGCTTTTGGTTCCAGCCTGACCTCGGCCTACTGGAATGGCGCCGCCACCTATTACCGCGGCCTGTACAAAAACCTCCACGCCCTCGGCTACGACATCACCTTTGCCGAACCGGATATCTTCGATCGCCTACGGCACCGCGACCTGCCCTCCGATCCCGTGTATGCCCGCTGCCCGGTCTACCGCTCCCGGGCGGAACTGGACGAGCTGTTGCTCGAAGCCCGCAACGCCGATCTGATCATCAAGCACAGCGGCGTCGGCGCCGAAGACGACTACCTCGAGGCGGCCATTCTTGATGCCGCCGCCTCCGCCCCGGCGGAAGCGCGGCCACGAACCGCCTACTGGGATGTGGACGCACCCGCTACGCTCGCCGCTCTCGAAGCCGACCCCGCGCTCCCCCTGCGGCGCCTGCTGCCTCACTACGATTACGTTTTCACCTACGGTGGCGGGCCGCCGGTGGTGCGCCGCTACCTGCTGTTGGGCGCCCGCAACTGTTACCCGATCTATAACGGGCTGGATCCGGACACCCATTTCCCGGTATCGCCGGTGGCGTCGTGGCAGGCCGACGTAACCTTTTTGGGGCACCGTCTGCCCGATCGGGAGACGCGGGTACGGCATTTTCTATTCACCGCCGCCGAGGCCTGCCCGGTCCGTTCGTTCCTGTTGGCGGGCGAGGGGTGGAACGACGTGCCGCGGCCCGCCAATCTGCGCACCTGCGGTTTTGTACCCCCTTCGCAACACAACGGCCTGAACGTCTCCGCCCGTTTCGTCCTCAACCTGAACCGCGACTCCATGGCGCAGGCGGGTTTTTCCCCGCCGACGCGCATCTTCGAGGCCGCCGGCGCCGCCGCCGCCATCATCACCGACGCCTGGCCCGGCATCTCGCTGTTCTTTGAGCCGGGGCGCGAAATTCTGCTCGCCAATGGCCCCGCCGACATCGCCGCCCATCTGCATACCGTCTCTCCCGAGACCGCCTGCCGCATGGGGGCTCGGGCCCGCGAGCGCGCTCTCATCGAGCACAGCTATGCCCGCCGCGCCCGCCGCGTCCATGAGCTGCTGCATTCCGCTCCCGCCACCGCCGCGGGATCGCCGCATTGAATCACCCTCATGCGCCTGGTCTTCTTTGGCCTCTCCATCACCTCCTCCTGGGGAAACGGCCACGCCACCACCTACCGCGGCCTGATGCGCGGTCTCCATCGCCTGGGTCACCAGGTGGTGTTCTTCGAGCGTGATGTCGAGTGGTATGCCCGCCATCGCGACCTGCCGCAACCACCCCATGTCGAGCTTTGCCTCTATTCGGATTGGGCCGAAGTCCAGACCCGCGCGCTGCGCGCCGCGCGCGAATGCGACGCGGTGGTGGTGGGAAGCTACTTCCCGGATGCGATCGCGGTGCTCGACCGCTTGTTGGGGCGCTCCGGCCCGCCCATTGCCTTCTACGACATTGATACCCCCATTACCCTGGAGAAGCTGCGCGCCGGCCAATGCAGCTATTTGCGCGCCGATCAGATTCCGGCCTGCGATCTCTATCTGAGTTTTACCGGAGGTCCGGTGCTGGTCGAATTGGAACAGACTTGGGGAACGCGGGTGGTGCGGCCCTTGTACTGCGCATGCGACGAAAGCAGCTATCGCGTTCTCCGCCGCCCTCGTCACCCTCCGGTGGCGCTGAGCTTTCTGGGTACCTATGCCCCCGATCGGCAACTCAAGCTCGAGCGCCTGCTGCTCGAACCCGCCCGCCGACTGCCGCAGATGCAATTCCGCGTCGCCGGCTCCATGTTCCCTGACGTGGCCGGATGGCCGCCCAACAACCACTACCTTCACCACCTCGCGCCGCAAGATCACCCGGAGTTTTACGCCACCTCTCGCTTTACTCTCAACCTCACCCGTCAAGCCATGGTGGAAGCCGGCTACTCCCCATCGGTGCGGCTGTTCGAGGCGGCGGCGGCGGCCACTCCGATCCTCACCGATCCCTGGCCCGGGCTGGGCGAGTTCTTCCGCGCCGGCAGCGAGGTTCTGATAACCGCCCAAACCCAAGACGTGGTGGAGGCGTTGACCACGCTTTCACCACGGGAAGCCGAGAACATCGGCGCCGCTGCCCAGGAGAGAGTGCTGGCACACCATACCTGCACCCAAAGGGCGGCGGAGTTGGAGAGCTACCTTCAACTGGCCCACCGTTCTCCCCTAACGTCAGGGAACTTGTCCTAATTCCGTCGCGGGAATGCCTGCGCGCCATCTCCGGTGGCCGCATCTGGAAAGTAATAAGGCCAGAGCTCGGGTTCCGGCATTCCATATCGGCGGAGGGCAACCTTGTCGCGTGCGCTTCATGGTTCGATTCTTGTGCTTTGTTTATGGGCGTCCTGCGCGTGGGGAACCGCTCAGCAAAGCTCCTATGTGATTCAAGGATCTGTAGTTGATAGTTCCGGCCTGCCCGCCTCGGCCGCCCTGGTGGAAGTCAGCCTCTGGAATGGCGGGGTGATCACCACCGGGCTGACCGACAGCAGCGGAGGCTTTCTTTTTCAGGTGAGCGCGCCAGGTCCCTACGAGCTTCGCATTATCACCCCCACCGTTACCCAGACGGCCGAGTATGAAGGTGGCCTGGCCGAGGGATTGGTGATTCACCTACCCGCGGCCGAACCCGCCGCCGGGCATGTGGACGCGGCCCACTCCACCGTGTCGGTCAACGACCTCGAAGCTCCGCGCGAAGCCAAATCGAAATTTGCCGGCGCCCAGAAGGCGATGAAGAAGTCCGACTGGTCGCGAGCCTGGAAGCTGGTCAATCAGGCCATCAGCGCCGCACCCAATTGGGGCCGCGCCTACCTGCTGCGCGGCGCGCTCAGCTTCAACCAGCACCATTACGCCTCCGCCAAAGCCGACTTTGCCCAGGCCCTGGTGCGTGACCCCGACGATGCCCTGGCACTCACGGAGATGGGGCGGCTGTATTCGGAAACCGGCAATTTGTCACTGTCAGAAATGTATTTGCGCCGCGCCCTGGCGACCCCGCCGGTTGCCTGGCCGACCTATTTTCAGATGGCCAACCTCGACTTGAAGAACCATAACTTCGCCGAGGCCGCTGCCATGGCGCGCTCGGCCATGCAATGCCAGCCGGCAGCGCCGCCTTCCATCCACTTCCTGGCGGGCGAGGCGGCGTACCACCTGCAAAACTGGCGGGTTGCGCAGCAGGAATTTCAACAATTCCTGACCCTGAACAAGCCGACTCCCGACCTGGCGCTGGCCATGTCCCGCGCCCGCTTGCGCTTGCAGCAACTGGCGCAGAACGGCTTGCCCCAGTAAGCTGGGGAGGTGCTCTCGACTTCCAACCTCATCGGTGTCATCCCGTCGCGCATGGCCGCCACCCGCCTGCCCGGCAAGCCGCTGCGGCGGATCGCCGGCGTTCCCATGATCGAGCGCGTCTACCGGGGCGCGGCCCAGTGCGGACGCTTTCGCGAGCTGGTGGTGGCCACCGATAGCGACGAGATCGTGAGTTTCTGCCGCGGCAACAACATTCCGGTTCGGATGACGGGCCGCGACCACGCCTCCGGCACCGACCGTGTGTGGCAGGTGGCGAGAGAGATGGACGCCGAGGCGGTGGTCAACATCCAGGGCGATGAACCGATGGTATGCGGCCCCATGCTCGACAGCCTGGTGGAGGCGCTGTTTGCACGACCGGAGACCGAGGTCGCTTCTCTGTACACTCCGATCTCCGCCGTCGAGGCCCAGGCGCCCAGCGCCTGCAAAGTGGTGATGGAGGCGAACGGGCTGGCACTTTATTTTTCCCGCGCTCCCATTCCCTTCCCCCGCGAGGCCGTTCCCCAGTATTGCAAGCACCTCGGCTACTACGCCTATTCGCGCGCCGCCCTGGAGGCCTTCCACGGTTGGCCGCCGGCCCCGCTCGAAGACGTCGAAAGGCTGGAGCAGTTGCGCTTCCTCCACCACGGTGTCCGCATCGCCATGGCGGAGACACCGTTCAATACCATCGGCATCGACACCGCCGAAGATCTGGCGGCGGCCGAAGCCGTGCTGCGTCAGGCCAACGCCGGGCGCTAGCCGGGCATCCCACGGAGTTGTGCCCAGCCGCACCGCAACGCGCAAGGCGAAGGCCGATCTTCGCGCCGGCAAGTCGGCTTCCACCGCCGCCGGTGAGTTTGTCAAGCAGGAGTTCGAGCACGTACGCCAGGGCAAACATGGCTCGCGCTCGAAAAAGCAAACCATGGCCATCGGCTTGAGCCATGCCCGCCGCGCCGGGGTGCCGGTCAAGCCGCCGCGTCGCCGCGGCAAAAAGTCATCCTCGGGCTGATTTCTAATAGATGTCCAGGTCGCGCGCCGTCACGACCGCGCCGTGGTAATAGCGTTGTACCTCGGCCAGCAGCGCCGCCTGCGATGTGCCCTCGGGCATCTGGTGATAGAGCACCAGCAGTTTGGGATGGGCAGCGGTGGCCAGTGCGCCCAGTTCTTTGGCCGAGGTATGAAACGTCCCCATGTATTGACGCCACGAAGGCGTCAGCTTCCCCTCCTGGTTGTAGGCTTCGTGAAAAAGAAGATCGCAACCGTTGCAGGCTTCGGCGACCGCCTTCACCGGCGTGGTGTCGCCGGAGAACACAATGACGCGGTCAGCGGTTTGAAAACGATAACCGAGGGCCTCGTCCCAGGTGCCATGGTGAACGAGAAATGCGGTCACGGTGACGTTGGCGTCGTGATAGATGACACCGGGTGAAACTTCATGCACTTCGACCTGCGCCCCGGTGGCGTGGGCGCCCTCACGGCCGTGAATGCGCACGTCAACATCCTTCCTCCAGGCATGGAGAATGTCGGTGGTCATCTCCTGCAACCCGACCGGTCCCCAAGCCTCGAGCGGCGCGTCGCGCCCCAGCGTCCAGGAACTGAAAATCAGGTCGGGATACCCCAGCGTGTGATCGCTGTGCAGGTGGGTGATGAAGACCTTGCCCAGGGCGTCCGCCTTGAGCGCGGGAATGCCGTCCTCGCGCGCCGCCAGCGCCGCCCGGCGCACCACCCCCGGGCCGCAGTCCACCAGATACGCCGTCCCGTTCACCACCACCGCCACCGCCGGGCCGGAGTGATCCGGGTCGGCGTTGGGGTTGCCGCTCCCCAGCATCACCACCTGTGTCTGCGCCAGTAAAGCCGCGGTAAGAACCCAGCCGCAAAGCAGAAGTCTCTTCGCCATGGCGCCCATTATATGAACCTCCGGCCGGCGCTGGCACCCAAACCCGAAACATGCCAAAACCGCGGCCAAGCGGCTCCTAGAGTTGCTGGCCCTTGGCGGCTTGGCCGGGCAGCAGGAAGGTGCGCGGGAACCGCCCCTTGCCGCAGAGCTTGAAGGAACCGAAGTTGCGGAACCATTCGCCCTCGGGCACTTCGGGCCGGGTGTCCACCCAGAGCGCAAACTGCGGCAATCAGCCGCCGAAAACCATGCGCCCGAGCTGGTCGCCCAGCCGGCGCGCTTCGGTGGGATCGGAGGCGGCGCGGAACTTTCCCGCCAACTCGATGAAGCGCTCCCGGCTGGATTCCTCCGACTCCAACCCCTGCTCCACCAGGCGGGCGAGCAGGCGGCTTGTGCTGACGCCCTTGGCCCGCGCCAGCGCCTTCGCCCGCCGCGCTGTTGCCGCGGGCAACGCCACCGTCTGGCGATGGATCTTGGGTGCCTGTGCCGACTTTGCCATTGCACCATTGTGCACCATTTTGCAGCAGCCCGCATCGGCCCGCATGGCTTCATGTGGTCCACCCGCAGCCAGTGGGGCGGCCGGCTGCGCTGGTTCACGGTCAGGCTCTCCGGGCCTCCGGCACGGCTTCGCCTCGCGGCTGGAGACGGCTGGCGTGGCGCTGAGAAGCGTGCAAGAATTGATGGGTCGCAAGACCATGTGCCGAGGTGCCAAGCGGCACCAAAATTAGCGCAGGTGGTTTTGGGGCGGTTGGATCCACGGTGCCAGCCGTGGTGTGCGGTAAGACTTTACACGGATATGCTGGAGTGGCGGAACTGGCAGACGCAGCAGACTCAAAATCTGCCGGGGCTTGTCCCCTTGGGGGTTCGATTCCCCCCTCCAGCACCAGCTGCCGCGCCTGAATTCAGAGGGCCTATGAAACTCAACCTCGCCACGCTCTTGCTGGCCTTCGCCGCCGTCCTGGTGGTCGTGGTGACACAGACACGCGGGATGGCGTGGACGCCCTGGCAGGTTGCCGGCTTTGCCCTGGCGGCGGGTTCGTTTCTGATGCTGGTCGTGGCACGCATTCAGCTGGGGAGCGCCTTCAGTGTGCAGGCCAAAGCCAGCACGCTGGTGACCACGGGCCTGTATGCCCGCATCCGCAACCCCATTTATGTGTTCGGCGGGCTGGTGATCGCGGGAGCAATCCTGTGGCTGGATCGCCCGTTGTGGTTGCTGATCTTCGTTGTCCTGATTCCCTTGCAGTGGTTCCGGATCCGCAAGGAGGAACAGGTACTGGAAGCGCGCTTCGGCGAAGCCTACCGCGAATATAAACTCCACACCTGGTTCTGAGAACGTTAGACCGCCTTCGCGGCCGAGCGCACCCAATAGCAGTAGGTGAAGGTAACCACCAGGCCGGCGGCCAGCGCGCCAGTCCCCAGCGTCAGGGCCAGGGAGATGGGAGCGAAGGCGAACGGGGCGGCGTAGACCAGGCCGCTTAGCGCCATGGCCCAGCCACCCACCCGGTTCGCTTGTCGCGAACACGCGCCGCGGGCCAGCGACTTGGGCATGCGGTTCCCGTAGTAAGCGACCAGCAGTCCGTTCATGGCCAGGACCCGAACCGCGGACTCGTGACCGATAAGGCCCATCCGGCGAGCGACGGCGGCGCCCAGAGCCACCGTCAGGATGCCGGCGGCCCAGGCAATATTGGTGGTCAGTTCCTTCTTCATGGGTTGGTCTCCTTTTTCCCTTGCGGCTTCTCTTCCCCCAAACCGAAAGAATGGGCGAAGCCCAACAGCGCCTCTTCCAGTACCGAGAGCTTCAGGTGGTAGATCACCGACTTGCCCGCCTTTTCGGCGTGCACCAGATCCGCCTCCTTCAACACGCTGAAATGGGCCGACATGGTCGGCTTCGACAGAGCGAAACGATCGCTGAGATCGCCGGCGCTCAACGGTCCCTTGCGCAGCAGCTGCAGAACGCGGCGGCGGGTGGGATCCGACAGGGCTCTGAATACCAGGCTCACAGTTCGATAATTAGCGAAGCGTCTAAATATGTCAAGCGGATTCGAGTGAGTGACCTGGAACAAATTTTTGTAACTGGGGCCTGAGTCGGTGTGGTACATTCGTAGCGCGCGGCGATGTTATGCCCAGCCGTCGGGGATGCGCTACGGATGAGATGGCGGCGAGGAATCGCGAAGCGAGTAGGAAAGAGGCCGAAAAACGACAGCCCGGTAGTGAGACACCTCTCGACTTGCTGAAGACTTTCTGGAGACTATGGGAATGAAAAAGACCACTTTACTTTCGCTGGCGACCGCAACGGCGATCGCCTTCTCGCTGGCCGCCTGCGGCGGTAGCAGCCCGTCGTCAACCTCTACCACGCAGCAGACTCCGACCAGCGGCGCGGCCGGCACCCCGCCGCCCAGCACCGCCGTGGTCACCGCCGGAGACGCTCCGATGGCCAATGTGCTGGCGGTGCAGGTCACGCTCTCGAGCGTGACCGCGACCAATGCCAACAGCACGGTTACCAACCTGATCTCCAGCCCGATCACCATCGAGCTGGCCCACCTGGGCGACACCCGTTCGGTGCTGGCCACCGCGCCGCTGCCGCAGGGCACCTACAACGGTATGAGCGCGACGGTTTCGGCCGTCAAGGTCACCTACCTCGACAGCACCAACACGGTGCAGACCGCCGACAGCACCCTGAAGACTCCGACGGCGACCATCGCCAGCGGAACGGTGAGCACCACCTTCAAGACGCCGGTGACGGTCAACTGGCAGAACGCCAGCGACGTGGCCATGGACTTCAACCTGGCCAGCTCGCTCGATCTGAGCGCGACCACGGGCGTGACCTTCACGCCTGCGGTGACCTTCAGCATGGCGCAGGCCTCGGCTGAGACCGCGGCGGCCCGTATGGTATCCCTCAACGGCACCGTCACCGCCACCAACACGGTCAACAACACGGTGAGCCTGACGCTCGACAGCGGCTTTAAGACGACGCTGAACATCACCTCCACCACGGCCTTCGACAACGGCAACTCACTCGCCCTCCTGAAGACCGGCGCCAAGGTGCGCAGCGATGCCAGCATTGACGCCGCGGGTACGACGCTGACCGCCACCACGCTAGAGTCGGTGGACAACGGCACGGCGGAGAGCGCCACGACCAACCTCGGGACCACCACCGCGCCGAACGTGGTCTCCAGCGGCCGGGTGGACGCCGGCATCGTGACCGCGGTTACCGGCAGCCCGGCGACCGCCTTCACCATGGTGGTGCAGAGCAGCTCGGCGGCCAAAGCGGTGGGCACGACGATCAACGTCACCGTGGGAACGGCCAACGTTTTCGAGGCGGCACAAAAAGCTGCCCAGTACGGTGACGCGGTTGCCTTTAACGGCACTCAGATCTTCGTCGGCCAGTCCGTGGTGGTTGCCGGTACGTTTGACCCGACCGCCACCAACGGGCCCATTACCTCAACCCAGGTACAGCTGCAGGCCTCCAGTGGCGTTTTTGCTACCACCGGCGCCGTGACCCAGACCCTGGGCGGCACGGCCGGGACGACCGTCCTGACCAATGTCTTCCCCACCTCTGTGGTCAGCCTCGGCGCGGTGCCGGTGGGCACGGCGGTATCGGTTTCGGCTCAGACCTGTGCCCTCAGCACGGGCAAGCCGCCCTGCACGGCCACCGCCATGAGCGGCGCGGCCAACGCGGACGGAGGCATTGACATCGATGCCAAGCACATTCTGACGTTGGCCACGGCCACCAAGATCAATGCCCGCGGGTATCTCAGCCAGGGCGGCGGCACGGCGACCCTGTCGGCCAGTTCCATCTTTGATCCGACCGGAGTTGCTCCCAAGAGCAACTAAGCCGGAAATCGCAGGCCAACGTAAACCCGCCGGGGAAACCCGGCGGGTTTTTTTTGCGTCTAGCGCGAGCCGCCGCGCAGGTAGGCGTCCGTTTTGCCGATCCAATCCGCCCGCGGGGGCGTGAACACGTCAATGTCCACCGTGTCTTCGAGCGCGGTGGCGGCGTGGGGCATGTGGGGCGGAATGCACAACACTTCCCCCGCCCGCACCACCACCGTTTTGCCGTCAATGGCAAATTCCAGCGCGCCCTCGATCACCCAGGTGACCTGTTCGTTGTGGTGGTGATGTTCGGGCACAACGGCGCCTTTCTTCAACAGGATACGGGCCAGCATTACCTGTTCGCCGACCACGAAGTGGCGGTCTATCAATGGGTTCAGCGTCTCCAGTGGCAGATCGCTCCAGCGGCGATGGGAAAAGGAAGCGGTGTCAGACATAGGGGAATGGTACACTGCTGGGCATCTTCAGGTCCGCTATGCGAACTTCCCTTGCCTCCTCCGCTGTCGCCTTGGTTTCGCTGCTCACCTTCGGCGCCTGTTCGCACCGGGCTGCACCTCCGCCCATCACCGGCGTGGACATGACGGCGATCGATACCCACGCCAACCCCTGCCAGGATTTCTATCAATACGCCTGCGGCAACTGGATGGCGCAGAACCCCATCCCCGCGGATCAGACCAGCTGGGGTACGGCCAACAAGTTGGTGGACCACAACCAGGACGTGCTGCACGGCATTCTGGAAGCGGCCGCGGCGCATCCGGCGGGGCAGGATGCGGTGACCCAGCAGGTGGGGGCCTACTACGCCGCCTGCATGAACACCGCGGTAATTGATAAGGCCGGGGTGCATCCGCTGCAATCGGAACTGGACAACCTCAACGGCGTCAGCACCAGGCCGGAACTGGCCGCCGAGATTGCCCGCCTGCAGGTGGAGGGCGTGGACGCCCTGTTTACGTTCGGGTCCGATCAGGACGCCAAAGACGCCGACTCCATGATCGCCGGCGCCGATCAGGGCGGGTTGGGGCTGCCCGACCGCGACTACTATACCCGCACCGACGCCAAATCCGTCGAACTCCGCCAGCAGTATCGGGCGCACATCGCAAAAATGTTTGGTTTGATGGGCGACAAGCCCCCGGTGGCGGCGGCTGGGGCGCGGACCGTTCTCCGCATTGAAACCGCCCTGGCGCGCGCTGCGATGGGCAACGTCGAGCGCCGCGACCCGAACGCCACCTACCACAAGATGCCGGTGGCGCAGTTCGAGGCCCTGGCGCCCGCCTTTGCCTGGCAGCCGTATTTCGCCGGCGTCAACGCGCCGCCATTGGCCACCATCAACGCCATCAGCCCGGGGTTCTTTCGCGGTATGAACCGCGAACTGCAAAGCGTCAGCCTGACCGACTGGAAGACCTATCTGCGCTGGCATCTGGTGCACAACTACGCCGCCGCACTGTCGCAGCCCTTTGTGGAGGCCAACTTTGACTTCTTCGGTAAGACGCTGACCGGCCAACAGGCGCAGAAGCCGCGCTGGAAGCGGTGTGTGGCCTCCACCGACAGCCACCTGGGCGAGGCGCTCGGCCAACTGTACGTGCGCCAGGCATTTACTCCCCAGGCCAAGGCGCATATGACCACCCTGGTGCATAACCTCGAGCAGGCGCTCGGCCAGGACATCGCATCGCTCGATTGGATGAGCCCCGCCACCAAGCAGCAGGCGATGGTCAAGCTGCACGCCATCGTGGACAAGATCGGGTACCCGGACAAATGGCGGGACTACAGCTCGATCATCATCAGCAGCGATAATTACGTCACCAACCTGCGGCGCACCAACGCCTTTGAATGGCGGCGCGACCTGGCCAAGATCGGCAAGCCGGTGGACCGCGGCGAATGGGAGATGACCCCGCCCACGGTCAATGCTTATTACACCCCCATCTGGAACCAGATTGTGTTCCCGGCGGGGATTCTGCAGCCGCCATTTTTTAGCGCCACCCGCGATGATGCCGTCAACTACGGGGCGGTGGGTCTGGTGATGGGCCACGAGCTGACCCACGGCTTTGACGACCAGGGGCGGCAGTTCGACGCCCACGGCAACCTCCATGACTGGTGGACCGCGGCCGATGCCAAAGCTTTTCAGGAACGCGCCGCCTGCCTCGTGGACGAATACAGCGGCTTCACTCCCCTGCCCGGGGTGCACCTGAACGGCAAACTGACGCTCGGCGAAAACACCGCCGACAACGGCGGCGCCCAGGTGGCCTATCGCGCCATGCAAACCGCGCTGGCCGGGCAGCCGGACACCAAACTCGACGGCTTCACCCGCGATCAGCGCTTCTTTGTCGGCTATGCGCAGGTGTGGTGCGAGAACACGCG
>DATBPS010000283.1:0-1554 GCA_036561225.1 Terriglobales bacterium
CCGGTTTTCGGCGCCACTCCGTTAGCGTCCATTCACGAAGAGTAACATGCCAATAACGTTAAGTAACAAGAGGGCATCGGGCGTCGCGGCCGGGTTTCCTGTCCCGCCCGGGACTTACTAAGGAGTTCAAAAGTAGCCTGACTTTGATCTTGTGATCTGGCAGGATTGCTGTGTGCGGGACAATGATGGCCGGAAGCTTGATCACAAGACCCTGGAAGCGCTGCGGATCCGGGCGGTGGATCAAGTCGGGGAAGGCGCTCATCCGGAGGATGTGGCCGCCGCGCTCGGGCTGCACCGCAAGACGGTCTATGCGTGGCTGGCGAAATACCGTGAGGGCGGCAAGGACGCGCTGAAAGCCCAGCCGGTGCCGGGCCGGCCGCCGAAGCTGGGCGGGCCGCAGTTGTCCCGGCTGTATGCGCTGATCGCCGGGCAGGATCCGCGGCAGATGCAGTTTCAGTTCGCGCTGTGGACCCGGGAGATGGTCCGTGAGGTGATCCGCCGCGAATTCGGCGTCGCACTGTCGGTGGTCAGCGTGGGCCGGCTTTTGCGCAAGCTCGGGATGTCGCCGCAGCGGCCCCTGCACCGCGCCTATCAGCAGGATCCTGAGGCCGTGGACCGGTGGAAGAAGGAGACCTACCCCGCGATCCAGGCCGCCGCGGACGAGGAGGGCGCCACCATCTACTTCGCTGATGAGGCCGGGATCCGCCCGGATTACCACGCGGGCACCACCTGGTCCCCGGTGGGCCAGACCCCGGAGGTCAAGAACACCGGCGCCAGGTTTTCGGTGAACATGATCTCCGTGGTGTCCGCGAAAGGCGCGCTGCGGTTCGCTGTCTATGAGGGAAACACCACCGCGGCCACCTTCATCGACTTCTGCAAGCGGCTGCTGCACGACGCGCCCGGGCCGGTCTATCTCGTCCTTGACGGTCATCCCGCCCACCGGGCCACCGCGACGAAGGAATTCGCCGCCTCCATGGAAGGCCGGCTGAAGCTGTTCTTCCTGCCTGGCTACTCACCCGAGCTCAACCCCGATGAATGGGTCTGGAAGAACGTCAAGCACGACCGGATCGCCAGGACCGGGGTCACCAGCAAGCAAGACCTGAAAGCCAAGGCCGTCGGCGCCTTGCGGCGGCTCCAGAAACGCCCCGGGCTGGTCCGGGCATTCTTCGCCGACCCGCACCTGCGCTACATCACCGCATAACCCGCAATCGGTCGACCTACTTACGCACTCCTTAGTAACTACGTCCCGCCTGTCTGCGGGTTCCTGTGGGTCCACACCGAGATCACCCTGCGGCCCGGGAAGCGTGGGTGACGCACGTCACCCCTGACCGTCCAATCCCTGCGGGCGGCCCGCCCGTACCTGGTTCCGGCAAGTAAGTGATGAAGGGGCGGCGCCTGGCGCACGAGCGTCCACCGCCCGGAACTGGAGATGATCAAGATGAGCATGTCCCTGCTGGGACGGATGCCGATGGCGGTCAAGCTGGGTGTTCCGGTGGCCGCAGGACTGCTGGCCGCGGCGTGCGGCACCGCAGCCGGATCAACGAACGCCGGGTC
>DATBPS010000284.1:0-16977 GCA_036561225.1 Terriglobales bacterium
GGACTGCTCCACCCCGCAGAAAGAGTTTACCACGGGGCCAGGACGGTCGGGTTTGCAAGCCGACCAGCTTCCTGAGCATAGCCGGAATCGGTTTTCGCCCAGTCTAGTGGGTGAGAAGCGTCTGGACAATGGGGGCGAGGTCGTCGGCAAATTGGAGGGCGCGGGCGGGAGCGGCGCGGCGCCGGTGGGCGAGCCAGAGCAGCGCGACCAGCATGGCGCCGGCGGCGATGGTGAAACGCCCCGGGCCCAGGAGCAGCCACTGCTCGGTGGCGGCGAGGCCATAGGCCAGCAGGTAGAAGCCCAACGCATAGAAGGGCCAGACGTAGGTGAGGTTGGCGCCGCCGGGCTGGTAGGAGCAGGTGAAAGGGAGCTTGCGCAGGTTCCAGGTAAGCGCTTCGATCCACAACGCGCCGGCCAGCGCCAGGAAGGCGAGTTTGCGCCACGGCGGCCGCCGGCGGCCAACACCAGAAGGCGAAGGCCGCGGAAGGCAGCAGCAGCGCGGCCAGGTACGCGTGCAGCAGGCGGCGGGCGGCGGCATGAAGGCTGCGGGCGTGGCCGTCGGCGCACACCTGAAAGATCCAGTTGGCGCGCAGCTCCACCGGCACGGCAAAGCTGTTGCGCAGGCCCGACAACACAAACAGCGTCAGCACCAGCGGGACGGCGAGCGCCACCTGGGCCAGCGCGGCCCGCGTGGGCGGCAGACGGCCGGCGGCCACGCTCAGGCCTGAAGCCAGAACCACGCCCGCGCCCAGCGCAAACCATGCCCCCACGATCAGGCGCGGGCGGCTGCAGCGGCGGAGCGTAACGGCTGCAAAATGTGTCACCGCATCGCCGGGCATCCCGACTGGGAGGTGATGGCGGGGCCGCGGCCGCGCCTCCGGACGGAAGGCGTGCCGGGCGGCCAGCAGATATAGGCCGGCGGCAAACAAGGCGAACCCCGCGGCCCAGCCTGCCAGCGGCAATGGCGATCGGAACCCAACGTGCCAGGCCGGGCCAAACTCCGCCAGCGCGGGCAGAATCAGCAGCAGGGCGATGACCGCGATCAGCGCGGCCAACTGCACCACCTCGCCCATCCGGCGCAGGCCCGGCAGGCTGGCGCAGAACGCCGCCATCGCGCGCAGCGCCAGCACGGCGCAAAATCCCAGCGAGGCGGTAATGAGGACCGCCGCTGCCTGACGCGCCATGCCCAGAAAGAATGCCTCGTGGGTGGCATCGAGCATGGGGATCAGGATCAACGAAGCCGCGTTGACCACCACCGTGAGCGCGCCCAGCAACGCCCCGAGCGCGGCGCCGTGCGCGGCGACGATGCGGCGGCGCGGAACCGGCAGCGGCATCAGCACGGCGCGATCGGCGGCGTCGGGCAGCAGCGCCTCCCACTCCAACAGCGCCGCCAGCGCCACCAACAGGCCGGAGTAGTTGGCCAGTTCGTTGAGCGCCGGTCGCGCGTCCACCATGGCCAGGTGAAAGCCGAACGCGGGGGCCGCGCCGTTGGCACCGTGGGCCAAGTCGGTGCGGAAGGCTGCGAAATTCACGCAGTGGCGGCCCGCCCCCGGCAGCCGAAGAGGCGCGGCCCCAGCCGGCCGGGGCTCTCGGGGGTCCCCGGCCGGCTGAGCGTAAGCGGGTCGCTCGGCGTAGCCGAGCGGGGTCCCGCGCCAGTCAATTGACCACCGGGAACGCCAGCCAGAAGGCAAAGAATGCGCCCGGAGCGGCGAGGAAGATGGCGGCCAGGATCAGCACCGAGCGCGGATCGGTGTTGCGCGCCAGCCCATCCAGGCGGGTAAACCTCTTCCAGGCATTGGCGTAAAGAAGCGGGAACTGCTTCATCGCTCGCCCGAAAGGAGCGTGGCCAGATCCGCGGCCCGGCCCTTCAGATCACGCTGTTCGGTAAGCTCGGCGAAGATCGCCGCCAGCGTGGGCAGAGCCGTGAGCGAGCGCAGGTTCGCCACCCGGTCATCGGCCACAATGCGGCCGCGGTAAACCACCATCACGCGCTCGCACAACTGCTCCATCAACTCCAGCTCATGCGAGGTGATGAGGATGATGCGGCCGCGCGCGGCGAGCGCCGCAAACAACTCGCGCACCAGCAGCACGGTGGTGATGTCGAGGCCGGAGAAGGGCTCGTCAAGGATCAGGATCTCGGGGTCGTGCAGCAGCGCAGCCGCCAGGAGAACCTTCTGCCGCATGCCCTTGGAGTACTCATCCAGCGGAACGTCGGCATCGCCTCTCAGGCCAAACGCTTCCAGCAGCCCGCGGATGCGCGGCTGCAGCCGTGCCGCCTCCATACCGCGCAGGCCGCCCACCAGCTCCAGGTACTCCTGGCCGCTGAGGTGGCGATAGACCTGCGCCTCCTCGGGGACGAAGCCCAGGCGGCGCTTGTAGCCGTCCAGATCGCCGGCGATGGGACGGCTGTCGAACAACACCTCGCCCTGGGAGGGTTGCAGAAGCCCCGCGAGAATTTTCACCGTGGTGCTCTTGCCGCTGCCGTTCGGTCCCAGGTAACCGCAGATTTCGCCGCGCCGCAGCACGAAACTGGTTTCGCGCAGCACCTCCAGCCGGCCATAGGACTTCGTGACCCGTTGCAGCTCGAGTATGCCGCCAGCATACGCCCCCATGGTGGTAGAGTGGGATGGAATGCAGAGGCGTTACCACTTTGTGGTCATGGGCGTGCTTCTGGGGCTGCTGCTGGCCGCATCGGGCGTTTGCGCGCCGGCACGCGCCGTGTGTCCCATGCCAGTGCCGCATTCCTGTTGCCGCGTGAGTGCCCCGGCACCGCCAGCGGTCCTGACCGCTCCGGTATTACCGCTACCGGCCGCGCGGCAAGTCGCTGCTCTGCTGCCCGAACCTGCTCCCCACTTCGACCGGGGCGCTTTCGCGACGGTGCGCACCGCCGTTTCACCGCCTGCCGCTCGCGTATTGCGCCTCTAGTTCCCTTCTCCTCCCTGTCTGGTGGTCGAGGTGAAGTGTGCGAGGAGGAAGGCAATGAGAAAAATTTCGGCTCTTGTGTTCGCGGGCTGGCTCTGCTGGGCGCTGCCCTTGGCGGCGCAGCATGTTCAAAGTGGCGGGATGCCGGCGCCCGACTTTGCCGCGGCGGTACTGCATCACAACGGCTCGGGCACCAGCGCGGAGCCGGATTCCACCTCCACGCCGATGTGGATGCTGATGAAGGACCACTGGATGCTGATGCTCCACGGCGAGGCCTTTTTGAACGACACACAGCAGAGCGGGCCACGCGGCGGTGACAAGCTCTTCTCCACCAACTGGTTCATGGCCATGGCGCAGCGGCGCGCGGGGCCGGGCACCCTCACCCTGCGCGCCATGCTCAGCCTGGAGCCGGCGACGGTCACCGGACGCTACTATCCCGAGTTGTTCCAGCAGGGCGAGACCGCCTTTGGCAAGCCGCTGATAGACGGACAGCATCCCCACGATTTCCTGATGGAGATCGCCGCGCTCTACGACCTACAGCTCAACGACCAGACGCTACTGTCGATATACGCCGCGCCGGTGGGCGATCCGGCGCTGGGTCCGGCGGCCTACCCGCACCGCGCCTCGGCCGGCGAGGATCCGCTGGCACCGTTGGGGCATCATCTCGAAGACGCCACCCACATCTCCGACGACGTGGTGACGGTCGGCCTGACGCAGGGCATCGGCCGCATCGAATTCTCCGGCTTCCACGGACGCGAGCCGGACGAGTTCCGCTGGAACCTCGATCAGGGGCGGATGGATTCCTGGTCCTGGCGGGCCACGGTCAACCCGTCGGCCAACTGGAGCGGTCAGTTTTCGATGGGCCGCCTGCACAGCCCGGAGGCGCTGCGCCCGGAGGAGAACATCGTGCGCACTACCGCCTCGCTCATGTACAACCGTCCCTTGGCGGGCGGCAGTTGGTCCAGCACCCTGGTCTGGGGGCGCAACCATAGCTCCGAGGGCCTGACCTGGAACGGCTACCTGGCCGAATCCACCCTCCACTTCGCAACGCGGAACACCATCTGGGGGCGCATTGAAAATGTGGATCGCACCACGGAATTGCTGCAGCCCGCTCCGGGCCTGCCGGAGGGCATTGCCGGACGGGTGCAGGCCTACACCGCCGGCTACGACCGCAGTCTTGGCACATGGCCGCATCTGGACATCGCCCCTGGCGGCCAGTTTACGCTCTACCGCACCCCGGCCGCTCTGCAGCCGCTGTATGGCAGCCATCCCGTGGGCCTGGTCCTTTTTCTGCGCCTACGTCTGGTCCCATGATCCATGAACACCACCACGCCCGCGCCCCGGCCGCGGGTAACGGGCAGCACGCAGGTCACTCCATCACCGGCTTCCGGCGCATGTTCTGGGTTTCGCTGGCACTGACCGTGCCCACCCTGCTCTGGGGACACATGCTGCCGGTGGCGCTGGGGTACGCCTCCTTGCCCGGCAGCCACTGGGTTCCGGCCGTATTGGGAACCGCGGTGTTTGCCGTAGGCGGCAGGGTCTTCGTGCGGGGCGCGGTGACAGAGTTGCGCGCTCGCCGGCCGGGGATGATGTCCCTGATCGCGCTGGCCATCCTGGTGGCGTTTGGCTTCAGCGCTGCGGTCACGCTCGGCTATCCCGGCATGCCGCTGTGGGAAGAGCTGGCCACGCTGATCACCATCATGCTGCTGGGCCACTGGATCGAAATGCGCTCCATCGCCCAGGCCCAGGGCGCGCTGCAGGAGTTGGCCAAGCTGCTGCCCGACACCGCGGTGCGGATCGCCGGCGATCGAACCCAGGAAGTAGCCGTGGCCGCGCTGCGGGAGGGAGACATGATCCTGATCCGGCCGGGTGCTGGGATCCCGGCTGACGGCACGGTCCGCGCCGGGGGGAGCGCGGTCAACGAAGCCATGATCACCGGCGAGTCGCAGCCGGTGGCCAAGGCGGCGGGCGCCAAAGTCCTGGCCGGCACGGTCAACGTCCATGGCTCGCTGCGGGTCGAAGTGGCCGGAACCGGCGAACAGACGGCGCTGGCGGGCATCATGCGGCTGGTGGCCGAGGCGCAGGCTTCGCGCTCGCGGGCGCAGGCGCTGGCCGACCGCGCCGCGTTCGTGCTGACGCTGGTGGCGCTGGGCGCCGGCGCGGCTACCCTGGCCGCCTGGCTGGCGTTGGGGGCGATGCCGGCTTTCGCCATCGAGCGCCTGGTCACGGTGCTGGTGATCGCCTGCCCGCACGCGCTGGGGCTGGCCATTCCGTTGGTGGTCGCCATTTCGACCACGCTGGCGGCCCGCCACGGCCTGCTGGTGCGGCGGCGGCGCGGCCTCGAACAGGCGCGCAACCTGGATACGGTGGTCTTCGACAAGACGGGCACGCTGACGCGGGGAGAATTCCGCGTGGTGGAGATCGCCGCCGCCGCCCCGCTCGGTTCCGACGCCGCCCTGCGACTGGCCGCCGCCGTCGAGCACGACGCCGAACACGCCATCGCCCAGGGGGTGGTGCGCAGCGCGGCCGAGCGCGGCCTGCCCCTGCCCGTGGCCACGGGGTTCCAGGCAATCCCCGGCCACGGCGTGCAGGCCGAGGTGGAAGGTCGCCAACTCTACGTGGGCGGTCCCGCTCTGCTTGCCCGACTGAGGCTCGATCCCCCCGAGGCGTTGCGGGCCACCGCTGTCACCGCCGCCCAGCGCGGCCAGGCCGCCATTTACCTTTGCGATGCCCAGGCGGTGCTGGCCGTGCTGGTGGTGGCGGATGCGGTGCGGCCGGAGTCGCACGCCGCGGTGGCCCGCCTGCGCCGCCGCGGCATCCACGTGGTGATGATGACCGGCGATGCCCGGCCGGTGGCGGAGGCGGTGGCGCGCGAATTGGGCATCGAAACCGTTTTCGCGGGCGTGCTGCCCGGCGAGAAGGCGGCACACATCGAGGAACTGAAGCGCCAGGGGCGGCGCGTGGCCATGGTGGGCGACGGCGTCAACGACGCTCCCGCGCTGCTCACCGCCGACGTCGGCATCGCCATCGGCGGCGGCACCGGGGTGGCGGTCGAGGCCGGCGACATCGTGCTGGTGCGCAACGATCCGCGCGATGTGGCCCGCATCCTGGAACTGTCGCGGGCCAGCTATCGCAAAATGCTGCAGAACCTGGCGTGGGCGACGGGCTATAACCTGATCGCCCTTCCGCTCGCCGCCGGCGTGCTGGCCGGCCGCGGCATCCTGCTCTCGCCCGCGGCGGGCGCGGGGTTGATGTCGGTGAGCACCGTCATCGTGGCGCTCAACGCCCAGCTTCTGCGGCGGACGCGGCTGGATGCCGATTGACATGTAAAAACGATGAAACCATACTGGGCGCATGGCCACCACCACCATGGTTCAGATCCGCAATGTGCCCAGGGAGTTCCACCGCCGGCTCAAGGCGCGGGCCGCCATGGAGGGCATGTCCATGTCGGACTACGCCATGCGCGAGCTGCGCAAATCACTGGAGGTGCCGACCCGGCAGGAGATCCTGGAGCGGTTGCAGGCAGGACCCCGGGTTCATCTCAAGCTCAACACGGTTGACATCCTGCGTCAGGACCGGGAATCCCATTGATAGTGCTCGACGCTTCCTGTCTGGTCGAGCTTCTTCTCCGTACCCACAAGGGGACCGCGATCGCCAATCGAATCGCGGCCCCGGAAGAGTCGCTGCACATGCCGCACCTGGCCGACCTCGAAATCCTGCAGACGCTGCGGCGGCACTTGGCGTCCGGCGCCATTCGGGAGGAGCAGGCCCGGGAAGCGATCCAGGATCTGCGCGCGCTGGAGATACAGCGCCACGCCCACGAGCCGTTTCTCGAAGAAGTCTGGCGCCGGCGCCGCAACGTCAGCGCCTACGACGCCATGTACCTTGTGTTGGCGGCATCCCTGCAAGCCACTCTGCTCACGTTGGATGCCCGGCTGGCGCGGGCGCCGGGCATCCCCGCGCGGGTCGAGGTGCTTTAGCCCTGGCAGCAGCCCGGCCCGCAGCAAGCCGCGGGCTTGTTCGCCCGGATGAAGGCGCCGGCGAATTTCCCGTCGAGCGCGGGTGCGAGCGCGTCGGCATCGAGGCCGCCGGCGGCCAGGAACTCGCGCGCGTCCTCGGCGCGGTAGGCGCGGGTCACTTCGATCGCAACGTCCTCGAAACCGGCCGCCGCCAGTTTGGCGCGGTACTCGTCTTCCTGCAGCGCCCCGGCGATGCAGCCGATCCACAGGCTCATGTTGTGGCGCACCGCCTCCGGCACCGCGCCGCGTCCCACCACATCGGAGACGGCAAAGCGGCCGCCCGGGCGCAGCACCCGGAAAGCCTCGCGCAGCACCCGGTCCTTGTCGCCTGCAAGGTTGATGACGCAGTTGGAGATGATGACGTCCACCGAGGCGTCCGGCAGCGGGATGTGCTCGATCTCCCCCTTGAGAAACTCGACGTTGGTGAGGCCGCTCTGGCGCTGGTTCTCGCGCGCCAGCGCCAGCATCTCGTCGGTCATGTCGAGGCCATAGGCTTTGCCGCCGGGTCCCACCCGGCGGGCGGAGAGCAGCACGTCCACGCCGCCGCCCGAACCCAGGTCGAGCACCGTCTCGCCGGCATGCAGTTGCGCCAGCGCGGTGGGGTTGCCGCAGCCGAGGGAGGCCAGCATCGCCTTCTCCGGCACGCCGTTGGCCTCGGCGGCGTCATACAGATTGGCTGTGATCGGATCGCAGCCGCCTGGCGCTGCGCCGCAGCAGCTCTTGGGTTTTCCCGCGGCGACGTCGGCCGCCGCCTGACCGTATTTTTCCTGGATGGTGATTTGCAGATCGGTGCTCATTTTCTGGCTCCTGATGCGGTGATTGAATGGACGTCCACCACGCGATTGCGGGTGCAGCATTCGGCGTACAAGAAGGACAACAGTTCCTCGAGCGCCGAGGTGTTGGCCGAGTACCACAGGAACGTGCCCTCACGGCGGACCTGGACCAGGTCCTCGTGGCGCAGCTTTTCCAGATGATGCGAGAGGGTGGAGGGCGGAATTTCCAGCTCGGCGCCGATCTCGCCCGCCACCAGGCCCTGCGGATGGGCGCTCAGCAGCAGCCGCATGATGCGCAGCCGCGGCTCGGCCCCCAGCGCCGCCATGCGGTCGGCAATGCGCGAAACCGGTTCCATATTTCGACAATACCAGAAATATGGAACACACAGGAATTTATTTCTTCGGCCGCGGCCAGCGGGCAGTTATGGTGCTGCGGATGCCGCCACGCGGGGTAAACTCGCCCCGCACCTCGGCCCACACCGGGCGGCAGGCGGCGACCATGTCTTCCAGAATGCGGTTGACCGCGTTTTCGTAGAAGATGCCCAGGTTGCGGTAGGCGAGCAGGTACTCTTTCAACGACTTCAGCTCGACGCAGCGGCCGCGCGGCATGTAGGTGATGGTCAGGGTGGCGAAATCGGGCAGGCCGGTCTTGGGGCACACCGAGGTGTACTCGGGAATCGAGATGGCGATCTCGTAGCCGGGGTACTGGTTGGGCCAGGTCTCGAGCGCGGGCAGCGGGGCGTCAATGCCGGCGGCGGCTTGCTCATCGGTGTAGCGGCGGATCCCCTTCTGGGTAGGCATGCAGCTAGCTTATCAAGCTGCTCGCCGGGGCTGACGGGATTGCGGCTGGGTGCGCGGCCGGGGTACGATGCCGCGCCGCTGGCGCAGCCAGTGGGCGTGGATCTCGGCGCCAAAGAGAATAGCCAGGGCGAAGAAGTAGAACCACAGCATGAGGCCGATGATGGCGCCCAGCGATCCGTATACGGCGGCGTAGTTGGTGAAATGATCCAGGTAGGCGGCCAGCAGCGCCGAGGCCGCCACCCAGATGGCGAGCGCCACGATCACCGCCGGCAGAAGCCCGGCGTCCTGGGAACCGACGTTGGGGGCGAAGCGGTAGAGCATGAACACCGCCAGCACCATGAACCCGAGCGTCACCGCCCAGCGGATCAGCGGCCAGAGCGCGTCGAGCGCGTACCCCAGGTGCACCGGCCCGGCCAGAATGCCGAGCACATGACGCCCGAGCAGCACCACCGCCAGCGCCAGCCCGACCAGAAGGCCGACGCAGATGGTGAGCCCGAGTTGCAGCCCGAGGCGATGCAGGAACGAACGCGTCTCGGGAACCTCGTAGGCGGCGTTCAGCGCCACCATCATTCCGGCGATTCCCTGCGAAGCTGAGTAGAACAGCAGCAGGATGTCGAGGCTGAGCAGTCCCGGAATGCTGTGCTGCAGCAGCGCATACAGATTGGCGGAAACCAGCCCGGAGGCATCGCGGGGCAGGTTGCGGCCCAGCGTGGCCACCAGGTTCTGCACCAGCGCCTGGGCGTGAAAGGCGTGCAGCAGCGCGGCCAAAAGCAGCACCGCCGGAAAAAGGGCGAAGAGGAAGTAGAAGCCCAGAGCGGCCGCCCAGGTCAGCAGATCGTCGCGCAGCGAGGCGCTGCCTGCCGAGCGCAGAATGCGACCCCAGCTCTCCGCCTGCCCCATGCCTCACTGGATGCAGCCTTCATGAATCCGGGCGGCCCCACGCCGGAGTCGCGCCGTTTGCACTTTGGGCAAAGTCGGCGCGAATGCCGCGATGCGCGGCACCGCAAGGCCAGGGCTCTCAGGGGTCCCCTGCAGGACTAACGCAGAAATCCGGCGCGAGGCTCTGCCGCGCTTTCTCGAATTGCGGCGCCACGGCGCGGCCGCCGTGGTGCCGCGTCATCGGCGGCCTTAGAGAGCGGGCGGCGCGGCGCAGCCGCGCCGGGCGCCCGCGATCAATCAAAGCTCAGATTGGGCGAAGAAGAAGGCGATCTCCTGGCGCGCCGTTTCAACCGCATCCGAGCCGTGGATCACGTTGCGCTCGATGGAGGTGGCGTAGAGCTTGCGCAGCGTGCCGGCTTCCGCCTTGGCGGGATCGGTGGCGCCCATGGTGCGCCGCAGCTCGGCCACCGCGTTCTCGCGTTCGAGCACGGCGGGTACCACCGGACCTTCGGTCATGAACTTGACCAAATCCTGAAAGAACCCGCGCTCGCGGTGCACGGCGTAGAAAGCCTCCGCCTGGGCGCGGGTGAGCTGCAGGCGGCGCAGGCCGGCAATTTTGAAGCCCGCCTTCTCGAGATGGGCGAGGATGGCGCCGGTAAGGCCGGCGGCGACGCCGTCCGGCTTGATGATGGTGAGCGTGCGTTCAGTGGGCATGTTGGGGTGTCTTCTGGACGAGCGGCGCCATGGTGGCGCCAATTTCGGCCGGGCTTTGGCAGACGTGGATACCCGCGGCGCGCATGGCGGCCATCTTCTCCGCCGCCGTGCCCTTGCCGCCGGAGATGATCGCCCCGGCGTGACCCATGCGGCGTCCCGGAGGCGCGGTCTGGCCGGCGATGAAGCCGACCACCGGTTTGCGCACGTGCTGCTTGATATAGGCGGCGGCCTCTTCCTCGCCGCTGCCGCCGATCTCGCCGATCATGACAATGGCGTCGGTATCGGGATCCTGGGCAAACATCTCGATCGCGTCGCGGTGCGTGGTGCCGATGATCGGATCGCCGCCGATGCCGATGGCGGTGGACTGGCCGATGCCGAGCTGGGTCAGCTGGTGCACCGCCTCGTAGGTCAGGGTGCCACTGCGGCTGACGATGCCCACCCGGCCGGGCAGGTGGATGCTGCCCGGCATAATGCCGATCTTGCATTGTCCCGGAGTGATGATGCCGGGGCAGTTGGGGCCGATCAGGCGCGTACGCGAGGCGCGCACCACCTGCCAGGCGCGGGCCATGTCGAGCGCCGGAATGCCTTCGGTGATGCACACCACCAGCGGCAGTTCGGCGTCCACCGCCTCCAGAATGGCGTCGGCGGCGAACGGCGGCGGCACAAAAATGACCGAGACGTTGGCTCCGGTCTGGGCCACCGCCTGGCGCACGGTGTCGAACACCGGCGTGCCTTCGTGGTCGGCGCCGCCCTTGCCGGGCGTGACGCCGGCGACGACCTGGGTTCCGTATTCCCGGCACATGCGGGCATGAAAACTGCCCTCGCGTCCGGTAATTCCCTGCACCAGCAGGCGGGTGTGACGATCAACCAGTATGCTCATCTTCGATGTCCTAGCGCGCGGCGGCGACGACCTTCTCGGCGGCATCCTTCATGCCCTCGGCCACGGTGATCTTCAGACCGCTGGCGGCCAGAATTTCCCGCCCCTTGGCGACGTTGGTGCCTTCCATGCGGATGACCAGCGGCAGCTTCAATTGCACCGCCCGCGCCGCCTCGACCACGCCGGTGGCCAGGGTGTCGCAACGGAGAATACCGCCAAAGATATTGATCAGCACCGCTTTTACGCTCGGGTCCTTGAGCAGAATCTCGAAGGCGTGGCGCACCTGCTCGCTGCTGGCGCCGCCGCCCACATCGAGAAAGTTGGCGGGCGCGCCGCCGGCGTACTGAATGATGTCCATGGTGGCCATCGCCAGTCCGGCGCCGTTGACCATGCAAGCCACGTTGCCGTCCAGCTTGATGTAGTTCAGTCCGTACTGGCTGGCCTCCACCTCGAGCCCCGCTTCCTCGTTCAGGTCGCGCAGCTCCTTCAGCTGGGGATGGCGGTACAGCGCGTTGTCGTCGAGGTTGATCTTGGCGTCGAGCGCCATGACCTGGTTCTCGGCGGTAAGAATCAGCGGGTTGATCTCCGCCAGCGTGCAATCGAGCGCCACCCAGGCGCGCGCCAGCGCGGTCATGATCTTCACCGCCGAGTTCAGCGCCGCCGCCGGCAGTCCCAGTCCGAAGGCCAGCTGCCGCGCCTGATACGGATGCAGCCCGGCATCGGCATCAAACGCCGCCTTGAGGATGGCGGTGGGATCTTTGGCGGCCACCTCTTCAATTTCCATGCCCCCGGCCGCCGAGGCCATGAAGACCGGCTTGCCGACGCCGCGATCCAGCACGATGCCCAGGTACAACTCGCGGGCAATGTTGGCCGTCTCCTCAATCAGAACCTTGCGCACCAGCCGGCCTTCCGGACCGGTCTGATGGGTCACCAGCGTCATGCCCAGAATCTGGCCCGCCAGTTGCGCCGCTTCCTCGGGGGTTTTGGCCAGCTTGACGCCGCCACCCTGGCCGCGCCCGCCGGCATGGATCTGCGCCTTGACCACCGCCCGCCCGCCGAACTCGCGCGCCACCGCCGCCGCCTCCGCCGGATCGGTAATCACCCGTCCGCGCGGCACCGCCACGCCAAACCCGCGCAGCAGTTCCTTCGCCTGGTATTCATGGATTTTCATGGTGAATGTTCAGGATAACAAATCCACAACGCCCAACGCTATTCCAGCAGCGTCTGCAGCCGCGCCAAGGCCTCCTGCAGGATGGCTTCGGGCACGGTCTCCACCCGCCGGCCCTGGCGCGCCGCCAGATCCAGAGCGCGAGGCTGGTCACAGCGGACCACACCCGTCGTCCTGGTTCCGGCGCCGGTCAAGGTCACGGCAAAACCGGCATCACGAGCAAATTGGCCCCCGCCGGTGATGGGCAGAACGACAGGAACACGCGTATGGCGGTTGAACTCGTCCGGGGAAACGATGAGCACCGGGCGCTGGCCGGCCTGTTCGTGCCCGGCAATCGGGTCGAGATCCACAATCCAGATCTCACCCCGCTTCACTAAATGACTTCCCTGCCGGCGGCCTTGCCCGCCGTCCAGACGCGGTCTTCCCTCGCCACCCGCCGCGGCCGCGGTGTTTCTGCAAGGAGTTCGGCCAGAGTATAGCGAGGCCGCGGCAACGGCCGGACGATCAACCGGCCAGCCTCCAGTTGCAGCTGCACGCGCGCCCCAGCTTTAAGCTGCAGCGCCTTCAGTACCGTTGCGGGCACCGGCAACATCGTCGAGCCGCCCACGCGGCGCAAATGGGTTGTATTCATCCCGGCACCACCCCGTCATACATAGGTATAACAGGGTGGGCTCGACTACTCCGCGCCGCCCAGTTTGGCTTTCAGCGCCGTCCACCGGGCGAGCACGGCCTGCGCCTCGGCGCGCGCCTTGGTGCAGGCTTCGACCTCAGCCGCGGTGGGCGTGGTGTCGGAGTTCTGCATGGCCATGGCGGCGGCCATCTCGGAGTTGGCCGCGCCGCTCAGCGACGGCGGGGCGGCGGGGCCTCCGCCGCGGCCGAAGCCGAAGAAGCCGCCCCGGCCGGCGCCGCCGCGCGGCGGCGCCGGAGCCAGGGCTTCGATCTCCTTCTTCAGCGTGGCATCGCTGGTTTTGTCCAGCGCGGCGCGGGCTTCGTCGTAGGCCGCGCGCGCCTGCTTGGCGCCGTTGTACATCTCCGCGCTCAGCGTGTAGAGCTGCTCCAGACCGGCGGCGGGGGTGGTCACCCGCGGATCCATCTTGAAAGTCAGCGGCTGGGTATAGCTATGGCCGTCCACCGTGAGGCGCACGGTGTACACACCTGGAGCGGCCAGCGGCGACGCCACGCCGTCGTGGGTGCGGTGCGGCACCGCGCCCTCGCCGCCGTCGCCGCCACGCGCCGCCACCCCGGGGATGGGATCGTAATGCATATCCCACCAAATGCGGTGCATACCCGCCGCGGTCGGAATGATGCGCGGCGGCGCCGGCCAGTACATGGTCATGTCGCAGTGCGGCAGACTCGGAGTCTGGCGGCACAAGGCATCGTAGGCCGCCGGTTCGGTCGCCGGAAACGGAGGCGCGGGGTTGTCGGCGCTGGTGTAGGTGCGCACCACCGACGTGCCCTTGAGAATTTCGATCTTCACCGCACCCTGGGCCGCGTGCGCCAGGTAGTAGTCAATCACCGGGCCGGCGGGCGGGTTGGTGCCCGCGGGCAGCTCCGGCGGCCAGGGCGTGGGATCGTTGGTGGCGAAACGGATGCGGATGCCGGTCTCGGGCTTGAACAGATAGGCATCCTGGGCCGCGGCCGCCTGGGCTTCCTGGCGCAGCGGGGTCACGTCGTCCAGAATCCAGAAGCCGCGGCCGTGGGTTCCGGCCACCAGGTCGGAGCACATACACCCGGCATCGTCCTTGACCGCGATGTCGCGCACCGAGATGGCGGGCATGTACTGCCGCAGCGAGTGCCAGTTGTCGCCGTCGTTGAACGATACCCAGACCTGGGTTTCGGTGGCGGCGTAGAGCAGACCCTTCTGACGCGGATCCTCGCGGATGGAGTTGGCCACCGCCCCGGGGGCGATGCCGTTGTCAATCTCGGTCCATGTCTGGCCGCCGTCGTGGGTGCGCCAGAAGTGCGGGTTCATGTCATCGAGGCGCAGGGTGTTGGCCGCCACGTAGGCGGTTCCGGCGTCGAAGTGCCCGGCATCCAGGTTGAAGATGCGCGTCCACGGCTTGATGCCCGCCGGGGTGACGTTGCTCCAGTGCGCGCCGCCGTCGCGGGTGACCTGCACGTTGCCGTCGGAGGTGCCGGCCCAGATCATGGCGGCGCTCAGCGGCGAGGGGGCCAGCGCGGTGATGGTGCCCAGGGCCGCGGGCTTCTCGTTGGCGGCGTACTTGCCGGCGTTGGCCGGCACCGGCCAGGCTGCGCCGCGGGTCAGGTCGGGGCTGATGCGCGTCCAGCTGTGGCCGCCGTTGAGCGTCTTCCACACCGCGTTGGTGGCGAACAGCAGCAGGTTCTTGTCCACCGGCGACCACATGATGGGCATGGTGCGCACGCTGCGTCCGAAGGCGCTGCCGCGCTCAATATCGGGACCGACCGCGTGGCTCTGTCCCGTCTTGCGGTCATAGAGCGAGACGCTGGTGTGGGCGGCGCCATACACCAGATCCGGGTTCTTCGGATCAGGGGCGGCCTCGCCATACTCCTGAATCATCACCGGATGCCAGTCGTGGAAGGTGATGCGGCCATCCATCGAGCGGCTCTTGACGCACGCCGAACCGGAGTCCTGCTGTCCGCCGCAAAGGCGATAGGGGAAGGCATCGTCGGCGGTGACGTGGTACATCGCGGCGGTGGGCTGGGTGTACCAGTTGCTCCACGAGACGCCGCGGTTGGCGCTGACCACCGCGCCCTGGTCCGCCACCAGATCAATCACGTTGGGGTTGGAGGGGTTGACCCACACCTTCTGGTAGTCGTCGCCCCCCGGGGAGCCGCGTACCGCCGACCAGGTGGCGCCGCCGTCCTCGCTGCGCCAGAACACGGTCGAGCAGTCGTAGAGCACGTCCGCGTTGGCCGGGTCCACCGCCAGGGTGGGCACGTCTCCGCCGCCGATGCGCCCCATGGGGCGGGGATCGTGTGTGGCCACCGCCCAGGTGGCGCCGGCGTCGGTGGACTTGTACAGTTCCACGCCCGGACCGCGGCGCTGGCCGGGCGCCCCGCCCGCCGCCACCGTGGCATAGATCACGTTGGCATTGGACGGCGCCACCGCCAGGTTGGCCTCGATGATCGCCGGCAGGCCGCTCGACAACTGCTGCCAGGTGCTGCCGCCGTCGGTGGACTTGAAGATGCCGCCGCCGGTGCCGCCAAAGCTCAAATCCTCGGCGAAGCCTTCCTGCTGCTGCCACAATGCGGCGTACACGATCTGCGGGTTCTGCGGATCAATGGCCACATCGTTGGCGCTGGTGTACTCGTCCTTATAGAGAACCTTCTGGAACGTCGCTCCGCCGTCGGTCGAGCGGAAGATGCCGCGCTCGGCGTTGGGGCCATAGGGATGCCCCAGGGCGGCGACGAAGAAGCGGTTGGCGTCGTGCGGATCGACGGCGATATTGGCGATCATCTGGGTGTCGCGCAAATCGGCGAGATGGGTCCATGTTTTGCCGCCGTCGGTGGTCTTGTAGACGCCGTCGCCGGTCGAGAGGTCGGGGCGGATGATGCCCGCGCCGCTGCCCACATAAATCACGTTGGGATCGGACGGCGCCACCGCGATGGCGCCGATCGAGCCGGTGGGCTCGTGATCAAACACCGGCACCCAGTTGGAGCCGTAGTCGGTCGAGCGCCACACACCGCCGTTGTCAAACCCGACATAGACCACATTGGGATGGGAGGGATCCCCGGAGACGGCGCGCGCCCGGCCGGCGCGGGTGGGGCCGATCTCGCGCCATTGCATGGCGCCATAGGGGGTCGGCGCTTGCGCGGCGGCGCAGGCGGCGAGGGTCAGCAGGGCGGCTCCGGTCCAACACCAGCGGGAAAGGGACATGCGCACGGCGGCTCTCCTTCGGGAAACGGTATGAGTGTAGCGCACTCACGCGGCCGCTTCCAGCCACCAGTCACTGCCCGCACACCACGGCCGGGCGCCCGCGGGTACGGGACCGCGGTGCAGGGTGTGCACCCGCCGCGCCTCACCCCGCTGGAAGGCCGCCGTCACCGCGGCCGCTTCCCCCGGGTCGCGCACCCCCTCGCAACCGATAAACGCCACCCCCATCACAAACCGCGCCGCCCTCCGCCCTGCGTCGCCCTCGTGGCGGACCAGCAGCATGGCGCCCGCGCCGTCCACCCCGGTCAAGGGAAACAGCAGCCGCCCGCCGGGGCGCAGCGCCTCCAGCCAGGCCGCCTGCGGCCGGGTGGCGCCGCAGTTGACATACACTATGTCGCCCGATTCCGGCGCCGGCCGCGCCCCCGAGCCGGCCCGCACCTCGACCCAGGCCATCGCTTCGAGATTGCGCTGCGCCCGTCCCGCCAGCCCCGCGTCCAGCTCATAAGCCACCACCCGGCCCGTCGGCCCCACCAGCCGCGCCAGGATCGCGGTGTAGTAGCCGCTGCCCGCTCCCACATGGATGGCGGTTTCACCCGTTTGCGGCCGCAGCACCGCCAGGCACGACGCGTGCAGCGACGGCTGCCCGTTGTTGATGCCCCCGCGGCCGATGGCGATGGTGGTATCGCTGTACAGCAGCTTCTCGGGCGTTCCCGGCGGCACAAAGCCTTCCCGCGGTGTGTCACGAAAGGCCGCCTCCAGGCGGTCATCGCCGCTGGGCCAGCCCGCGCCGCCCGTCACCCGATGGGCAAACTCCGCGCGTGCATCGCAACCCATTTCTCCGGCTTCATGCGGCTGGCAGGATTTCCGACAACGGCAGGCTCCAGCCCGGTAGGAAAGAACTCTCCAAGCGCCCGGAAGCGGAGATCACTTTCGGCTGTGTGGCCCCCTGCTGATACAGGTGGGCCTCG
>DATBPS010000285.1:0-2406 GCA_036561225.1 Terriglobales bacterium
CGACGCACCAGGCCGAGGTAATGCTCGGGTGCGGGCAGCCGCGTGGCGGCCGCCACCACCGGCGCAATCAGGATGGGCAGCCCCTCCACCCAGCGCCCGAGGGCATGCACGCGCTGCTCGAGGATGGCCGGATGGGGCGACAGCCCTTCGTAGGGATCAATTTCAAAGGCCGGCATGGCCAGCGGACGTTCGTCCTCGCGCGCGGCCGCGCCGGTGAGGTCGGCAAAGGTGGCCAGTGAGTCGCGCCAATCCTCGGCCCAGTGGTTGCTGGGCACCAGCAACAGCACCGGCCGGCGGGCCAGTTGCTGCAGTTGGGCGGTGGCCAGCAGTTGCGCGGAGGGGGTGAGGCCGGTGAGGTGGACCTTCTGCCCCGTGCTCCAGGCGGAGACCGCCCCCGCCAGCGGGCTTTGCCGCGCCAGCGTGGAGAACAGCTCGCGCACAAAAGGCAGCGTCATCCCCGACCGAAACACAATTTTAGCAGACGGCCCTAAACTAGGAATCAGCAGGATCCGGCATGCACAGCCATACCCACTCCCACGGGACGGCCAGGACGGTGCTCACCCTGGGCGCCATCGCCACCCTGGGCTACGTCGCGCTGGCTTTCGTGATGGGGTTGCGCTCTCATTCTCTGGCGCTGATCTCCGAAGCCGGCCACAACCTGACGGATTTCCTGGCGCTGGGGCTGAGCTGGATAGGCGTCTACCTGCAAGCCAAGCCGCCCACCGGCCACAAGACCTACGGCTTCCACCGCGCCGGTGTGCTGGCGGCGCTGGTCAACGTGGCGACGCTGTTTGTCATCACGGTTTGGATCGTGGTCGAGGCGGTCGCCCGGCTGCGCACCCCCCATCCGGTGGCCACCGGGCCGATGCTCTGGGTGGCCATCGTCGGCCTGGTGATGAACACCCTCATCGCCTGGCGGCTGGAGGGTCACGACGACGTCAACCTGCGCGCCGCCTTCCTGCACATGCTGGGGGACGCGCTGGCCACCGCGCTGGTCATCGTGGGCGCGCTGGTCATCGCCCGTACCGGCTGGATGGAACTCGATCCCATTCTGTCGCTGGTCATCGCCGCCCTGATTCTGGTTTCCGGCTGGGGCGTCTTCCTCGACACGCTCAACATTCTGCTGGAGGGCGCGCCGCGCGGCCTGAAGCCCGCCGAAGTCCATGCCCAGCTCTCCTCGGTGGAGGGCGTGATGGCCGTCCACGACCTCCACATCTGGAGTCTCGGCTCCCAGGCCCACGCCCTCAGCGCCCACGTGCAGATCGCCGACATCCCGCCCTCGGCCAGCGAAGCCATCCGCCGCCGCCTCTGCGCCCTCCTCGACGAGCGCTATCACATCCATCACGCCACGCTGCAATTCGAAAGCGGCGGCGCCCCCTGCGACGGCTGCTCCATGGCAGGGAACAGGGAATAGGGAACAGGGGACAGTGTCCCCCACCGAAAGGTGGATGCGGACCCTCTACGCATTGCGGTAAAAACTAGGATGGCTGAAATTCGTGACTTCCGCGACCTCAAGGTCTGGCAGCTCGCGATGGATGCTGTCCCGGCCGTCTATCAAATCGCTCGTGGCCTGCCAAAAGATGAAGCCTTCTGCCTCAGCAGCCAGCTTCGCCGCGCGGCTGTCTCGATTGCGGCCAACCTCTCCGAAGGTCACGCCCGCGGCCAAACCCGGGAATTCCTCCGCTTCGCCTGCATCGCCCGCGGCAGCCTGGCCGAACTCGAAACCCTGCTCGAACTCGTACGCCGCCTCGGCGTACGCACCCGCCCAACCCCCGCCTCCGCTCGACGACCTGCGCCGCGCCCTTTACGGTCTCACCACTGCCCTGCGCCACAAGCTATCGCCGGCGCCTTAACTGTTCCCTATTCCCTGTTCCCTGTTCCCTTTGCTTCTCACTGCACCAACTCCGGCTGCTCGCCCCCTTCGCCCGCTTCCTCCGCCGGCAGCACGCTGCACGCGGCCACCAGGTCGCCTTCCTCCAGACGCAGGATGCGCACCCCCTGGGTGTTGCGCCCCGCTTCGCGGATCGAGCTGGCGTCGCAGCGGATGATCTTCCCCTGCTGCGAGATCACCATCACCTCCGGCGTTTCGCCCACCGCCATCACCGCCACGATCTTCCCTTTCTTGTCGGTGGTCTTGATGTTAATCACTCCTGAGCCGCCGCGCGACTGCTTGCGGTACTCCGACAGCAGCGTGCGCTTGCCGTAGCCGCCCTCGGTCACGCTCAGGATCAGCTGGTTGGCGTCGCCGGTGACCTCCATGCCGATGATCCCGTCGCCCTCGCCCAGCGACATGCCGCGCACTCCCGCCGCCTGCCGCCCCATGGGACGCACGCCCGATTCCGGGAAGCGGATGCTCTTGCCTTCCCGCGTGGCCAGGAAGATCTCGCTCTTGCCGTCGCTCAGCTT
>DATBPS010000286.1:0-9790 GCA_036561225.1 Terriglobales bacterium
GCAGCACGGCTGCACGCTGCTCACCCGCAACCCGGACGACTTCGCCGGTATGCCGGGACTACGAATGGCCGACTACAGCCTGCCGGCCCGGTAAAGAAGTGGAATCTTCTCACTCCCTGCGCAGGGCGCCGGCGGCGTCTACCCGCATGGCGCGGCGGGCGGGAAGCCAGGCGGCCAGCAAGCCGGCGGACAGCAGCAAACCGCAGGCGGCGGCGAGCACCCGCGGATCCAATGGGCTGACGCCAAAGAGCAGGTTGGCGAGCAGCCGGGTGGCGACGGCCGCGGCCAACAGGCCCAATAGCAATCCGGCAGCCAAAAGTGTCGCCGTGCCGCGCAACACCAGGGTCCGAACCTGCGCCGGGCGCGCGCCCAGCGCCGAGCGCACCGCGAACTCGCGCGTCCTTCCCTGCACGCGATAGCTCATCACGCCGTAAATGCCCACCCCGGTCAGAAGCAGCGCCAGGCCGCCGAAGGCCAGCGCCAGGAAGGCGCGGAAGCGGGGCTCGGCGGTGGCTTCGAACACCGCCGCGCGCAGCCACTGCGGCTGGATGATGGGCAGGGCGGAGTCCAGCCCGGTCAACAGCCGCCGCGCCGGCGCCAGCAGGGGTGGCGCTCCGGCGGCGGCGCGCAGTGTGACCAGCACGTAGTCCGGCGCCCAGGACTGGGCCAGCGGCACATAGACGAGGGGCGCGGGCTCGTCGGGCCGGACCGTCATTCGGCCTTGCACGTCGCCCACCACGCCCACAATGGTGCGCCAGGGCTCGTTCCGAAAGTTGAGGCGAATGCGCCGGCCGATGGGGTTGGCGCCGTGGAACAACCGGCGCCCGGTGGCCGCGCTCACCACCGCCACCGGAGGGGCGGTGGCGGTGTCGCTGTCATGGAATCCGCGGCCGGCGATGACGGGAATGCCCAGCGTTTCGAAGTACGCGGCCGACACGCGGTTGAAGCCGATCCACTGGTCGAGCCCCGGCCGCAGCGGGATTCCCGGCAACACGTAGCCGGTGGAGCTCTGGCCCGCGGTCGGTATCCCGCTGGCCACCGCCGCCGCGGTCACGCCCGGCAGGGCCGCAAGCTGCTGCTCCAACCGGGCGTAGAAGCGCCGGCGATCGCTCACGGCTGGATAGGCCGGCTCCGGCAGCGACAGGCCGAAGGTCAGCACCTGATCCGGATGGAAACCCAGCGGAACGGCCAGCATGCGCTGCAGCGCCAAGGCCAGCACACCGGCGCCGGTGAGCAGCACCAGCGCCGCCGCCACCTGCACCACCGTCCAGCCGCTCGAACCGGCGACGCCGCCCGGCCGCGGCGCCAGCGGCGCTTGCGCTCTGGAAATCCGCCAACCCGGCAGCCAGGCAAAGGCCAGCGCGATGCCGGCCATGATCAGCGTGGTGAAAGCAATCACGCTCCCATTCAGACCCACGCCGTCCAGCCGGGGAAGTTGCAGCCAAGCCGCTGCCTGCAGCCACGCCAGGCCCACTCCGGCGATCCCCAGGGCCGCCGCACCGCCCGCCGCGATCAGGCAGAGCGCCTCTGACAACAGTAAGCGGCTGATCTGCAATCGGCTGGCGCCCAGCGCGGCCCGCGCCGCCAATTCCGGGCGGCGGCGCTCGGCCCGCGCCGCCAGCAAGCAGGCGAAGTTGGCGGCGGCGATGAGCAGCAGCACGGAGGAGAGCGCCAGCAGCACCCAGAGTTCCCCGGCTGCCCGCTGTACCATGTGCGTACGCAGCGCCGTAACCTCGAAGCTCCAGTCCTTGTCCACGGAATGGGCCGCGGCCAGCCGCTTCATCTCCAAACCGAGCCGCTGCCGCGCCTGCGCCAGGGTGATGCCCGGCGCCAAGCGGGCCACCGCGGCCACGTCGCGGTTGCCGGGCGGCTCGATCGCTTCCTTCCAGTTGCGCCAATAGGCGATGGGCGCGGAGGTGAATTGGGGGTCGGCATTCGGAAAGCCGAACCCGCCACCGATCACACCCGCCACCAGATAAAGCTTGCCATCCAATAGAATCGGTTTTCCTACAATCGCCGGGTCCGCGCCCCAATGCGCGCGCCACAGGCCTTCGCTGACGTCCACTACCGGCGGCTTTCCTTCACCGTCGTCGGCGGGCTGCAGCAGGCGGCCAGCCAGCAGCGGGGGCCGCAGCAGGTGCAGCAGCGACGACTCCACCTCCACTCCATACAGCATCTCCGCCGGCCCGGCGCCGGTAAGCGTGGCCGACTCCGCGCGGTACTGCGCCCAATCCACCAGCCCGGTGTCCACGCCGCGCGCCTGCTGCAGGTCGTAGCCGGAATTCATCATGTCGATATAGGCCCCATGCGCCTGGCGCACCTCGACGATGCGATGGGCGTCGGGATACGGCAGCGGGCGCCAGAGAATGCCGTAGGCCAACCCGAAGATGGTGCTGTTGGCGCCGATGCCCAGCGCCAGGATGAGGATCGCCGTCAGGCTGAACCCGGGCGCGCGGCGCAGGCCGCGCACCGCCAGGCGCAGGTCGCGGGTCAGCGCTTCCAACCAGCCCATCATCCACTGTTCACGCGTTGCCTCCCGCAGCCGCACTTCGTTGCCGAAGCGGCGATGGACCGCGCCCTTTTCGGCAAGCAGGGCGCGGTGGAAGGCGAGCTCGTCGTCGAGGTCGCGCTCCAGGCGACGGCGATGGAGCCGCGCGCGCAGGCGGGGGAATTTCACGCCTTGGCCTCCAGCACGCCGGCGATGGCCCGGGCCGCGCGCTGCCAGGCGCTGACCGACTGCTCCAGTTGGCGGCGTCCGATCGCGGTCAGCCGGTAAAACTTGGCGCGGCGGTTGTTTTCCGACAGTCCCCAGGCCGAGGCGAGGTAGCCCTGCACTTCCAGCCGGTGCAGGGCGGGATACAGCGCACCCTCCTCCACCTCCAGTTCCCCCTCCGAGTGCGCCAGGATGAACTCGGCGATGGCGTAGCCGTGCCGCGCGCCCTGGAGCAGGGCGCGCAGAATCAGCAGATCGAGCGTGCCGGGCAGGACTTTACCCATAAGTTGATTATGGGTTGGGGCTGTTGTCGTGTCAACTCGCGCTGGGCGGCGTCGCGCGCAGCAACACGAGACCCCTATACTGTTTGCTGCATGCTGACGCAGGGCGATCGGCTGGGACCGTATGAGATCGTAGCGCCGCTGGGCGCGGGCGGCATGGGCGAGGTGTACCGCGCCCGTGATACGCGGCTGCAGCGCGACGTGGCGCTGAAGCTGTTGCCGGCAGCCTGGGCGGAAGATCCGGAACGACGGGCACGGCTGCAGCGCGAGGCGCAACTGCTGGCGGCGCTGAATCATCCCCATATCGCAGCCATTTACGGCTTTGAACAGGGCGCGCTGGCGATGGAGCTGGTCGAGGGCAGCGGTTTGTCGGGCCCGCTGCCGTGGGAAGAGACACGGCAACTGGCCATGCAAATCTGCGCGGCGATCGAATACGCGCACGAACGTGGCATCATCCATCGCGACCTCAAGCCCGCCAACATCCGGCTGACCGCGGACGGACAGGTGAAGCTGCTCGATTTCGGCCTGGCGAAAGCACTGGAGGGCGAAACCAGCGCCGCTGACCTGGCCAATTCGCCCACTCTGACGCATATGGCAAGTTTGCCGGGCATGATCCTGGGCACTGCCGCCTACATGGCACCGGAGCAGGCCAAGGGGAAGGTGGCGGACAGGCGCGCCGACATCTGGGCCTTCGGGTGCATTTTGTTTGAGCTGCTGAGCGGGCAGCAGGCCTTCCGAGGCGAAACCGCCACCGAGGTGTTGGCGGCGGTCATCACCCAGGAGCCGGACTGGTCCCTGCTGCCGTCCACCACGCCGGCGGCGGCGCGGGCCATGGTGGCGCGCTGTCTGAAGAAGGATCCCCACCAGCGGCTGCAGGCCATCGGTGATGCCCGGATTGCGATGGAAGAAGCCGCCGCGGACGACCATGAGCCGGCGGACCAGGCCAAGCGCCGTGCCCGCTGGCCCTGGGTCACGGCGGCGGCAGCGGCGGGGCTGGCCATGGTGGCCGCCATGGCATGGTTCTGGCGCCCGCGCGCACCCACCGGACCAGCACTGCGCTTCACCGTCGCCCTGCCGGCCGGCCTCAACCTGGGCTATGGCCTGGCGCTTTCGCCGGACGGAACCAGGCTGGTCTTCGCCGCCAGCAACAATGGCAAGGCGGAGTTGTGGGTGCGTCGGCTGGACGAGCTGGCGGCAGCGCCGCTGGCCGGCAGCGACGACGGCGAGTTTCCCTTTTGGTCGCCGGATGGAACCGCGATCGCATTTTTTGCCGACGGCGCGCTCAAACGCTATGACTTTCCCACCGGCGCGGTGCGCGACGTATGCAGCGTTGCCGCCGGCGGTGCGCGCGGCGGGAGTTGGAGCCCGCAGGACGGCGGCACCATCGTTTTCAGCCCCGACGTCACCCAGCCATTGATGAAGGTCGCCGCCGGAGGCGGCACTCCGGTTCCCGCCACAGCGTTCGACAATAGCCGCCAGGAGGTGAGTCTGCGCTGGCCTTTTTTCCTGCCCGACGGACGTCACTTTCTACTCACCGCCGAGAGCCAGGGTGCCGGGGGCGCCGCCATTCTGGTTGGCTCGCTTGATTCCACCCGCTCCCAGGAGGTGGTGCAGCTGCAAAGCGGCGATTCCGCCGCCATCTACTCGGATGGCCGCCTTCTTTATTCGTACAACCGCGCCCTGGTGGCGCAACCGTTCGATACCGCCCACCTGCAAATCCGTGGCGCCAGAGAGACGGTGGCCGCGGGGGTGGCGGCCGCGGGGATTGCCGGTCCGACCGGCTATCTTGGGGTGACGGCGGCGGCGTCCGGCACGTTGGCCTACCGCGGCAACGACACGGATGCTTCCCAGCTCGAGTTGGTGGATGGCAGCGGCAAGCTGCAACGCCTCCTCGGACCCCCGGGCGCGTACGAGTCGCCACGTTTGTCACCCGACGGCCAGCGCATCGTCGTAGGCATTCCCAACCCCGACCTTGCCGGGGTGAGCGATCTCTGGCTGATTGACGTGGCCAGCGGCGCTCGCAGCCGCTTCACCTTCGGCCGGTCTGACAATACCGGACCGATGTGGTCGCCCGACGGCCGTTGGATTTATTACACCTCCAACACAGCCGGAGAATATGCCATCTACCGCAAGCTGGCGGACGGTTCCGGGGCGGAGGTTGCGGTGGGCGGTCGCGGCGGGCTCAGCGGAGCGGATTCGGTCTCCCGCGATGGCCGAGTGCTGTTTTACGACGAGACCATTTCTCCCGCAACCGGCACCGACATTTGGTGGATGCCCCTGGGCGAGGGGCCGGCTGCAGCCTTGGGCGCAAGCCAGCCCTTTCTCCGCACCCCGGCGCGCGAGCTCGATGCTTCGCCCTCGCCGGACACCCGTTGGGTGGCGTACGAATCCAACAGCAACGGCAACGGTGACTGGGAAATTTTCGTCACCGATTTTCCCCGCCATGCCAGCCAATGGCAAGTCTCCACCGGGAACGGGAGCTGGCCCGTCTGGAGCGCTGATGGGCACACCATCTACTTTGTCTCCCACTCCGCGATGACAGCGGTGACGGTGACGCTTGGCCCAACGCCCCGCTTTTCCGCCCCGCACACCCTCTTCCCGATGCGTCCTCCTGAGAGCCTGACCGAAGGCTTCGCCGACTACTCCCCGCTGCCCGGCGGTCGCGGGTTCCTCATCAACCAGTTGACCGGCGGCGACCAGCAATCCCCGATTGTGGTGATGACCGCATGGCGCCAGGCGCTTTCGCACTAGAACTGCCCACGGTTGACCTCGTGACTACATGAGGTCACAATGAAGTTATGACCAGCGTGGGGATTCGCGAGCTGAAGGCCAGCCTGAGCGCCTGCCTGCGGCGGGTGCGCGCGGGCGAGCCGCTGCAGATCACCGATCGCGGCACGGTGGTGGCGGAGATTGTGCCGGCGGGCTGGACCAGCGCCCAGCCGGTGCCGCCCGGGCTGGCGGAGATGATTCGCCAGGGCAGAGTTCGTGCCCCATCGCGGCCATGGTCGCCACCTGTGTCTCCGCTGCGACGGAAGCTACCCGAGGGCACGGCGCAGCGCCTGCTCGATGAGGAGCGCGGCGAGCTTTGAGCCTCTACGTCGAGTCCAGCGCCGTGCTAAACGCCTGGCTCAAGCAATCCAGCGCGACGCACGTTTGGCCCCTTCTAGCCGCCCCCGGGCGTATCTTCACCTCAGAACTGACGTGCATCGAGTGCGAACGAGCGTTTTTGCGCGGCGAGACGCTCGGCACTCTCAGCCCGGATGAACGCAGCGCCTTGCAACAGGAGGCAGCGCACTTTTGGCAGAAGTGCTACGTGCTTCCGTTTTCCGCTGCCGTCGCCGACCGGGCGCGCCGGCGCTTTCCCAGTGAACCAGTACGCACCCTGGATGCCCTGCATCTTGCCTTCTTCTCCGAGGCCGTGGCGTTGCTTCCAAGCCTGGCCATGCTCAGCCTGGACGAGCGCGTGAGGTCAGCGGCCCAGGGCTTGGGCGCGACCGTGCTGCCGGAAACGGTTTAGCGGTCGGCGGGGTGGCCGAGCAGCCGCGCCACGCGCGCCGGGATGGGCGGGTGGGTGGAGAACAATCCGGCCAGCAGGGCGCGGGTGCGCGGGGCGATGATGAACAGGTGCGCGGTCGAGGGCGAGGCCAGCATGGGCCGCTGCTTCGAGTAGGCGTCGAGCTTCTCCAGCGCCCGCGCCAGCGCCTGCGGGTTGCCGGTCCAGTGGGCGCCGGAGGCATCGGCGGCGTACTCGCGCGAGCGCGAGATGGCCAACTGGATCATCATCGCCGCAATCGGGGCGATGATCATCAACGCGATGGCGCCCAGCGCCCCGCCTTCGCTGCCGTTGTTGTCGCGGCCGCCGTAGCCGCCGAACAGCGCCGCCCAGCCCGCCATGCGGGCAATCAGCATGATGGCGCCCGCCATGGTGGCTGCGATCGAGCTGATGAGAATGTCGCGGTTACGCACATGCCCCAGCTCGTGGCTCAGCACCCCTTCCAGCTCCTCATCGGTCAACAGGGTGAGGATGCCGCGCGTCACCGCCACCGAGGCGTGCTCGGGGTTGCGGCCGGTGGCGAAGGCGTTGGGCGAATCGGTGGGGATGACGTAGACCTTGGGCATGGGCAGGTTCTCCCGCCCCGTCAGGCCTTCGAGAATGCGGTAGACGTTGGGCAGCTCCTCGCGCGTCACCGGCTGCGCGTTGTAGGTCTTGAGCGCGATCTTGTCGCTGTAGAAGTAGGAGGCGAAGTTCATCGCCCCGGCAATGACCAGGGCGAGGATCATGCCCGCCTCGCCCCCCAGCCAGTTGCCGATGAGCAACAGCACGACCGTCAGCACGGTCATCAACAGCGTGGTTTTGAAAATCTGCATGGTTGCCTGCGGTCTACGAGTGCGCCACCGCTTCCCGCGCCGGCTGGAAGAGCAGGTGGTCGCCGGTGGGCGCCACCACCGCCTCGATCTGCTGGCCGGGCATCACCTCTCCCTTGAGAATGGCACTGGCCAGCGGATTTTGCACCAGCCGCTGCAGGGCGCGCTTCAGCGGCCGCGCGCCGTACTGGGGATCGTAACCCTGCTGCAACACCAGGTCGCGCGCCGCCGGCGCCAGCGTCAGGCCAATGCCGCGCTCGGCCAGCAGCACCCGCAGATGCTGCAACTGCATCTCGACGATGGGCGCCAGTTGCGCCTTCTCCAGTGCATGGAAGATCACCAGCTCGTCCACACGGTTGAGGAATTCGGGGCGGAAGTGCCCGCGCACCTCGTCCATCACCCGCCGGCGGGCGTTGTCGCTGATCTCGCCCGCCAGGTGCTGGCTGCCGAGGTTCGAGGTCATGATCACCACCGTGTTGCGGAAATCCACCGTCCGCCCCTTGCCGTCCGTCAGGCGGCCATCGTCGAGCACCTGCAAGAGGATGTTGAACACGTCCGCATGCGCCTTTTCAATTTCGTCCAGCAGCAGCACGGCGTAAGGACGCCGCCGCACCCGCTCGGTCAGTTGTCCGCCCTCTTCGTAACCGACATAGCCCGGAGGCGCGCCGATCAACCGCGCCACCGAATGCTTCTCCATGTACTCCGACATGTCGAGCCGGATCATGGCGTGCTCATCGTCGAAGAGAAACTCGGCCAGCGCCCGCGCCAGCTCGGTCTTGCCCACCCCGGTCGGCCCCAGGAACAGGAACGATCCAATCGGGCGGCGCGGATCGCCCAGTCCGGCGCGCGAACGCCGGATGGCGTCACTCACCGCGCTCACCGCCTCCTCCTGCCCCACCACCCGCTGGTGCAGCCGCTCTTCCATGTGCACCAGCTTCTCTTTCTCGCCTTCCATCATGCGGGTCACAGGAATGCCGGTCCACTTGGAGACCACGCCGGCGATCTCGGCCTCGCTGACCTCCTCGTGCAGCAGCCGCTTGCGGTCGCTATCGGCCTCCAGCTTCTGGCTGGCGGCGGCCAACTGGCGCTCCAGTTCGCCGCGCAGGCCGTAACGGATCTCGGCCACGCGGCTGAAGTTGCCCTGCCGCTCCGCCTGCTGCTCCTCCACCTGCAAGGCGTCGAGCTTGGCCTTGATGTCGCGCACCTGCTGGATCTCGTCCTTCTCGTTCTGCCAGCGGCTGCGCAGCGCGCCCACCTGTTCCTTCAGGTCGGCGACCTCGCGCTCGATCTGGTGGCCGCGCTCCTTCGAGGCCTTATCCTTCTCCTTGGCCAGCGCCGTTTGCTCGATCTCGAGCTGGGTGAGCCGCCGCTCCAGGGTTTCGATCTCCACCGGGCGCGAATCCAGTTGCATGCGCAGCGCGGCCGCCGCCTCATCCACCAGGTCAATCGCCTTGTCGGGCAGAAAGCGGTCGGCGATGTAGCGCGCCGACAGCCGCGCCGCCGCCACCAGCGCCGCATCCTGAATGCGCACCCCGTGGTGGATCTCGTAACGCTCTTTCAGTCCGCGCAGAATGCCGATGGTGTCTTCCACCGTCGGCTCGCCCACCAGCACCGGCTGGAAGCGGCGCTCGAGGGCAGCGTCTTTTTCAATGTATTTCTTGTACTCGTTGAGTGTGGTGGCGCCGATGGCCCGCAAGGATCCCCGCGCCAGCGCCGGCTTGAGCATGTTGCTGGCGTCCATCGAGCCTTCGGCGGCGCCGGCGCCCACCAGCGTGTGCAGCTCGTCAATGAAGAGGATGATCTCGCCCTCCGCCTCTTCAATCTCCTTCAGCACCGCCTTCAAACGGTCTTCGAACTCGCCCCGGTACTTCGCCCCCGCCACCATGGCGCCCAGGTCGAGCGAGACGACCCGCTTGGTCTTCAGCACTTCGGGCACGTCGCCGGCCACAATGCGCCGCGCCAAACCCTCGACGATCGCCGTTTTGCCCACGCCGGGCTCGCCGATCAGCACCGGGTTGTTCTTGGTGCGCCGCGACAATACCTGGATCACGCGGCGAATCTCCTCGTCACGCCCGATCACCGGGTCCAGCTTGCCCTTGCGCGCCAGCTCGGTCAGGTCACGGGCGTAACGCTCCAGCGCCTGGTACTTGCCCTCGGGGTTCTGGTCGGTGACCCGCTGGCTGCCGCGGATCGCCTGCAGTGCGGTCAAGACGCGGTCGGTGGTCGCCCCGTGGGCGGCCAGAATGCGCTGCGCGGCGTCATCCTTGAGGTCGAGCAGGCCAAGCAACAGATGCTCGGTGGAGACGAATTCATCCTTGAACTTGTCGGCATGGCGAAACGCCGCCTCCAGCGCCTCGGCCAGCGCCGGCGACAGCGAACGATCAAGGCTCTGGCCCTCGACCCGCGGCCGCTTCTCCAGCTCGCGCTCGAT
>DATBPS010000287.1:0-1660 GCA_036561225.1 Terriglobales bacterium
CCGCGCCGCCTCCGGCTTCTCGTCGTCGCTGCGCGGCGCCAGCGGCGAGGGCAGGTCGTTGCGCAGCACCAGGCAGTAGACGCTGCGCGTCACCGGATGATCGATCCCGGTCATGTCTATGCCCTTGTCGGCCGGACCGACATTGGTCGAGGCGGTGAAGTACAGGTACTTGCCGCTGCGGTCAAACGCCGGATAGCGCGCGTCGCTCAGGCCATCGGTCAGCGGACGGCTGCTGCCGCTCGCCAGCGAATAGACGGCAATGGCATGAATCTCGTTCTTCAACAGCAGACTGTAGGCCAGCCACTGGCTGTCGCCCGACCAGGCCATGTCCACCGCCGCGCCCCCACCCCCCAGATCGTAGTACTGCGCGGCGATCTTCACCGGCCGCGGCGACGCCTGGGTCAGGTCCACCACCCACAGGTTGAGGCGCTTGTCGCTATAAGCGATCTTCTTGCTGTCGGGCGACCAGTGCGGAGCGTAGAAAAACGACGGCGGCGCGCCCAGGTCAATCACCCGCACATCGCCGGAACCATCCTTTCCCATGCCGTCCTGCGCGGCGATGTGCAGCGCGTACTCACCCGAAATATCGGAAAAATAGGCGATGCGGGTGCCATCGGGCGACCAGGCGGGCGAGCGCTCCTCCACCGCCGGGGTGCGCGTGATGTCGCGGAGGTCGCCGTCCTTCGCCGGAACCGTGAGGATCTCGCCGTGCGCCTCGAACACCGCCCGCTTGCCGGTGGGCGAAACGTCAAAGTCGCGGATCTGCGGTGCCACCCGCTCGAAGCGCGGCCGCAGCGCCGGAAAATCGCCCGTCACGGAGATCGGCACTGCCCGCTGCTTGCCGCTCTTCAGATCGTAAAGATGGATCGAGCCCAGCTGCTCATAGACGATGGCCTCCGGCCCCGCCTGCGCGCTCTTGATGTCACGGTCGCCGGGATCGAGCACCTTGGCCAGCGCATGGCTGCGGGTGTTGTAACGCCACAGCGCCACCGGCTCGGCCGCGCCCGCCCCGTTGGGGCCGTTGCCGCGATCGGAGAGGAAGTACACGTTGTCGCCGATCCACATCGGGTTGAGGTCGTTGGAGCCGGCGTTGGGCACCTTCTCGATGCGGCTGTCGGCCAGATTGGCCAGCCAGACGCGGGCATAGCGGCCGCCGCGGTACCGCTTCCAGGCGGTGCGGGCGCTCCAGTTGATGATGGGCACGTAGGCCAGATGGGCGCCGTCGGCGGCGTAGCTCGCATCCTCGCCCATGGGCAGCGGCAACTGCAGCGGCATGCCTCCGGCGGCGGGGATGGCGAAGAGCCGGTCAAACCGCGAGTAGCTGTTGCGGCTGGAGGTGAAGATCACCTGCTTGCCGTCCGGCGTCCAGCCGACGGCGACATCGGCCCCCGGATGATAGGTCAGCCGCCGCGGCTCGCCCCCCGTGGCCGCGACTACGAAGACATCTACGTTGCCGTCGTACTCGCCGGTGAAGGCGATCTGCGTCCCGTCAGGCGAGAAGATGGGATGGCTCTGTACCCCCGGCCCGGCCGTCAGCCGCACCGCGGTGCCGCCGTTGCGCCCCACCGTCCACAGGCTGCCCCCGAAGGCAAAGGCAATCTGCGCGCGGCTCAGCGAAGGATCGCGCAGCAGCAGCGGCGTCCCCGCCGCCGGCGCCTGC